>CAZAPZ010000077.1:0-7660 GCA_964487285.1 uncultured Campylobacterales bacterium | reverse complement strand
AGAGTAGGTTACTGCCAGGGGAAGTTTAAAAGATAAGAAATTTAAGAAAGATGGGATATGAAGCGGGCGGCGTAGCTCAGATGGTTAGAGCATGCGGCTCATATCCGCAGTGTCAGGGGTTCAATTCCCTTCGCCGCCACCAAAAATATTGGATTTCCAATCATTCCTGCTTTTATTTGTCATTGCAGTCATCTGAAAGATGCAGAGTAACCTTGGAATTGAATTCGGATGTAGATTTAGTATGAAAAAACAACGAGGCTGCCATGCTCCGCTTGTAGTTGTACTTCTCAATCCCTCTCATTTTAGAACATACTATATAATTAGGAAAACGGTATATTGAGAAGTCTTATTAATATACCTTACGCACAAACACAATTCCCGCGACATTAGTAGTTGCACAACTGCAATTATGAGACCAAGTTAGTCGTAAATCTTAATTTTATTGTGCTGCAAAATATATGCAGCATTAATCAAAACTATTTGCAATCTTAACAAAACAGCTTTACTAATAATTATTTAATTTCTAATAACAGCATTTTGCCTTTAAATATAGATTTCTCAATGAACCTATTTTATCATAAGAAAGCATCAGCGAACTTCCTACAAGAAAGTTATTAAACCCGGCATCAACAAAAGGGTCGATGTCACTTCTCACAGCTATACCGCTTTCTATAACAACTGCAATATTAGAAGGAATTGTTTTAGCAATCATAAGCCCCTTAGCTTTGTCAATTGAAAAACTTTTAAGGTCTCTGTTATTTACACCGATTATATTAGCTCCGGCATTCAATGCTCGTTCTACCTCAACGGTTGATTCGGTTTCAACGAGAGCCTTTATTCCAAGATAATCTGCAGTTTCTAAAAAATCCTTAAGTTGTTTGTCAGACAGTATTCTTGTTATCAGAAGTACAAAATCAGCTCCGTACACTTTCGATTGAAAAAGCTGATATTCGTCAATTACAAACTCTTTTCTCAAAAGCGGCAATTTTGTCAGCTGCCGCGCTTCCTCAAAATCACCGATTGAACCATCAAAAGCATCGTTTGTTAATATGGATATTGCCGATGCTCCACCTTTCTCATATTCGCTGATTACATTTGATAACGGCAAATTAGATATTTTACCTCGAGAAGGTGAGCTGCGCTTATATTCAGCTATTATATGAATGCCGTCACTTTTAAACAGTTGCAATACATTAATTGGTTCGTAAGTTACAAAGGAAAGCGATCTATTCATAACAGAGCTGTCAATTTTCGATTTGTTAAGTTGAACTGTGCGTTTTGTGTCGGCTATAATTTTATCAAGCAAAGTTTATCTCCTGATGAAAAAATAGAATCCGACGATAATCATCGGCAGGCTTAAAAGTTGCCCCATAGAAAACCCTGCAACGATAAAACCTAATTGAGGATCGGGTTGTCTTGTGAATTCCACAAGAAATCGGAATAGTCCATACAAAAAAATGAACTGCCAAAACAGCTTACCTTTTATTTTAAGGAAATGTTTTTTTGTAATCAGCATAATGGCAAAAAGCACTATTCCTTCAAAAAAGGCCTCGTAAAGCTCAGATGGATGGCGGGGAAGCGGGCCGCCAGATGGAAATACCATTGCCCAAGGCACATTTGTCACTCTGCCGTAAAGCTCACCATTTATAAAATTTGCAATTCGTCCAAAAAATAAGCCTATCGGAGCTATAACAACGCTCTCATCGGCAATAGAGTAGAAATTAACTTTATACCGTTTGCAAAAAATAAGTCCGGCTATTACTAAACCGGTTGCTCCCCCGTGGAAAGACATTCCACCCTGCCATACCGCAAACATATTTAGAGGGTGAGCAAGGTAGTAAGGCAAATTATAAACTAAAATATACCCTATTCTCCCCCCGAGAATTACGCCGAGAACCGCATAGGTAACCAACGAATCAAGGCTTTTTTCTATACCGATTCGCTTTTTTCGTTTCTTTGCCGACATATACAGATACCATATAGTAAATCCTGCAGCGTAAGCTAAGCCGTACCATCTTAATGCAAAAGGCCCTATATGAAAAATTATAGGGCTAATATCAGGATATTGGATCATATACAAACGGTATTATATGTAATTTAGTTTTAATCCTTATTACAATTGCAGCAACTCCTTTTTTTGAACCCTTGTAACTAATAAGTACCCTATAAAAATGTGTCTTCTCTTTTTTGACCCTCTTGATGTGAGCAGAAAGCGAAATAAGCCCAAGTTTTTTAAGCATGCGTATCGCATTTGTCTTGTTTTTATAACTTGCTACCTGAATTGTCCAATGTTTAACATGTTTTACAGCAACCTTTGTTTTGTGTTTAGGTCGTTTAGTTATTACCGATGAAGCTACGATAGGATGTTTGATTTTCTCCACAACTATGTTCTTTTCTACGAAGGAGGAGCTGTTTGCAGGCGAGCTTGATTCAGTTTCAGAAGGTAGGGGAGATTCGGCTCCTGAACTGCCTCCAATAACAACGATTTTAGGTCCGGTTGTTTTATTTTGTGCCGGCTTAATTATTATTTTCTGCTTAGTTTCTATCGGTTGATTATTTCCAGCAAAGTGGGAATTGATAGAAGAAAATATGAATATGCCTATCCATATTCCAATCATAAGAAATAGAATATTTATTATGATACTCGTTTTCAAACTCACTGTTTTAGGCGGTTTTTTATGAAATAAGCTTGTGACCGCCTGTTTTTCTTTATCCATTTTACATCCTCGCCGGATGGCTTATTCCAAGTGTCATTAAACCATCCTCAATAATATATGACACTATTTGGCAAAGTCTCAATCTTGCTCCTATCATATCTTGTTTACCTCCCAATATTTTCACATTGTGATAAAATTGATGAAAAAGTTTCGCAACATTCATCAAATAACTTGTCACAAAAAACGGGTCGAGATTAGATGCCGATCTAAACAGCGCATTCTTGTAACAGGCAAGTTCAATCATCAATGATCTCTCAAATAATTCAAAATCTCCTTCAAGCTGCGGCGCTGTTTTATCGTACTTGATATTCATCTCATCTGCCTTACTTAATATGCTCTGAATGCGGGCATAAGCATATTGAACATAAAAAACCGGGTTTTCTTCCGATTTCTTTTTTGCTATATCAATATCAAAATCAAGATGACTTGTAACTTTTCTTGTTAAAAATAAAAACCGTGCAGCATCCGCACTTACTTCGCCGGTTAGCTCTTTGAGGCTGACAAATTTACCGGCTCTGGTTGACATGGAGATAGATTTACCGCTTCTTACAAGATTAACAATTTGAATTAGTATAATTGATAATCTTTTATGATCAACATCAATCGCTTCGCAGGCAGCTTTCATTCTGCTTACATAACCATGATGATCAGCTCCAACTATATCAATCACACTGTCAAATTTTCTAACTATAAACTTATTGTAGTGATAACATATGTCAGAGGCAAAATAAGTAGTATCGCCGTTTGATTTTATAATGACTCTGTCTTTATCATCACCAAACGATGATGACTTAAACCAAAGAGCTCCGTCTTTTTCGTATACAAGCTGCTTTTTCTTTAAAATACCAACAATTCTTGAAAGTTCATTATTATCCATCAGTTTCTTCTCGCTGAAAAAATTATCGAAGGTAACGGAAAACTTTGATAGATCATCTTTTATTCCATCCAATATGATAGCCGCAGCCTTTTGTGATATTTCGTCAGTTGTGCCATCTTCCAATTTTTTAGCAATATCTGAAATATAACTGCCCTTGTACCCTTCTTCGGGCAGCTCCCTTCCTTCTATTCTTGCTTTGACAGAACTCCCTAAAAGACGCATCTGTCTTCCTCTGTCGTTTAGATAATACTCTTTTTGAACATCATATCCGTATTTAGCAAGAATTCTCGCAAGCGAATCTCCTACAGCAGCTCCCCTTGCATGCCCGATATGAAGCGGACCTGTTGGATTAGCACTAACAAATTCAATCTGCACAGATTCTTTTTTTTCTTTGAAATAAGCCAAAGTACCGTTCAAAAACCGTTTATCAAGCCAGCCTGCTAATTGTGCATCCGACAACCTGATATTGAGAAATCCGCTTGATGTATTAGCAGATGTAATCAGGGGATCGCTGATTAAAGAAGAGAGCTTATCAGCTATATTCTCCGGACTCTGCTTCATAATTTTAGCAAGATTAAAAGCAATTGGTGTTGAAAAATCGCCAAGCAGTGACGACGGAGGAATTTGCACCGGCACATTGCCGCTCCAATTACCGGTGAGTTTAGAGACAGCCTTTTTCAGTATTAATTGGACTGTCTCAATCAACTATTTTCCTTCTTATCCTTATCATCAATTGCCTTATCATCTTCAATTGCAGCATCTTTCTCCGTATCTTTTAATGATTTTTTAAAATTTTTCAAACCCTTTCCTAATCCTGAGCCTATCTCAGGCAACTTCTTTGCACCAAAAATAACCATACCGATTATAAGAATCGGCAGCATTTCTTGCCATCCAGGTAGCATATTAGCCTCCTTTACTATTTCTTCTTGGGCGCATCTGCGGAAACAGAATTACATCCCTTATTGATTCGGTACCTGTTAATATCATGACCAATCGGTCAATTCCTATGCCTTCGCCGGCGGTAGGCGGAAGGCCGTATTCGAGTGCTTCTATATAATCATAATCAGCTTCTCCCTCTTTCCTACGCACTTGATTCTCAAATCTTGCTTGCTGATCTGCTGGATCTGATAATTCGCTGAAAGCGTTGGCTATCTCCATCCCTCCTATATACAGTTCAAAACGGTCCGTAAAATCAGGCTTTTCTTCCGATCTTCTTGCCAAAGGAGATATATCAACCGGAAACCCGGTTATAAATGTAGGATTTATAAGCTTTGGCTCAACTGCAATATCAAATATTTCCTCTAACAATTTGGCATGACACATCTCGATATCAACCGGTTTGCCAAGTTCCTTAGCTTTTTTATAAGCTGTATCTTTGTTATCTATAATTTCTTTATCCATTCCGCCAATCTCGGTAATTGCATCATAAATAGTAATTTGCTTCCATGGCCTGCTAAAATCAATGGGGTTATTGTTGAATGTCACAGATTTCGCATCTATTGATTCTGCAACATAATTTATGAGTTCCTCTGTAAAATCCATAAGGCCGATATAATTCTGATATGCACAGTAAAACTCTATCATAGTAAACTCAGGATTATGGTTTAAATCCATCCCTTCATTTCTAAAATTTTTGCTTAGCTCGTATATACGCTCAAGACCGCCAACCATAATTCTTTTCAAATAGAGCTCAGGTGCAATACGCAGATATAGATCCATGTCAAGCGCCTTGTGATGTGTAACAAACGGACTTGCCGTAGCTCCTCCTGCAATTGGCTGCAAAATTGGCGTTTCCACTTCAAGAAATTCATTTTTATCCAAAAATTTTCTAATATATTTTAATATTTCTGCTCGTTTTTTAAAAACCTCCAAAGAGTCGCGATTTGAAATAAGATCAAGGTAGCGTTTTCTGTAGCGTATCTCTTTATCTTTAAGTCCATGCCATTTTTCGGGCAGCGGTCTTAATGATTTTGTTAAAAGTGTAACGGTTTCAGCTTTCAACGTAAGCTCACCCGTATGAGTTTTAAATAGAGTGCCTTTTATACCGACAATATCACCTACATCGGATCGCTTTGCGACAAAGAAATCATCTTCGCTCAGATCGTCTTTCTTGCAATACACTTGCATCATGCCATTTTTATCAGACAGTTTGTAAAAAAGAGCTTTGCCAAACGAACGCTTGTTCATAATTCTTCCTGCAATTGCAAAGGCGGCATGTGTCAACTCTTCTTTATCATTATCGTATAATTTTGCAAGCTTTCCAAGTGAGATAGAAGGCATAAAGTGGTTGTTATAACACGATATGCTACGAGCCTCAAACTCTTCTCTCTTTTTCAGTCTATTTTTTGTTTCTTCAATAAGTTTTCGTTCATCAAAATCCATTCTTTTCTCCTATAAACCGGAAAGTTACATCAAAAAGCTTTTTTAACAAGTCTTTAATATAATAGCAACTATTTTGTCAAGTGACAAGTGATTAAGTTATATATCATCCATCCAAGTTCGTGTCTCTCTATAAAAATCGGTCAATATCACCGGAAAGAACCGAATCAGGATTATGGCTGATAACCCCGTTTCTATGATCTTTCACCATTTTATATGGAAACAGTATGTATGAGCGCAGCTGGCTGCCCCATTCATTCGCCTTTTTTTCAGAAAGACCGTCTTCCTTTTTCTTTTTTTCCTTACGCTCCAATTCGTAAAGTTTTGATTTGAGTATTTTCATAGCTGTGGCTTTATTTTTAAATTGGGAACGCTCGTTTTGGCATGTTACCACTATTTTTGTTGGAATATGGGTAATTCTAATAGCTGAATCGGTTTTATTTACATGCTGCCCGCCTGCCCCGCTGGATCTATAAGTATCTATCCTTAAATCTTTTTTATCAATTTCAATTTCAATATTATCGTCAGCTTCAGGTATCACAATGATAGAAGCAAATGATGTATGCCTCCTTTTTGCAGAATCAAACGGAGAAACTCTTACGAGACGATGAACGCCGTTTTCTGATTTTAGCCGACCGTAAACATATAAACCTTTGATAATAAACATGGCAGACTTAATGCCTGCTTCAGCTCCGGCTTCCTTGTTTACTAGTTCTATTTTGTACCCCTTTTGCTCTGCCCATCCGAGATACATTCTAAAAAGCATATCCGCCCAATCGCAGGCTTCTGTTCCCCCTGCTCCAGGATGCACCGTTACAATTGCACCCAATTTATCGCTCGGATCGGAAAATTTCACTGTTTTTTCTGCCAAGTGAAGATTTTTTTCAATGCTTTCGGCAAGCTGCTTTATATCACTAATTAAATCATCATCATTTAACTTAATAAATTCATCTATTGAATCAAGATCCTCGTTGAGTTTATTATATTGCTCAATTTTGCCTGATAAATCGCTTTTTTCCTGTGCCAACTGTTTTAGAATTGAACGATTGCTCCAATTGTTTTGGTCATTTAAACTTTTTTCGATGTCATCTATCTTTTTTTTGAGGCTATCAATGTCAAACTAACCTCCCGAGCTCATTTACCCTTTTTCTCATTAAACCAGATGCATTAATAATTTCTTCCATTTTATTCCTCCTGACGAATTAATCTTATAAGAGTATGGTACAGAAAACATAGTGGATTTCAATGAAGAATCTTCTGATTGAGTTAAATCCCAAACTGCTATCTAACACCTTAACCCATCTTCGTCAAAAAAGCTTTTAAATATGCCTTTTTGAGGACTTTTGGGATAATGAGACTACTGCACAATAAGCAGATCCACAGGAAGCTAAGATTGGGTGAGATTCAGAAATTAAAATTTGAGGTACTAACCTGTTAGTTTGAGAATTTTTATTTCCTGAAGATTACCGTTTATTTGGCTTCCCTGCGGGCAATATGTGCTTTCCCATATACTTGCGTTTTTGCTTCTTCGAATTAACCCGGTTAGTCCAACAGAGGTCTGCCTTGTCTTCAGGGCAGCTCTATAGAAAACCTCATTAAAAGCTGTGAATTTGTTTATTATGCAGTGGTCTCACAGTGTAATATAATCATGACCTTCGACTCTGTTTGTTTCATCCGTTCCTATAGC
>CAZAPZ010000076.1:0-7751 GCA_964487285.1 uncultured Campylobacterales bacterium | reverse complement strand
ACCGACTCTCTGTTGTCAAAGCCAATCTGCTTACTGAATTTAATATACGATGACAAGAATGGGCCGGTTTGCAATGACCGGAAACTATGTCACTTGCTATACTATACCACCCCAAGAAATTCCGATTCTGCCCCTATACTGATGTAAATTGGAGAGGCATCAAAATTATAGATAGTCACTTGCTCTTTGTTAGATTTAGTCAGTGAAAATAAAATCAAAATAAGGATAGAGGCGGTCCTCAGTCTATTACCTAATGCTTCGTACCGCTCGTTAAATTCTCTCAATTGATTTTAAGAAAGCTGCAAAATTTTAGTTTTAATTTCCGCTGCATTTAACAATATCTTTTGAATCTTCTTTATTTTATATGCCGATGCTCCATAGCAACATTAAACCTTGCCAGATTTTTTTTTACCTTTTTATCCGCTCTATGTCTTGATACATTCTGCAATCAAATCACATAGCAATCTATCGGCTAATACAAAACTTTTATTATTTTTTACGGTCTAATTTTTCTTTCACGTGTTTTAAGCCCTCTTCAAAGAGATGTCTTATGTGTTCATCATTTAGAGAATAATAAGAAGTTTTTCCATTTTTGCGGTATGTTACCAGATCTAAGTTACGAAGAACTCTCAATTGGTGGGATACCGCAGATTGGCTGACTCCAATACGGTCTGTAAGGTCGTTAACGCATTGCTCTTTTTTCATCAGACAAAAGATTATTTTAGTTCGGGTAACATCGCCCAATACCTTGAATGTAACCGCAAGTTTTTCGAAAACTTTTTCCGTCTTCACAGTGCCGCTAACGCTTGCAATTTTTTGAGCAGATTCTAAAAAAGTTTCGTGTTTGCTTGTTTCATCATAAATCTTTGTCACATGCTTTTTCCCCAATTTAATTGTGTAAATGTATGAACAACAATAAGTATAAAGTTTAAACTGCAATTGTCAAATATTCTATATAAGTCCGCATGATCTAACTATTGACATGTTTGAAGTGTAAAATATAATTGCATGGTATGAAGATCAGAAAATAAAGTAGCGGATTTAATGAATGTAATAGGCGGATTTCTGAAGGGAAGGAGGTTGATAGCGGTAAAAGAGAACTGGCTTCGCCCAACCCGTCAGATTGTAAAAAAATCGCTTTTTGATACACTTGGCAATATAAGCGAGTTACAATTCCTTGACTTATATTCGGGGACCGGTTCGATTGGTATTGAAGCTGCAAGCAGAGGAGCATCCGTTACAATGGTTGATTACAGTAGAGATGCAGTTAGGGTTAGTGCTAAGAATATAAAAAATTGCGGTATTGATGATCAAATAGGTTTAAATTTAGACGATGTGGAGCAGTTTTTAAAAAACAACTCAAAAAAATTTGATGTTGTATTCATTGATCCTCCATATAGAACATCGGTAGAGAAAATTAACAAAATTATAAAATGTATAAGAAGGCATATAGTGGATATTAATAATAGTTTGGTTGTCTTGGAATATGACGCTGTTTTCTATATTGAAATGGCAAAAACACTAAAAACAAAGTCGTTCGGAATAACGATACTGAATTATCTTTCATACATACGATGATTGCAGTATATCCCGGAACCTTTGATCCTATAACAAAAGGGCATCTAAATATAATAAAGCGGGGACTGAATATTTTTGATACGCTTATTGTGGCAGTGGCAGCTAATTTGCAGAAAAGCCCTCTGTTTTCTTTAGAGGAACGCATAAAAATGGTTAAGCGCAGTTTGGAAGAAGATAATATTAAAAACGTCTCCGTCGAAGGATTCGATAATCTGCTTGTTGACTTTGCAAAATATAGAAATTGCAAAGTTGTGATAAGAGGGCTCAGGGCGATCAGTGATTTTGAGTTTGAACTTCAAATGGCATTTATGAATATGGAGCTTGACAATTCCGTTGAAATGATGTTTATGATGCCGGCTATCAAGTACTCATTTTTGAGTTCAAGTATTGTTAAAAATATCTTTTTTCATAAAGGATGTATAGCGGATATGGTCCCGGATATTGTCGAGAAATTACTTATAAAAAAACTAAAGAAAGATGTTGTTCATCAAAAAGGAGGATTAAGATGAAACTTTCAGAGAGAATAGGTTTGATTAAACCTTCAGCTACACTTGCCGTAAGTACGAAATGCAAGCAACTTAACGCACAGGGTGTTAGAATTGTAAACCTTTCCGCAGGTGAACCCGATTTTGATACACCTGAGAATATCAAGCAGGCTGCAATTAGAGCTTTAGGTGACGGGTTTACAAAATATACAGCGGTAGGCGGCATAGATGAACTCAAGGATGCTATAGTAAATAAATTTGAAAAAGAGAATAATATAAGCTACCTCAAAAACAACATCTGTGTATCGGATGGTGCGAAACATGCTCTCTTTAATCTTTTTCAAGTTCTTTTAAATCCCGGTGATGAGGTTATTTTGCCTTCACCGTTTTGGGTTAGTTATGAAGCAGGCATTATCTACTCAGGTGCAAAGCCTGTAATTGTTCCAACTACGGGAACAGAATATAAAATTTTGCCTGAAGCAGTTGAAAGCAGTATAACAAAAAGAACGAAAATGATAATAATAAATTCGCCATCAAATCCTGCCGGTTCAGCCTATAGTAAAAACGAAATTGAGAAGTTAACTGAAATTGCGTTAAAATATGATCTTTACATTGTTTCGGATGAAATTTATGAAAAGATTACATACGATGGATATGAGCCTCTAAGTCCTGCTTCTTTGTCGAATAAGGCCAAAGAGAAAACGTTGACAGTCAACGGAGTATCAAAAACGTATTCTATGACAGGCTGGAGAATAGGATGGGTGGGAGCTGACGAAAAAATTGTAACCGCCATGACAAAACTTCAGAGTCAGAGCACATCCAACCCGTGCTCTATTGCACAAAAGGCTTCCGTTGAGGCACTAAACGGTGATCAGTTAAGCGTAAAAAAAATGGTGAAGGCTTTCAAGGAGAGACGGGATTATTTTTATGATCAGATAAATAATATTGAGGGAATCGATTGTCTTAAGCCGAAGGGCGCATTTTATCTGTTTCCGAATGTAAGCAGCTTCTACGGCAAAGAGTTTAACGGAAGGAAGATTAGCGGCTCGGTTGATTTTGCTAATCTGTTGATTGACGAAGCAAAGGTTGCTTCTGTTCCCGGCATAGGATTTGGATGTGATGATTTTATTCGTTTTTCATATGTTGCGTCTCTTAGCGATATAAAAGAAGCTGCTGCGAATATTAAAACCGTTCTCAAAAAATTAAAATGATCAAAGTTAGTAAACATCTATGGTCAAGTTTGAAAATAAATTTAATTAAATATTAGATTATTTTGACTTTCAATGAATAAATCGTGCCTCGATTGAAAGAAGATGATGAAAATTTAATTGTTATAGAGGATACGGACCCCGAAAAAAAAGTTGCTGCACAAACAGGCGAGCCGCCAAAAGCCGCGGCTCGCAATACCAGCCGCAAATGGATTTATTTAATAATATTAGCATTTGTCGTTACGCTGATTGCAGCAACAGCTGTAAAAATTTTTCATCAAAAGAAAAGCGTAATACATAAAAATATTGCTAAAATTAAAATTCAGCTGCCTCAAAATTATACAAAACGAGGCAAAATTTACAAAATACGTTTTTTTGATATTCAGCATAGCATATTCTCGGGCAATATTAAAAAAGCTATTGGCGAAACGGATAAGTTGTCAAACGGCGATAGTGCGATGGCGTATTCTTTACTTGGAAGAGTTTTTTACAACAAAGGGAATTACAGCGATGCTGCTCTATACTTTAGAAAATCTATGCTGCAATTACCGCGTAAGAGGTCAAACTATTACGATTTAATGCTTTCTTATATTAAACTTGGAGAGTTTCGGAAAGCCGGCAATATTGCAGCGCAGGCATCAAACATCATAAAAGATAAAAATTATACCGATGCTTTATCGGCTATGCTGTATCTTGCTAAAGGAAATTATGATAATGCTATAAATATTGTTCAACATTTGGATATAAAAAGTCTCGTTAAAAAGAATGATAAGTTTGATGAGCTTTTTGGAACGGTTTATCTTGCCATGGGAAAATATAAAATAGCTAAGTCATTTCTTAAAAAGTCTTTATCCAATCATAAAAGCGAACTCGCGAAGCATAATCTTGCTCTTATATCCATTTATAATGAGCGTCCGAATCTTGCCTTGAGCTACCTTGATAAACCCGGCCCAAAATTTTTGTATTCTATGGCAATTTTGCATATTAATGCCGGTGATCTTCCCGGAGCCGTTAAACTTTTTGAAAAATCATCCAAATATGGCAAAAATTTAACTTTTTTAAAAATTTATCCTCGTCCCTTGTTCGATGTTGCTAAAATAAACAATAATTTTATGACTATTATAATTGGAGATAAACTATTGACATCAATTCTTCCCCTTCAGTTAGTTGAAAAGAAAAATGCTTTAAAAATTGCAAATTTATATAGAGCTATAGGGATAAACAAGCTCGTTATTTCAAAACTTTATGCGAATGTCCTTAGACATAAAGCTATTAGAGCTGCCAAAAAGGCAAACATTTACTATGCATACGGACAATATGCGAAGGCTGTTAACTTGCTTGAAGCAGCCCATAAAGATGCACCTGATGAACCTATAATATCGTATAATCTATCGCTTAGTTTGATGAGAGTTGAAAAAGTTCAAAAGGCAATTTCTATAATAGAAGAGATGGTAAAATCATACCCAAATTTCCCGTTTCAATATCTTTTGGGAGCTATTGCAGAAGTTGAGGTGGGCAATTTCGATCGTTCTAACGATTTAATCGGTTCTTTAAAAAAACTGCTGGAAAGGAAATATGAAGGCAATACCTCTGATGAAATAAACATGCTAAAAGCTATTTCAAACTCTATATCGGGAAATAAACCCAATTTTCATTCAAGCAAGTGGCGCAAATTGCAGAAAAGTGTGAAGTGGATATATGATCTGAAATCCAATAACAAAGGATTCATAAATTCTCCCTACGGAACAATTATAATGAGTGATCCGCAAATGAATTTACCTGTAATAGATAAATATATAAAATTGTATCCTCGTAACAGCCATCTAAATTATATAAAGGCGTACTTCCTATATCGTTTGAAGCGTTTCAAGGAAGCGGCAAACACTATGCTTTATAAAGTGAAAAGGGACGACGCAGGCTTTCATATGCGGCTTGGTGCTATATTTATCCTTGCCAATGACTATAAAGATGCGTATCTTGAATTTTATAGAGCAACATTATCAAGCAAGAAGGGTGAAGGGTATTTTGGCATGGGTTTGCTCAATGAGATAAAAGGTGAAAATAAGAAAATGCTTTCAAATTATCAAAAGGCTGTAAATCTCGGTTTTGTGAGGTCAAAATATATTAGTATAGGAGTTTCATTTTAATTGTTAAAAAAACTTTTTATAACAATAGTTTTTCTCATTTTATTTAGTGCGGCATCTGTTGCGGTACTGTTTTTCCTTGTAAGCAGTGCCACTGAGGACAAATTTGTGCAGTTGGCAAATTACAGAATGCCAGCTTCGTCAATGGTATATGCCGAAAATGGTGAAATAATAGCTGATTTTGCCAGGCAGCATAGAATAATAATACCTCTTAAATCTGTTTCGAAAATAGCAATAAATGCTGTCATAGCAACCGAAGATGCACGTTTTTTCGAACAAGGAGCGTTAGATTTTAGAGGTATCTTTAGAGCATTTATCGCAGATATTATGTCAGGACGATTTAGTGAAGGTGGAAGCACCATAACTCAGCAGCTCGTTAAGAATATTTTCTTGACACCTGAGAAAAGCATATATCGGAAAACGGTTGAAATTGTGCTTGCAATAAAGATGGCACACAGATATTCAAAGCGTAAAATTCTTGAATTGTATCTAAATCAGATTTATTTTGGAAATGGTGCATATGGGATTGAAGCTGCATCGGAACGATATTTCGGTATTCCTGCAAGCAAGCTAAATCTTATTGAGTCTGCTGCTTTGGCCGGTGCTATTGAAGCTCCTACACTATATAATCCGTATCTTCATCCTAATCTTGCAAGAAAAAGAATTAGGCATGTATTAAAAAGAATGTATGAGCTTGGGATGATAGATAAAATAAGCTACCGCAAAAGTTTAAAAAGCAAACTCCGATTATTATCTAAAGCGGTTCCCAGATGGACTTACGGGTATTTTACCGCATTTATAAGGCAGAAAATTATTTCTATGTTTGGTGAAAGAGCTCTTTACGAGGGAGGTCTTAAGATATATACAACGCTTAATCCCATATATCAGAAAATTGCAACAGTTGAGATAAAAAAGGGAATCATAAAACTAAGAAGAGGGAAGTCTATGCCGGAGGGGGCAGCCCTTGTTGTGAGCCAAAAAACGGGGAAAATTCTTGCTATGGTCGGCGGCTTCAGTTTTAGAAGAAGCCAATTCAACAGAGCTACTCAGGCGGAAAGACAGGTTGGATCCGCCTTTAAACCGGTTATCTATACTGCGGCAATCGATAATGGATATTCACCTAGTGACATGCTTTTAGATGAGCCCATTCAGTTTAAGTTTAAAAACAAGGTTTGGACACCCGAAAATTATGAGAGAAAATTTCTTGGAAGAGTTACATTAAGATACGCATTGGCGCATTCCATTAATGTGGCAACGATAAATCTCATTAGTCAAATAGGTGTTAGAGAAGCTATCAAATATGCGAGATTGCTTGGAATAACATCACCTCTTCCAAGAAACTACACACTTGCGCTGGGATCTGCAAGTGTAAGTGAACTTGAAATGGCAACTGTGTATAGCACCATTGCCAATTACGGAGTGAGAAAGGAGCTTTTCGCTATAAAAACGGTCGAAGGCCCGGATGGCAAGATATATTACCAACATAAAAATGATTATAAAAGAGTGTTTAAAGTGTCCACAGGTCTTATTATGACCAAAATGCTTGAGGATGTTATAGAAAATGGCACAGGCAGGGCTGCAAAAGTTCTTGGTGTGCCGCTTGCCGGCAAGACGGGTACTACAAATAACTATAAAAATGCATGGTTTATAGGTTTTTCACCTAACTATTTAACCGCTGTTTGGACAGGATACGATAATGGCAGGAGCTTGGGTTACGGAGAGACCGGGGCAAAAGCATCTCTACCAATCTGGATCGGAATAATGAAAGGTATTTTAAACGGAAAACCAGTCAAAAACTTCAGCATTCCTGCTAACTTATCACCTGAGACTTTAAAAATTATTAATGAAAAGCCTCAATTATCAGACCAAACCAACAATGAAGGCATGACAAGCGAAAGTGGGTTTTGGGAAGAGGTTAGATAATTTTGTAAAATGCTCTAACCTTTGGTTTAAGCATCAAAACCTTTATTATTTTTTACCGTATTAGGTTAAATGGCCAGCCCTTGACATTAGGCGTAATCTCATAGATCTCATTTTCCAATATTTTATCTTTCTTTAATTTTTCGGAGAATCTCCGATCTGTTTTGATGGCAGTTAAATAACTGAATATTACCTAATGAGCTGACTTATTTGGCTTCCGTGGAAGTGTTTATTGTGCAATGGTCCCATTATCTCGATTGTAGTTTTAAGACAAAATATCGTTTGTCCTTTTTGTTCATATGTCACATTGCATATCAAGGAAAAATGAGTACGAAGCCCGAAGGCGAGTAAACACATAACGACTAAGCTCACTGGCGGCAATGGAGTGCAGCGGAATATCGGTCAGGTACAGCGCT
>CAZAPZ010000075.1:0-7753 GCA_964487285.1 uncultured Campylobacterales bacterium | reverse complement strand
ATCCTTTGCGGATCGGCTGATCTTCCATAATCAATATCATAATAGACAGGGGTAAGATGAAATGCTTCACATATTTCGCCCCATCTCTCCGCAAACTTTCCGGCTCTTACAACAAGGACAGTGTCTGATATAGAAAAAAAGTTTGTTACCGCAGCTTCCATAGCACCTGTTCCCGAGCTTGTTAAAACAACGGTTTGATTTTCAGATGCTGCAAGCCGCGAAAGTCTGTTTTTTACAGAGATAAGCAGTTTTTTAAATTCTTCCGTTCTATGATAAACTGACGGTTTTGCCATTGCTTCTCTCGCATAATAAGGAACAGGCGTTGGGCCTGGAGTAAAAAGTCGGTTTTTTACCGCTTCAGTCATTCAAATTTCCCAGACAAGTTAAATTTGAATTGTTGTCATCAAGAAGTTCATTTGCCAAATTGTTGACATCGGTTATGCTTATAGACTCAACTTTTTTTATGATTTCGCTGACAGTTTTAATTTTATTGTGATATATATAGCTTATTGCGGCATGCTGCATAAGCGCTTCGTTGCCTTCCATAGATATGAGAAATATTCCTTTGAAGTATCGTTTTGCTCTCTCCAGCTCTTCGGCAGTAATGCCATCGGCTTTAACTTTCTTTATCTCTTTTTTTACCAGAGATATGGTTTCGTCAAATTTATCTTTATTTGTACCGCCGTTTACATATACTATTCCGTTATCCATAAATCCTTCATAAGAGGAATTTATGGAATATACAAGCCCTCTTTTTTCTCTTATTTCCTGAAACAATCTTGAGCTCATAGAACCGCCGAAGATGATATTAAACATTTTAAGGGCATATATTCTGTCATCCGTCTTGCTGAATGCCGGAAAACCGAGAATAAAATTTACCTGATTTAAATCTTTATAATGTTTAAAAATACCTGCCTTGCAAACTCCTGATTGGACAGGTTTAATTTTATTGTCATTTTTCCAAGATGAAAACAGGTCATTAAACTGTGCATTATTTAACTTAGAGAGATCGCCTACAACTACCGCAAAACAGTTCTTTGGTGTATAGAATCTGTCCAAAGTATCTATAAAATCTCCCCTACCGATATTTGACACGGAAGCATGTGTTCCTGCTATCGGATGACTTAGCGGATAATTGCTTAAAACATTTTCAAAGAATAGATCATAAATTAGCGAAGACGGATCATCCTGAGTCATATCTATCTCCTCTTTTATCACCTTTCGCTCGCGTTCAATCTCATTTTTGTCGAAAGTAGAATTAAAAAACATATCAGCAAGAATTGAAAGCGTTTTATTTCCGTATTCTCCAAGGGACTTTATATAATAGGCTGTATATTCTTTTGATGTGAATGCATTTGAGTATCCGCCGAGACTTTCCACCTCTTTTGCAATATCAAGAGCACTGCGATTGTCGGTTCCTTTGAAAAACATATGTTCTATGAAATGAAAAATTCCGTGATGTTTGGTTTCGTTAGCAGAGCCTGATTTTACCCACAAAGCCACAGTAAGTGATTTTGCATTTGTAGGAACCTTGATTACGGAAAACCCGTTTTCCAGCATATTTATATTATAAACTTGATCATTTATCATTATTTCTCCTGCGATCTGAGTATTTTGAATGATGATCCTGTTTGTTATCATGCTTATCTTCATAATCTTTAGCGGCAAGAGATATTTTTCCTGCATAATCAACACCAATCACTTTTACAGCGAGCTCATCGCCAACTTTAACAACATCATTTATATTCTTAATGTGTGTATTTGAAAGCTTGGAAATATGCGCCATGCCTTCTTTGCGGGGAGTAAGGCGTACGAATGCCCCGTAATTTTCCACTCTTGTAACAGCTCCTGTAAATTCATCGCCCGATTCTATATCTCGTGCTATATCTTTTACTATAGCAATTGTTGCATCAAGCGTATCTTTATCTTTAGAATATATCTGAACCGTTCCATCATCATTAATATCAATTTTAGAGCCTGTTTTTGCTACTATCTCCTTAATCATCTTACCTGAAGGACCGATAACATCCTTTATTTTAGATTGCTTTATGTTGATAATCTCTATTCTCGGAGCAATCGGAGACAGCTTGGTATTTTCATCAAGAGCATCATTTATTTTATCAAGTATGTACAGTCTTGCCGTCTTAGCTTTTTGCAGTGCTATTTTTAAAATATCGCTCGTTATACCATCAATCTTTATATCCATCTGAATAGCATTTATTCCATTTGCACTGCCTGCAACCTTAAAATCCATATCGCCATAATGATCTTCTTCACCTGTTATATCGGTTAATATAATAGTTTCGTCGCCCTCTTTCATCAACCCCATGGCAATGCCCGATACTCTGTTTCGCAAAGGAACACCGGCATTGGCAAGCGCAAGAGTTGCACCGCAGACGGTTGCCATTGATGATGAGCCGTTAGATTCGGTTACCTCGGAAACTACTCTCACTACATAAGGAAAACTCAATTCATCGGGAAGCTCCGGAGTGATTGCTCGCTTTGCAAGGTTGCCATGGCCTATTTCTCGCCTTCCTGGTGTGCCGAGGCGTTTTATTTCACCAACGGAATATGGAGGAAAATTGTAATGAAGCATAAATCGTTCGAAATATTTTCCATTAAGTCCATCTACAAGCTGCATATCATCCTTTGAACCAAGAGTTGCCGTAACAAGAGCTTGAGTTTCACCCCGCGTAAAAACGGCACTACCATGCGTCATTGGAAGCAGGGACGTTTCGCATGTAATATGCCTGATATCATCAAATTTCCTGCCGTCTAATCTTATATGTTCTGCTGCCATTCTTTCTCTAATTAGTGACTTGACAAGTTTATCCGTAAGCGTATTTACCCAAAACTGCTTGGCCTGCTCATCTGTTGAATTGAGTAAATCATTTATTACATCGTTTTTAAATTCATTGGCAACAGAAGAGCGCTTTTCTTTTTCCTTTTTGAAGTAGGTTTCTTTAAGCTGCAGTTTTTTAGAATTTATGAGCCTTTCAACTTCCGAATCGGGAACCATTTTTTCCACTACCAATTTCTTCGGGTTAACTTCGTCAACCAGCTTGTTTTCAAGCTCAACAATATCGGCTATGATCTTAGAAGCTTCATCAATTTCATCAATCATAAAATCTTCTGCGACCTCATCGGCAGCACCTTCAACCATGCTTATCCCTTTGGAACCGCCTGCAACAACAAGATTTAACCTTGATTCCTTCAATGCCTCGGATGTCGGCATAGCAGTTGACAGATTATCAATATATCCCATTTGAACAGCAGCAATAGGTCCGTCGAATGGAATTTCAGAAATTGACAGGGCGGCTGAAGCCGCTATCACTCCCAATATAGACGGCTCAATTTTTCCATCGGATGATAGCACCGTTACAACCACCTGTGTTTCATTTTTAAAATCACCGAAAAGCGGACGCAACGGTCTATCGATTAATCTTGATGAAAGAACTTCGTGTTCGGACGGTCTGCTTTCTCTCTTAAAAAATCCGCCGGGAAAACGTCCGGTTGCATAGGTTTTTTCTATGTAATTTACCGTAAGCGGGAAAAAATCACTATACGCGTCAGCTTTACTCCTAGAATATACGCATGTAGCAAGAACAACGGTATTTCCCCATTTCGCAAAAATAGCTCCATCGGCCTGTTTGGCAATTTTTCCTGTTTCGAGAGATAAGGTAAGTCCAGCTATCTCCTTTTCAACTTTATAATAATTTTTCATTAGTTATTCATTATCTCTTTATGCCAAGCCTGCCGATAAGCATTCTATATCGCTCTGCATTTTTTCTTTTTAAATAGCTTAAAAGTTTTCGCCTTCTCGCAATAATCTGCAAAAGTCCTCGTCTGGAATGATAATCTTTCTTATGTACTTTGAAATGATTCGTCAGATAAGAGATACGATTTGATAAAATGGCCACCTGAACCTCGGGAGAACCTGTATCTTTGGTACCCCTACCGAAATTTTCAACAATTTCTAATTTTACTTTTTTTGTAATTGACATTACATCCTCCATATATTATAGTTATGCTACAAGTTGAAGCATTCAACCTTGTGATAATGATACAGCAAATTTTAATTATGTAAAGGTGGGTTTAGCACTTGACAATTGCCGAACCATCTGATAAAAGTTTTCTGATAAAAAATTATTTTGCGGGAATAGCTCAGCGGTAGAGCACAACCTTGCCATGGTTGGGGTCGCGAGTTCGAACCTCGTTTCCCGCTCCAAAAAAATCGGTTTATAATTTTAAAAAATGGCGGCATAGTCAAGTGGTAAGGCATGGGTCTGCAAAACCCTTATCCTCGGTTCGATTCCGGGTGCCGCCTCCATTGTTAAAGATATATTAAAAAACAAATGTTAAACATACCGATTGCGTATGCTGCAAAGGTAAAAACCGGTCTTGCAAGTCATGGAAATATACAAATTTCAGAACTATTTGCAAACAATATAGATCGGCAAAGATAAAAATAAATACAAATGAGTAAGTATCAGCAAAAAACAATCAGGTAATCTATATAAGAAATTAATTTAGGAAAGAGGTTTTATGGATAATTATGTCGATATGCTGAAAAGCAAAAAAGTTATTGAACTTTATGAAATTGCAAGGCAATTGAAGATTCAGGTTCATCATGGAATGAGAAAAATTGAGATTATAGCTCAAATAGCTCAGACTCACGCAGAAAACGATGGTGACAAACGTGCCGAAGGCGTATTGGAAATTCTTCCGGACGGATTCGGATTTCTGCGGAGCTATAAGAATAATTATTTGCCCGGTGAAAACGACATCTATATATCACCAATACAAATTAGAAAACTACATCTAAAAAAAGGTGACCTCCTGTCGGGAACGGCGCGTCCGATGAAAGAGGGCGATAAACATGCCTCGCTTGAAAAAATTGATTTAGTAAACGGCATTGTGTTAGATCCGGAGAAAAAAAGGGTTAACTTTGATAATCTCACTCCTCTTTATCCAGCAGAGCGGCTCAAACTCGAAGACAGCCCAAGCAATTTTTCAATGCGAATAATGGATCTTTTAAGCCCGTTGGGGAAGGGTCAGAGGGGACTCATTGTTGCTCAACCTAAAAGCGGCAAAACAGTTATACTCAAAAAAATTGCAAACAGCATAACGCAAAATCATCCTGAAGTAAAACTTTTTGTTCTTCTTGTAGATGAACGGCCTGAAGAGGTAACTGATATGGAGCGTTCGGTTGATGCCGAGGTAGTAAGCTCCACATTTGATGAAACTCCATATAGGCATACCCAGGTTTCTGAAATTGTGCTGGAACGAGCCAAGCGTCTTGTTGAAAACAAAAAAGATGTTGTTATTCTTTTAGACAGCTTAACTCGAGTTGCAAGAGCATATAATTCCATAATGCCTTCATCCGGAAAAGTATTAAGCGGAGGTTTGGATGCAAATGCCTTGCAAAAACCTAAAAGATTTTTCGGCGCTGCCAGAAATATAGAAGAAGGCGGCAGTTTAACTATAATAGCAACTGCATTGGTGGAAACAGGTTCAAGAATGGACGATGTAATTTTTGAAGAGTTTAAAGGAACCGGCAATATGGAAATTCACCTTGACAGGGGAATGGCTGATAAAAGAATTTTTCCAGCGATGGATATAACTTTATCGGGTACGAGGAAAGAAGAGCTTCTCATTGACAAGAATACGCTCCCTAAAATATGGCTTTTAAGGAAACTGTTTTCAGAAATGGGTCCCGCCGATGCTATGGCACTTCTTATTGATAAATTAAAAAGGACAAAAGACAATAAAGCCTTTATAGCAATGATGAATAAGTAGGCAATGTTTAATGAGATAAATTTTATGCCGGCACCTATGGCATCGATTAGCGATCTTCCGTTAAGAGAACTTTATATCAAATTTGGTGCAAAATCTGTAATGTCCGAGATGGTTTCATCCGAAGCGCTGTTTTATCAAAAGCCATCGGATTTGCTTATAAAATCATTGTCCGAACATGAACTTTCGGATAAAGATTATTTATACGGTGTTCAGATATTCGGATCCGATCCTAAAAGAATGAGTACCGCAGCAAAATTTATTTCTCAATACCCTGTAGATTTTATCGATATAAATGCAGGCTGCCCTGTTAAAAAAGTAATTAAGCAGCATTCCGGATCATACTTACTTAAAGATGACGGGATTAGACTGACTGAAATTGCGGCATCCGTTGCAGAAGCCGTTAATATACCTGTAACCGTAAAGCTTCGTATAGGTTTTGATAAAATAAATAAGAATATAGGGACTATGTGCAAAAAATTAGAGCAATGCGGTATAGCTGCGCTTTTTATTCACGCAAGAATTAGAAACGAGTGGTTTTCTTCTGCCTGCCATTGGGATGTTGTAAGGCAGATTGCAGAATCTGTTGATATTCCGGTATTTGCCAACGGAAGCATAAGCTGCAGAAAAGAAGCAAAAACTATTATGAGTCAAACAGGCGCAAGAGGCGTGATGATGGGTAGATTTGCAGCGAAATCCCCATGGTTATTCTCAAGCTGGGCAGATAATAGCAGCGCTATTATTGATAGACATTTTGTAGCGGATGTTATAAGAAAACATATTGACCTTGCCGCCTCGGTTTATAAAGAATATGCAGCAGTAAAATTGCGCAGACAACTGATGTTCTACTGCAGTGGATTTTCTAATTCAAAACAATTTAAGACCGAAATTTGCTCATCAAACAACTTGAAAAGTACGCTATCTGCCGTAAAAAAATGGGAAAATGAAGCTTAAGGTTTCTGCAGTAGGATACTTAAATGCAGCTCCTCTGTATAAGAAATTAGAAGACGCGGTTAAACTGTCTCTTGATCATCCGTCCGAATGTTCAGCAAAACTTATGAATGGTTCGGTTGATGTTGGATTAATACCTATAATGGGTTATCAGAACAGCTATTTTATCTTGCCTAATATTGCAATCGGATCATACGCACCTGTTAAAAGCGTTCTACTTGTGCATAGAAACGAAGGAAAGCATAAGTTACCTATAGAACTTTACAGAACAATTAGCCTTGATCCGCACTCTGTTAGTTCAAATATTATTACTCAGATAATAATGAAAGAATTTATAAAGTCAGATGTTAAATTTGGAAATTTCAGCAGCCCCGATGCAAGAATTGTTATTGGCGATGAAGCACTGAAACTGTATAAAAGCGATAGTGATGTTACGGATATAGCGAGCTTATGGTATAAATTTACCGGTCTGCCGGTTATATTTGCATTTTGGGCATCAAATAAAATTTTATCAAAAGAGACAACCGATCTTTTTTTAAAAGCAAAAAATGAGGGTATCAATTCAATAAAATCAATCGCCGAAGAATTCTCAAGAAAAAACAACTATGCGGATAGCTCGTTTTTTGAAGATTACTTATCAAAATCCATATGCTACAATTTATGCAGCGATCAGATAAAGGCGATCGAACTCGAATACAAACTTGCCTTTAAATATAGTTTAATAGACAAAATCAAACCTCGATTTTTGTAAGAAGTAAGGCGGTAAGTATTGTTTTAAGGTTTTATAAAAAATGCGGTCTTACATACCTTTATCATATTTATATATAAAAAGATAGATGGAAGGCTATTTATAGTTGATGGAAATATATCAATAGACATCTAATATATCTTTTTCTTATTCTCTGCGAAGGCAACAGAAGGAATCTTTTTTCTCTTTCATTCAACATTCAACATACTGCCCCCCTCCGCACTAACCCAACAAAAAACTTCAGTAACTTCATATAAA
>CAZAPZ010000074.1:0-7937 GCA_964487285.1 uncultured Campylobacterales bacterium | reverse complement strand
AATCGGCTTTTACAATTCTATATTTGAATCCAATTCGATCAAAAATCCTTATGTATGCATCACGCATCAATTGGTAGCTTTTTGACATACCATCTTTATCCATGTCAAAGCTGTATGCATCTTTCATAATAAACTCTCTTGCTCTCATAAGACCGAAACGAGGTCTTATTTCATCTCTAAACTTCGTTTTCATATGATATAATGTTTGAGGAAGCCTCTTATAAGATTTTAAAAATTGAGCGGCAATATCGGTTACAACTTCCTCATGGGTCGGGCCCAAGATATAGTCATTATCTTTTCTATCTTTAATTCTTAAAAGTTCTTTTCCGTAATGGCCCCATCTGCCGGAACGCTTCCATAAGTCGGAAGGCTGCACAACCGGCATATCCAATTCATGCGCACCTGCGGCATTCATCTCTTCTCTAATGATAGATTCTATTTTTCGTATCACACGGTTTCCAATTGGAAGATAGCTGTATATTCCACTTGAAACTTTGCTTATCAATCCGGCTTTGATCATCAATTTATGCGATATAATTTCCGCATCATTGGGATATTCCCTTAATGTATATAAAAAATAGTTAGTTTGTCTCATTTGAATCTCCTTTTATTATATTTTATCTGCATAGAAGTTTTTTTGTATATTGGTGAGCAGGATTTTTGTAAACCTCTTCCGTTTTGCCCGATTCTACTATTTCTCCTTCGTAAAGCACATACACACTTGATGAAACATAATGAATCAGATCAAGATCATGCGAGATAAAAAAGTAGCTGATTCGGCTTTCCTTTTGAATATCCCGAAGCAGTTCAATAAGTTCAAGTTGTACCGTTACATCAAGAGAACTGGTTGCCTCATCTAAAACAAGAAGTTCGGGTCCTGCGGATAAACTCCTTGCAATTGCCGCTCTTTGAGCCATGCCGCCTGATATTTCACGTGGCTTTCTTGATAAAACTGACATAGGAAGTCTTAATCTCTTGAATATCTCTCTAATTTTATCGTCATTATATTTCATTCCAAAAGCAGAAAATGGCTCACGCATACTTCTTCCTATTGTCATTCTCGGATCAAACGAATTTACAGGGTTCTGAAACACCATTTGGATACCTTTTCGACAATCAATATTTTTACTATTGGCAGGCTTGCCTTTATATATGATCTCACCAACATCCGGCATCTCTAACATTGTAATTATTCGAGCAAGTGTCGATTTTCCCGAACCTGATTCACCAACGCAGCCTATGATACTGTTATAATCAATATCGACGGAAACCGACTCAAGTATCTGTTTTTTTCTCTTTATAAAAGAACCTATATTATATGATTTAGAAATATTCATAGCCTTTAAAAGATATTTTTCGTCATGTTTATCTGTTGTTAATTTCATTATTTTGATTATAATATAGCAAAATAATAGTTTTTGAAAGGAGATAAAGATGAAAAAAGGAATACATCCGAAATATGAATTAACGGTTATAAAGTGCGCCTGCGGCAATGAGGCATCCGTTAGAACAACTAAAAAAGATATTGTGGTTGATGTATGCAGTGCATGTCATCCTTATTATACGGGAAAGCAGAAGTTGCGGGTTGTTCATGGAAATATTGAAAAGTTTAACAAGAAATACAACAAAGGTTAATTGAAAACAGACATTAATGTAAAGCTTATAAGCAGCACTTCAAATCCGGAATCTTTGGTAACGGCGGCTGCAAACATCTGTTACGAGAAAAGAGAGGATTTTGAAAATATAGATGTTTTGTCAAACCCAAAGCTAATAAAAAATGTGATAAAAATGGGGCATCTTTCTATTTTGGAACATGTCTCATTTACATTTTTAATAACAGGAATGTCAAGAGCCTGCAGCCACCAGTTAGTGCGGCATCGCTTGGCAAGTTTTTCTCAAAGAAGTCAAAGATATATTGATGAAGCTGATTTTGACTATGTTGTACCCGATTCAATAAAGCGAAATAAAGCCGTGTCTGCAGATTTTACAAAATTAATGCAGCGGATTTCGGCTTTTTATAAAACTCTTTTATCATTAAAGACGCCGAAAGAGGATGCAAGATATATACTTCCGAATGCTGCTGCGACCAGCCTTATTGTTACTATGAATGCAAGAGAGTTAACTCATTTTATTACACTGAGAACTTGTCTTAGAGCTCAATGGGAGATAAGAAAGATAGCTGACAAAATGTTAGCTCTTGCAAGCGAAAAGGCAGGTGTAATATTTGAAAATGCAGGCCCTGCATGCGTGAGAGGAGAATGCACGGAAGGCAAGCTGACTTGTGGAAAAATTGAACAGGTTAGGGAGAGATATCGTAAGAAATATTAAATTAAGAATGAAAAAGAGAGGAAAAGATGAATTCATGCTTTCAGCAGCACTCAAATGGTAAATCCTCTTTTGTCACTGCGAAGGCAATGGACCAACTGCAGCAGTCTCTCTTATTCTTTCATGTCTAAAAAAAATAGAACTCGCATTAGAAGCTTAAACAGTTATTTTTTTGCCGCATTTTCAGTTCTGTTCATCCGCCTGTTTCGTTAGGTGTCTTTGATAGAGAAAGAGAGATAAATTGCCGCGTCTGATACTTGTACCAATGCAGCTAAATCCGCCACTTTCCATTTAAGTATTTTTTCAGTTTTCTCCTGTACGAATTCTTGGATCGGCAAGTCCATAGGCAATATCGGCAATAAAATTTCCAAGAAGGGTTAATACTGCGCCCATAACAAGAATACCGAGAATCACAGGATAATCTCTTGCCATAGCCGATTGATAAAAAAGCTGTCCCATGCCAGGTATCGCAAAAATTGTTTCAAAAATAACTGATCCACCTATAAGTCCTGGCACTGAAAGTCCGAGAATTGTAATAATGGGCAGCATGCTGTTTCTTGCAGCATGCTTAATTATAATACTCTTTTTCATTCCCCTGGCATTGAGGTATTTTATATAACCTTGGGAGAATTCTTCTATCATCTCGCCTCTTATATATCTGCTGATTCCTGCCAAACCTCCAAATGCCGATACAAAAACAGGCAAAGTTAGATGCCACGCACTGTCTGTTAAATAATGAAACGTTGAAAAACTATCCGCACCAAATGAATGAAGCCCTGAAATAGGTAAAATATGATGGTTAACGCCAAGCAGTATCACAAGCATAAGTGCAATCCAAAAACCGGGCGCAGCATAGCCTATAAACACAAAAAATGTAAGCACTTTATCAGCAAACTTTGATTCATTTGCAGCCATTAGAATACCGATGGGAATACCTATAACTAAAATTAATATCATAGAAAGCAGATTAATTGTTATCGTTATGGGTAATCGCGAAAAAATTTTTTTTGATGCGGACTGCCCGTCGACAAGAGAAACACCAAAATCTGCGGATGCAAGATTTTTCATCCAGCTTATATACTGCTCAAAAAGCGGCCGGTTAAGTCCGTAAAGTCGATTTATTTTGTCAATTTGAGCTTTAGAAATCTGCGGATTTAACGCTCCCATCTGTGCCGGAGATCCCGGTGCAAGATGTATGATACCAAAAGAAATAATAGTTATACCGATGAATGTAATAAACAAACTTATGAATTTCTTTGTCAGGAATTTAGTCATTCAAATATAGGCTAATCTACACTGTTTTGATAACAACTATAAGACCTGCTTGCGTTTCTTATCTCTTCATCAATTAGATACATTTTTAAGAAAGTTCTTAACTATTCCTTGATATCGATCATAATCGATTAAGAAGCTGTCATGACCGGATTCGGTATCTATATCGTGATATAATGCATCTTTACCTTGTTTTTTTAATACATCATAAATTTCTTTTGTTTCAACAGGCTTATAAAGCTCGTCGGTTGAAAAACTTATAAGCAGTATTTTAGCCGTTATCCTGCCTATGGCATCTTCGAGACTGCTGTAATTCCGCTTTATATCAAAAAGATCAAGAGCTCGTGTTAGATAAAGATAGCTGTTTGGATCAAAGTTTCTTGTGAACTTAAAGCCGTTATGAAAAAGGTAACGTTCCACTTCAAATTTTCCTTCTGTTAGGTTAAGTATGTCGCTTCCTTGACAAATTGCTCTGCCAAACTTTTTATTCATAGATTCATGCGATAAATATGTTATATGTCCTAACATTCTTGCAAGTGCCAAACCTTCTACCGGTCCTTCGGTCCCATAATAATTGCCATCTGCCCATTTAGAATCATTCATCACTATATCACGTCCAATCTTATTGAAGGCAATTGATCTTGGAGAAGAGTAGGCAGAAGATGCCATTATCACAGCTGATTTACATTTATCAGGATATAAAACAGCCCATTTGATAGCCTGCATACCGCCCATAGATCCGCCTATGACGGTTACTACCGTATCGATTCCGAGATTTAATAACAGCTGTCTTTGGACATTTACCATATCCGTAATAGTGATTGTAGGAAATTTCATTGCATACTGAGCGCCAGTCCTGCTATCTATCGAAGACGGGCCTGTTGTTCCAAAACAACTTCCTATGGTATTAGAACATATAACAAAATAGCGGTCGGTATCAAGCGCTTTTCCCTCACCTATCACAGGTTCAAACCATCCTCTACCTTCTTTTGAGGCAGAGGATGCATGAGAGGATCCTGAAAGTGCATGGCAAACGAGAATTGCATTGGTTTTAGTACTATTCAGCTTACCGTAAGTTTCATAAGCGATATCCACAAAAGGCAGCCTGCCTCCGCCTTCGCAGGTAAAATTTTTGATTGTTATATATTTTTTTTCTTGCTGCATAAGTTATATCATATAGAATCAAGCGCATCGGAAAGATCGTTTATTATATCATCGACCGCCTCAATGCCTACAGATAGTCTAATCATATCATCTGTAACTCCGGCATTTTCCCGTTCCTCTTTTGATATTAAAAAATGGGTTGTTGAAGCAGGATGTATTATCAATGTTTTTGCATCACCAATATTAGCAAGAAGCGAGCATAGTTTAACATTGTCGATTAGTGATTTTCCTGCTTGCAAGCCTCCTTGAACGCCGAATGTTATCATTCCGCTCGGCTTATAATCGCCAAAATACATTTTAGCCCGTTGATAGTTTGGATTATCTTTTAATCCGGGGTAATTAATCCAAGTTACTTTCGGGTGGCTTGCTAAAAACTCGGCAATCTTAAGAGCATTTTCACCTGTTCTTTGCATTCTGAGGGGTAATGTTTCAAGACCTTGCATAATTAAAAAAGAAGTTAACGGTGACATACATGCACCTGTCTGATAAAGTGTTATTTTGAGCTGGTCTATAAAAGAGAACTTCCCCGTTTTTGCCGAATGAAACGGAGGCAGATCTTTTGATAATCTATCAAATCTCTTACGCCAATCCATAGATCCTGAATCAACAACCGCTCCTCCTATTGTGATGCCATGACCTGAAATGTATTTGGTCAATGAATAAACTTCTATATCAACACCATAATCAAACGGTTTGAATATCCCCGGGCAAAGTGTATTATCAAGAACAAAAGGGATATCATTCTTTTTTGCAATTTTAGAAATGGCTTTTAGATCGGGCAAATTTAGCTTCGGATTGCCGATTGTTTCAGCATAAATTAGTTTTGTATTATCTTTTATGACACTTTCCAAAGCTTCATTATTATCGGTATCCACATAGGTTATTGTAATATTAAAACGGGATAAGAAATTAGATATAAGCGATAGTGTCCCGCCATACAGGGCACTGGAAACTACTATGTTATCGCCTGAATCAAGTAAGGTCATAAAAACCGCACTTATGGCAGCCATACCCGATGCATAGCATACACAACCTATTCCTCCATCAATATCGGCAAGTCTCTGTTCAAGAACAGAAACCGTAGGATTGCCCAATCTAGTATAGATTCTATTTATATCATGCTCTGAAAATCGTCTCGCCGCTTCATCAGCTGTACCAAAAAGATATGCAGCCGTTTCATAGATTGGGGTAGCTGCCGCCCCAAATTGAGATTCACCGTTGTATCCAGAATGAATGACTTTAGTCTCCAATTTTCTTTCCATAAAAACCCCTCCAAATAACATTGCCGTATAATAACAAAATATACAACAAAAAAACTAACTTTTCAAGCAGCAATTGATTGCGGCAAGCAAGTGATGGTATAGATGAAAGGCATACTCCTGTTTTCTCCAAATCCTTGCAATATATAAAAAATGACCTTATAAATAATGTATGATTATGATGATTGTCTCCATACCAAATCAAAAAATCGGTGAAATGATTTCTGCAGACTTACTTGAGAATAGAATAGCGGGCTGCGTCCAAATCAGCTCTCCGATTAAATCTCAATATATATGGCAGGATAAAATTGAAACTGCAGAAGAAAGATTGCTTTTCATAAAACTTCCAAAAAATAATAGACAAATTGCTGAAAATACGATATGTCGCATACACCCGTATGATCTACCTGAGATAATTTCTATAGACATTAGCTCAAACAAACAATACAAAACATGGCTATCGAATGTAACAAAACAATGTTAAATTTAAAGATAAGGAAAGATTTGCACTTGCTCGCAATTATGAGACCACTCTGCATAAATTTTCTTTCTCTTGCCGCTTGGCATAAAACACTTTCTTTGTTGATTTGACAAAAGTCTAAACCTGATTAAAATCATCTTTGCAATTGATATCGACTTATATCGGTTGCAAAAACATGTATTTTGGAGCACTATATGAAAAGGTCGGCTATTATTATTTCTGCCATTCTGTTTTGCTTATCTATATCATCGGTTTCATATTCCTTACCGTTAGAAATTTTCGGAACAATTATCAATACGCACAATACAGCTATCGATGAAGTCGAAATATCGGCAATTGTAAACGGTCAAAAAATAGGAAGTGCAAAAAGTGGAGCGTTGGGTCATTATCGGCTTAAAATCAACAATCTTAAGAATGTGCCCTCGTCAATAACTTTATCTTTTTTTAAGCCAAGTTACAAGAAAAGCAAAATTCGGTTTAATAAATTTTACAATGTGGCCGGAACTTATACGGCGAGAAAAGATTTGACACTAAATAGGACAATGGGTCCTGCATTTTGGATTGCGCTTGTCATACTTATCTTGATGTATGCACTTATAACATTTGAAGTTTTCCACAGAACTTTAGCTGCTTTGATGGGAGCCGTTGCAGTACTTTTTATATCTTACACACTTGGCACTATAGATCAATCATATTTCATCATTTCATTTGATCAAGCTGTGAAATCAATTGATCTTAATGTCATTTTCTTACTTATGGGAATGATGATAATAGTAGGCGTTATGAAAAAAACAGGCGTATTCCAGTGGTTAGCCTATATGTCATATAAATTATCAAAAGGCAATATCTTTAAACTGGTTGTAATTCTCATGATTGTAACTGCCATAGTCAGCGCATTTTTAGACAATGTCACTACGATGCTGCTTCTTACGCCTATCTCTATCGAAATTGCAATCGTTCTAAAAATAGACCCGTTTAGTCTGCTGATTCCTGAAGTTTTAGCTTCCAATGCGGGGGGAACCGCAACATTAATTGGCGATCCTCCGAATATATTGATAGGTTCCTATGCTCACCTCACATTTAACCAATTTCTAATAAATTTAACACCTGCGATAATTATCATTTTAGGGATGATGATACTTGTAACGAAACTTTATTACGGAAAAGAATATAAAAAAGCTACCGTTTCAAATGTAGATGAGCTGCTAAAAAGGCTGAAAAAAGAATATAAGATCAAGGATAAAAAATTGCTAAAAAAATCGCTCTGGGTCTTAGGTTTGGTGATTGTTCTTTTTGTAACTCATGGCATGCTTCATATGGAACCGTCAATTGCAGCTCTGCTCGGGGCAGTTGTGCTGCTTGCAATATCAGGAGCTGACACCGTTGAAATACTTGAAAACGAAGTTGAGTGGCCGACATTGATATTCTTTATTATG
>CAZAPZ010000073.1:0-8077 GCA_964487285.1 uncultured Campylobacterales bacterium | reverse complement strand
GTATTGTTGAAAGCCCAAAGCATCTTTATTGATTTTGTTCTGAAAGAGTGGCTGGTAATTGCATCAGGTGTTGGATTTGTTCTGACATCCATTTATACCAAGCATTTTCCGGTCTATTCAATCCAGGAGCTGCAGGTACTGTTCATTTTATTTGTACTTTTTGTTTCTGTCAACGGCCTTCACAATAGTGGGATGATATTAAAGATTGCCCAAAAAATAAAGAAAGGAAACGCCATACCGTTAAAGTTGGTATTAACAACATTCTTTCTTTCTATGCTGGTAACAAACGATATTGCTTTAATTGTCATCGTTCCACTTACTTTATCGCTCAATATCAATCGCAAAGATATTTTGGTCATCCTTGAGGCATTAGCAGCAAATGCCGGTTCTGCGTTAACCCCCTTTGGCAATCCGCAAAATCTTTTTATTTATTGGTTTTACGATATTCATCCAGTCAGGTTCATTGAAACCATTGTGCCATTTTCATTGACTTTCCTGGTTATCCTGATTGTTGTATCACTTTTCGTTAACACATCAAGCAACGACCAAAAAACGATTGCTCAAAAAATAAATAAAAACGCATATATATTTGGTGGGTTGCTTTTTGTTGTTCTATTGACCGTTCTCCATGTTCTACCTGTTGCAACCGGGATTCTCGTTATTATCCTTGCCTTGTTAATTGACCGAAAAGCATTGCATGTTGATTATGCGCTTTTATTCAGCTTCTTTTTTTTCTTTGGCGTTGCAGAGAATATGAAATTAGTTCTGGCATCTGAAATAAGTCATTCAGGACATATATTCCTTTTTTCTGCTTTGGCGAGCCAAGTTATGAGCAATGTTCCGGCAACGCTACTGTTCGCTAAATTCACGACAAATTGGAAAGCATTGCTTTGGGGTGTGAATACAGGCGGTTTCGGGAGTCTTTTCGGGTCGTTAGCAAATTTAATTGCATACAAGATTTACGTTACGAATAAAGACACAAATAATTCGGCTATGTTCACAGCGCAATTCCTTATAATTGGCTATATAGCGTTTTTTATGTCAATTGGGTTGCATCTCTTTTTATATAAAGTACAAGGTTTGTAATGGATCAGCTAAGAGCTAAGAAAGCACTTATTGTGCAGTGGTCTCATAATCCATGTATCTATGGCACCTTTGTTCTGTTTGGTGTAGTGTTTGGAAGAAAACGGGACAGATTCGTTGCAGATTATTATCGTAAGATGCAGACATCGTCTATTGATTTGATCTTTTGAAAGTAAAAGCCAATTAATCAAGTATCCTTATGAGGACACTTGATTAATTTCTAACCGAACGACTATTCTTTTCTTGAAAAGGCCTTAAAAAGTTCAATTGGAATGGGAAGTATAAGCGTGCTGTTATGATCTGCCGAAATTTCTCTAACCGTTTGAAGAAACCTCAATTGTAGAGCTTCGGGGTGTGCCGATATTATTCCGGCAGCCTCACTCAGTTTCTCTGCAGCTTGATATTCGCCTTGCGCGTTGATTATTTTAGCTCTTCTTTCTCGTTCCGCTTCGGCTTGTTTTGCCATCGATCTTTTCATTTCCTCGGGTATTTCAAGATCTTTGATTTCAACGGTGCTGACTTTAATGCCCCACGGATCTGTATGCTGATCGATTATCTGCTGCAGCTTTGCATTAATTTTATCACGTTGACTCAAAAGCTCATCAAGTTCTACTTGTCCAACCACGCTTCTTAACGTAGTCTGCGATATGGCACTTGTTGCTTCAACATAGTTTGAGATTACAACAATGGATCTATTCGGATCTACAACACGAAAATAGACGACTGCATTAATTTTCACAGGAACATTGTCTTTTGTGATTACCTCTTGACTTGCAACATCAAGCGTTACAATTCTGAGACTCACTCTAATCATTCTATCTATAAATGGAATGATAAATATCATTCCTGGACCTTTCGAGCCTACAATTCTGCCCATTCTGAAAACCACCGCTCTTTCATACTCTTTTAATACATGTACAGCCGATGATGATAGGATAATTATTACGATTATTAGCCCTAACCAGCCTCCGTAGCCAAGTGAAATATTCATTTATTCCTCCCTATTGAATTTTCAACAATCAATTTTGTTGTGTCTTCTCTAATTATTTTAATTACAATTATATCAGCATCTTTTTTGATGAATTCGTCTTTGGCAAGCGCATTCCATCTTTCGCCATTGACCGCCACAATGCCATTCGGCGACATATCCGTCAAGGCTTTACCCATTTTACCAACCATTCCTTCAAATCCAGTGATAGGCTTCCTTCTATGTATTGCTACCATTTTACCAATAGCAAACATTACAAATAATACTATACCTGCGGATATTCCTGCTATGAATCCTATGGGAATTGCTATTCCAGGCGCTGTTGGCGATCCAATCAGCATAATTGAACCTATAAATAGCGATGCAGCTGCTCCAATAGATAATATGCCATGCGAAGCAGTAAACAGATCGGCCGCAAAGAGCGCAAATGCCAGCAGGATAAGTATTACCCCGGAAGCGTTTATAGGTAAAAGACTGGATGAGAAAAGAAAAAGTATCAGACAAATTATACCGGTCACGCCGGGCAACGTTACGCCAGGATTAGTCAATTCTATAAATATGCCAAGTGCTGCCGCTAAAAAAAGCATATAGCTTATGGTGGGAAAACTGATGAAATGAAGCAGTTTATCTTTCCAACCCATTTCTCTATTTATTATAGTTATATGTTTAGTGTTCAATTTTACAGTCTTTCCATTAAGTTTTATAACATTTCCATTCAGCTGTCTTAAAAGATCTGCCTGATTATCAGCAACAAGATCTATAATGCCGCTTGAAAGCGCTTCGCTTGCGGTGATTGCCTTGCTTTTTCTTACAGCTTCTATAAGTATTTTTGCATTTCTGTCTCTTTTTTGTGCAATAGCTCTCATCATAGCTGAAAGGTAGTTAGTCACTTTCTCTTTCATGGTTTTGTTGCTTCCCCCAAAACCGAAACCAAGAGACACCGGATGTGCAGCTCCAATAGTTGTGGAAGGAGTCATCGCAGCAATGTTGCATGAAGCCACGATATAGGTTCCTGCCGATGCAGCTCTTGCACCGGATGGTGCTACGTAACAGATGGTGGGTATGCTGCTATTTAGCAAAGCTTTCACAATCTTTTCAGTGGATGAAACAAGGCCTCCGGGTGTATCGACACGAATTAAAAGAAATTCGGCATTTCTATTTTTGGCATTATTTAAGGATTGCGAAATATATCTTCTGCTTACAGGTGTTATAGGTCCGGTTAAACTTATTTTGTAAGCAATATCTGCTGCGTAGAGTGAGCTAAAATTTAATAAAATAGCAATAAAAGCAGATAGAGATATAAAGTATCGCACAACTGCTGCCATATTATGCAGGGGTCTCATTATAGGCAGTTAGATAGTTCTTGATTCACTTGGAGAAAGTATCGTGACTTTTGAACTATCGCCAACAAAGTCTTTAAATGTCAGAGGATTTTGGAGTATCATATCAAAAACATGATAATGCATGGGTATTACCTCTTTGCAGTTTAAAAATTTAACAGCACGCGCCGCATCTTCTGGTCCCATTGTAAAATTATCTCCTATGGGTAAAAGAGCTAAATCTATTCGATTTAATTCACCTATAAGTTTCATATCGTAAAATAGCCCTGTATCGCCCGAGTGGTATATGATTTTGTCATCTATTGTAATCAACATACCGCAGGGATTGCCTGTGTATATTATGTTTTTTCCTATAACAGCTGATCCGTGATGTGCTATTGTAAGCTTTATTTTCAAATTGGGAGTAAACTGATGCGTACCTCCTATATACATCGGTTGGATATTTTTAGCTCCCTGCATCTGGCAGTAGGTTGCTAACTCGTATGGAGCTACAATGACTGCTCCTGTTCTTTTGCTTATTCCAATTGCATCACCAAGATGATCTGCATGTCCATGAGTCACAAGTATATAATCGCACTTCACTTCATCGGGTCCAATAGAAGCATCAGGATTTCCCGATAGAAACGGATCTATGATAATCTTTTTTGTTCCTTCAATCATAAAACATGAATGTCCGATATAAGTTACCTTTACACCCATTTAGCACCTCCTTTATTTATGGTTACTTCCAGGTTTTTCTGTTTTCAAGCCGATTTTACACATAGGGCAACTATCTTTATCGTAGCTTTCTACTTCTATTTTAAGAAGGGGAGTATATGGAATGCCTATTTTTTTTTCAAGATCACTTCCTCTATCAACGAGTGCTCCAGCCGCTATAATATCACCGCCGAGAGATTTTACAATGTCAGCTGTTTGAAGCAACGAGCCTCCTGTTGTAACAACATCTTCGATAACTATATATTTACCTTTATTAATCGCAAATCCTCTTCTTAATGATAAGACAGACGATTTTCTTTCAACAAACAACATCTTTACCGATAGTGCTCTTGCCACCTCATATCCTATAAACAACGCCCCTATTGCAGGAGATACAACAGCATCAATATTTTTCACATCAACGACTTTTGAAATAGACTTAGCCAATTGACAGCCGAGATCTTCTGCGTATTTAGGATATTGCAGCACTAAAGCCGATTGTATATATTTATTGCTATGTCTTCCGCTTGATAGCACAAAATGTCCTTCTTTTAACGCATTGCAGCTTTTGTATATCGATATCAGGTCTCTATTCATGATTTATCTCTTCAACTATCGAATCTAAAGCTGTTGCAGGATTATCTGCTCTCCATATCGGTCTTCCAATCACTAAATAATCAGCTCCGCTTCTAATGGCTTCCGATGGAGTCGCTATTCTGCTTTGATCATCGGTAGAAAATCCGTTTGGTCTTATTCCGGGCGTTACCACTATTTTATCTCCTATCTGTTTTTTAATTTTGTTAGTTTCGTGAGGTGATGCAACTATTCCGTCCATCCCGGATTGCATAGCAGTTTCCGTAAGCAGCATAACCATATCCGATGCCTGGTAAGGCATATTAAGATCCGTTGCGATGTCTGCTTCGGAAAGTGAAGTAAGCAGTGTAACGGCAAGAAGAGCAGGGCCGGCCTTACCTGTTTCATCCTGAAATTTTCGTACTCCTTTTACAGCTGCTTTCATCATCTTTTTGCCGCCCATACTATGAATGGTGAGAAAACTTACGCCAAGCTTCGATGCTTCATACACGGCATTTTCAACGGTGTTTGGTATATCATGATATTTAAGATCCAAAAAAACTTTTGCATATTTCGATAATGCACTAACTATGTCAGGTCCGTACTTTGTAAAAAGTATTACATTTATTTTAACAGCAGCAATGCCATCTTTAAGTTTTTTTACTAAAGTTATAGCTTTTGCTTTAGTTTCAACATCTGCAGCTACAATTATACGTTTTCTCATATTTTATCTAATACTCCATTTATTAATGATGCGGCTTTAGGATCAGCATATATTTTTGCCAGTCTGACAGCTTCATTTATTATTACGGCTCTATCGTTGAGATTGTTAAGCATTTCATAAGCAGCAATTCTCAAAATAAGTCTTTCTATGATATTTAGCTCTTCTAATTTCCAATCTTTTAGTTTTTTACTTATTTTCAAATTTATTACATCCGATTCGTTTTGTATTCCATTAACATATTCGGAGACCGTTGCTTTTTCATCCTCCTTTGTTATCGTTGACACATTTTCAATCGTTTCATCAATAGATGCAGGATTGATCTCAATATTGTATAGAACCTTCAGTATATTGGCTCTTACGGATCTTTGAGACATTACAACTGCTTATAAAGGTTCATCATTTCAATTAGAGCACCTGCCGCCTGAGCTCCTTTGTTGCCCATTTTACCGCCTGCTCTGTCTGTTGCCTGTTCCATAGTGTCTGTTGTAAGAACGCCTAAAGTAATTGGAATATCACTTGTTATGGCAAGCTGGGCTATTCCTTTTGATGTTTCATTTGCGATATAATCGAAATGCGGCGTTTCGCCTCTTACAATTGCACCTAATGCCACGATGCCGTCAAATGGCTGCTTTTTTAACAACTGAGCAATTATCAACGGTATCTCAAACGCTCCGGGTACCTTATAAACCGAAATATCTTCTCTGCTTATGCCATGTCTTACAAAAGAATCAATCGCTCCATCTATCAATTTGTTTACTACGGAGCTGTTAAATCTGCTCGCAACTATAGCCGGCTTAAACCCTTTTCCTATAAGTTTTCCTTCAATTATACTCATTTATACCTCCTTAAGCAGATGTCCCATCTTTTCTTTTTTTGTTAAAAGGTAGTGCTTATTTATGCAGTTGAGTCCTGTTTCAATTGGAATTCTTTCAACTATCTCAAGACCGTATCCTGAAAGACCTACAATTTTTTTCGGATTGTTTGTAAGCAGATTCATCTTCTTTATACCAAGATCCATAATAATTTGTGCACCAATACCATAATTTCTCAGATCTGCCTTAAAGCCAAGCTCTTCATTTGCCCCAACAGTATCATATCCTTCGTCCTGAAGATGATATGCTTTAATCTTATTTATCAGTCCAATGCCTCTTCCTTCCTGACGCAGATAGATTAAAGCGCCTCTGCCCTCTCTTTCTATCATATCTAAAGATTTTGACAGTTGAGATCCGCAATCGCATTGAAGGCTTCCAAGTGTATCGCCAGTGAAGCAGGATGAGTGAACCCTTACAAGTGCCGGCTCATCCCCTGATAGATCTCCTTTAACAACCGCAACATGCTCTTTATCGTCAATATCATTTGTATAGACAATGATATTGAAGTTTCCATGCTTTGTTTGTAGATTGGCAGATGCAGCCCTATGCACTAATCGTTCATGAGCTAAGCGGTATTTGATAATATCAGCTATAGCAACAATTGTAAGCCCGAATTTTTTAGCCATGACTTCAAGCTGAGGTCTCCGAGCCATTGTTCCGTCATCGTTCATGATTTCACATATCACACCAGCTTCATAAATCTTTGCCATTTTTGCCAGATCTACGGATCCTTCGGTCTGGCCGATTCTCACGAGAACTCCTCCGTTTTTGGCACGTAGAGGAAAAATATGACCGGGTCTTTCAAGATCGTCTGGTTTGGCTTCCGGCCTGATCATTGTTTGAATCGTAACAGCTCTGTCTGATGCTGAAATGCCGGTCGTTGTGTCTTTTGCAGCATCAACCGAAACTGTAAAAGCTGTTTTAAATTTAGAATTATTATCGCTGACCATAAGTTTAAGTCCGAGCTGATCCGCTTTCTGTTCTGTCAATGTAACACAAATCAGTCCTCTTCCGAACTTGCTCATAAAATTTATTTTATCAGGTGTGGTAAATATTGCTCCCATACATAGATCGCCTTCATTTTCCCTATCTTCGTCATCAACAAGAATAACCATTTTACCGTTTTGTATATCGTTAATGGCTTTCTTCACTATATCCATTTTATCTCCTATAAAATTGTATTTAAGACGGCTGTTATGAAATTATTATATCAAATTATCTTTGACGGCAATAGTTTGAATAATCATCAGCCTGTCTTTTATCATTATTTGTAAAGCATAGTAATTTATGCCCTATCTCTATCTTTTAGCTTTTGTGCTGTAAATGTTGACAACCTGTTCACATATGGCAGGTTTAGCATCTCAAACATTATTTATAATTAAAAACATCCCTTAATTATAACACAAATTTTTAGTTTTGTAACGTTGAGAGGTTGTTTATGTATCTTGCCATTATGTCAACTTCTATGTTCAGTTTCGAGCTAATCTTTTTAGTTTTTAGATTTGTATGAAGAAAAGTATATGGAATAATCATCAGCATAAAGGAGTTTCCAATAACTTTATTGATTGTCAGGCTTACTCCTTCAAGCGCAACCGATCCTTTTGGAGCGATAAACCTCTTAAGTCTGCTCTCGAATGCTACGGTTATTTCATAAAATTTTTGCATATTTCTTATCTTTATTATTGCTGCGGTTCCATCAAGATGACCCGTTACTATATGTCCGTTAATTCTACCGTTTACAGGCAATGCTCGTTCCAAATTAACAATCCGCTCGTTTTTGAGATTTGATAGTTTGATTGTC
>CAZAPZ010000072.1:0-8091 GCA_964487285.1 uncultured Campylobacterales bacterium | reverse complement strand
TGCTATTGTCATCTCACCGGGACCCGGCAGACCGACACAACTTTTGAGCAATATTATAAAAGAGCTTTATAAAAAGATGCCGATCTTAGGAGTCTGTCTCGGACATCAGGCGATTGGAGCTGCATTCGGAGCAAAAATTGCTCAAGCCAAAAAGATAGTGCATGGTAAATCGGACTTAATATTTCATGACAGATTGGGAATATTTAAGAATATGGATTTTCCATTCAATGCCGCACGGTATCATTCTCTCGTAATTGACAAAGAAACTCTGCCTGATAATTTTGATATAATGGCAGAAAGCAGCGATGAAGAGATTATGGGAATTAGAGATAAGAAATATCCTCTGATGGGAGTTCAGTTTCATCCCGAATCAATCATAACGGAAAATGGAATAAATATAATCAATAATTTCATAACAGAATATATTGGGGGTTAAATGGAGGATATATTAGAAAAATTAGCTTGCGGCACCGATCTTGCAGAAAGTGAGGTTGCGAATGTTATAGGAAACCTTGCTGACGGAAAACTTGATGCGGCATACGCAGGGGCACTCCTTTTAGGACTTAGAGCAAAAGGTGAAACCGTAAATGAGATTGCAGCAATTATTACTGCAATGAGAGAAAGAATGATTAAACTGCCCATAGATTCTGACGGAGCAATCGATACATGCGGAACAGGCGGTGATCGTTCGGGTAGTTTTAACATTTCAACCGCAGCTGCAATTGTCGCATCGGCAGCAGGCGCAAAAATAGCAAAACATGGCAACCGGTCCGCATCAAGTAAAACAGGAAGTGCTGATATTCTCCAAAAAGCAGGTGTAAACATAGAGATGTCGAAAGCTGCAGCCGCAAAGGCGTTAGATGAAATCGGACTCACATTCCTTTTTGCCCCTCTTTATCATCCTGCAATGAAAAATATTGTACCTGTTCGAAAATCGCTAAAAATACGAACTATTTTCAATCAAATCGGTCCGCTTCTAAATCCTGCATCGGTTAAAAAGCAAATTATAGGCACCGCAACAGACAAAATGGCAAAAACAACCGTGGAAGTATGTCAAAAACTCGGATGGGATAAAGTTTTTGTTATCCATGCGAATGACGGATTAGATGAAATAAGTATATCAAGCCCGACAAAGATTTATAAGTTATCAAACGGATTGATTATTGAAGAGTTAATACAACCGGACAAATTCGGTTTCGGCAATGATAAAAATATTTCAGGAGGTGATTCCGATTTCAATCTGAATATTTTAAGAGGAGTGCTTGATGGCAAACATTCCGCATATCGCGATATAACTATTTTAAATGCTGCGTATGCACTTTTATTGGCAGATATCGCCCCAACCATAAAAGATGCACTAAAACTATCCGAAGATACGATCGACAGCGGCAAAGCAAAGCAAAAACTTGCCCAACTTATAGAATACAGCAGGAGTAACTGATGCAGCTTCCTGACAAAAACGGGTATTACGGAAATTTTGGCGGAAAATTTGTTCCTGAAATACTTTACGGACTCTTAGATGAGCTTGAAAAGAAATACAAAAAGATAAAAACCGATAAAAAGTTCAAAAATAGATTAGCTCAACTATTAAAAAATTATGTCGGAAGGCCGACTCCACTTTATGAAGCAAAGCGGTTGAGCGAAAAATACGGGTTTAGAGTATTTTTAAAAAGAGAAGATCTTGCACATACGGGAGCTCATAAGATAAATAACTGCATCGGACAGGCGCTTCTTGCAGAAGCTATGGGAAAAAATGAGATTATAGCCGAAACCGGAGCAGGTCAGCACGGAGTTGCAACCGCTACGGCATGTGCAATGTTTGGTCGGAAATGCAAAGTTTTTATGGGCACCGAAGATATAAAACGGCAGTATCCAAATGTTGAAAGAATGAAAATATTAGGTGCGGAAGTTGTTCCTGTAAACTCGTCTACTGCCACTCTAAAAGATGCTATAAATGAAGCCATTAGATACTGGGTAAGCCATGCTGACAAAACATTTTATCTTATAGGATCAGCCGTTGGACCTCATCCCTACCCTGAAATCGTGAGAGATTTTCAATCCGTAATAGGATATGAAACAAAAAGACAGATATTGGAACAAATAGGCAGACTTCCGGATATAATAGTTGCATGTATAGGAGGCGGAAGCAATTCTATTGGAATTTTTTGGCCGTTCTTCAACGATGATGTAAAGTTTATAGGCATTGAAGCCGGCGGCACTGGAAATAAAATAAATGAAAACTCAGCAAGCTTAACTTACGGAAAGCCTGGAATTCTGCATGGTTCTTTATCATATCTTCTATACGATAAAGACGGAAATATAGAACCTACTCATTCCATAGCCGCCGGACTTGATTATCCCGGAGTGGGACCATGCCATTCATATTTCAAAGAAACGGAGCGTGCAGAATATCACACCGTTTCAGATAAAGAAGCAATCGATGCATTCTATGAACTTTCAAAATTAGAAGGAATAATACCCGCAATGGAAAGCTCGCATGCTATGAGCTATCTCAAAAATCTCAAAGGCAAGGTATCAAGTGATACGGTTGTAATTATCAATTTATCCGGAAGAGGTGATAAAGATCTCGATAATGTGCTAAGCCTTAAGGAGAAAAAATGAAAGATATTATAATTTATTTCACATACGGCCTCACCGATGATGAAACCTTGTTGAAACTTTTAAACAGATTATACAAAATAGGTGTTAAAGCAGTTGAACTCGGAATACCTTTTTCAGATCCTATTGCCGATGGACCCACAATACAGGAGGCCTCCTTTGCTGCTCTGAAAAAAGGTGCAAGTTTGACAAAGGCTATAAATTTTCTGCTCAAAAATAAAGATAGAATAAAAATCCGCATCTATCTTATGGGCTATATAAACAGTTTTTATAGTTATGGCATGAAAAAGTTATTGGACATTGCAGAAGATGCAGGTATTCAAGGCGCAATCATTCCCGATCTTCCAGTTGAAGAGTTCAAAGAGTTTAGAGAATCTGCGACAATTGCAAAATTTGCTCTCCCTTGCCTTGTAACGCCTTTGACATCGGATATTAGAACTGAAAAACTTGCAAAAGCGTCAACAGGGTTTATCTATTTAGTTCCAAGAATGGGTATTACAGGAACAAAGACCGATAATTTCAGTGCCGCAACATTAATATCCGATAAAATTAGAGGAAATGCCCCGATATACATAGGATTTGGAATACATGACAAAACATCTTTGAAGTCTGCACTTGATATAGCAGACGGAGCTATTATCGGAAGCGCATTTATAAAAAAATATACGGAAAATAGAGAGATAGAAAAACCGCTGGAATGGTTATTGGGAATTATGGAATAACATTAGGTGTTAGAATAGGTATGTAATTGGATAAAAAATTAAAAGACCAGATTTTGGCTATTCCGAGTACTCCCGGAGTTTATATAATGAAAGATAGCTGCGGGCAAATACTCTATGTGGGCAAATCCAAATGTTTAAAAAAAAGGATCGGAAGCTACTTCGGCAGCTCCGGAGCAAACGAACGACTTGATCCTGTAAAACAGCATATGATACGAAACGTTGCAAAAATAGAAACGCTTATAACAAAAACCGAATTGGATGCACTTACTTGGGAAGATAAGCTGATTAAAGAAATACAGCCGAAATACAATGTAAAACAAAAGGATGACAGCAGTTATCCCTACATTGTTTTGACAACACATGAGAAATTTCCAAAACTATTGTCAAGACGACTCAGTCCGTCCGAACATATAGCATCGGCGACACCTGAGCTTAAAACTATCAACGGAGATCTTTATTACGGTCCGTTAACACCTGCAAAAAAATTATATAGCATATTAAGAATCTTACGAAAACTTTACAAGTTGATACCAAGAGAAGGAAACTGCTTGAATGAAAAACGGACATGTATATATTACGACATAGGAATATGCCCTGCCCCGTGCGTCGGACTCATAGATGAAAAAAGTTATCAAAAGCAAATAGCTGCCATCAAACGATTTCTCAAAGGTGGAAACCTGATGAGAAAAATGGCAAATGAAAAAATGCGGTTTGCAAGCAGCAGAATGATGTACGAGGATGCATGGTTTTGGAAAAGCGTAATAAGTGATATTGACAGCTTTTTTCAGAGAGACAAAGATGAAACATACGCAGCCGTTGATATATCATCAATATCCGGCAGCTTTCCTGTTGCAGGCATAATTTTTTATCGGTCCGGCGGTTTTGTAAAATCGGAATATAGAAAAATAAGCCTGCATAGCTCCGATGATATTGGTGCTATGAAAGAGGCTGTGGAAAGGTATTTTGAGCTTATAAGAAACGGTAAATCCAAGCTGCCTAAATTTATTGTATTGGACGGCGGCATAAACCATCTTTCATCTATTAAAAAGATTAAAGATGACATGGGCATTAACACAACTTTGATCGCCATATCAAAAGAACACCAATTGAAAAAAACATTCAACGGAAAAATTGTCAGCAGAGTTATCAGACGAAAATCTGACGCTGCAGATCATATACTGACAGAAAATGAATCCGATACATACAATACGCTTGAATTTTATCAGTTGATTCAGAAACTTAGAGATGAATCTCATAGGTTTGCGGTAAGCTATCATAGAAAAAAAAGAAGCAATCAATCATTTGCATCAGGATTAGACGGCATAAATGGAATCGGAACCGTTCTTAAAATGAAACTTCTATCAAAATTCGGTTCGGTGGAAAAAATTAAGGAAGCCGATATATCCAAGCTCTCATCTATTAAAGGCATATCCGAAAAGTTAGCATTAAATATAACAGAACAGATAAATAACCTTTGACTTTTAGTATAAGAGGCATTATTGTATGCACGATTGGAGGTGTAATGATAAAAGAAGTTAAAAGAATAGCAAATTTAGCCAAATTAAATATAAGTGATGAGGAGATTGATCAATTAGCCGATGAATTCAAAAGAATCTTGGGTTTTATCGATCAATTAAGCAAGGTTGATGTTGAAAACATAAAACCGTTTTATGAATTAAACACCACTAATCATTTTAGAGATGATAAAGTCATTGATCAACATGGCAGAAAAGTTGTGGAAAGCCTTGCCCCGAGTGAGTATAACGGTCAATTCGTTGTCCCGAGGATATTGCAGAATGGTTGAAACCATAACAAAGTATATTGATCAGATCAAAAACGGAACTTTAAAAATAGACGATATTAAATCCGAATTGGCTAAAAAGATAAAAAGGCTTAATGCAAAATTAAACTGCTATCTATCTGAAGATTCTGTAAAAGGCAACGATAATGCTCAATTATACGGAATTCCTATAGCTCTGAAAGATAATATCAATATTAAAGGTCGCCCAACTTCCTGTGCTTCAAAAATTTTAGAAAATTACGTAGCTCCTTATGATGCAACGGTTATAAAAAAATTGAAAGCCGAAGGTGCAAGTTTTTTGGGAAAGACAAATATGGATGAATTTGCTATGGGTTCATCTACGGAAAACTCAGCTTTTATGACCACAAAAAACCCCCACGATCTAACTTGCGTGCCGGGAGGATCAAGCGGTGGTTCTGCCGCTGCTGTTGCATCGGGGCTTGCCATAGCAGCACTTGGATCTGACACGGGAGGATCAATAAGGCAGCCTGCATCATTTTGCGGTGTTGTAGGTTTAAAACCGACATACGGAAGGATATCGAGATACGGTTTAATAGCTTTTGCATCATCTCTTGATCAGATCGGTCCTATAACACAAACAGTCGAAGACGCCGCCTTGCTGTTTGAAATTATAGCAGGTTATGATCCCTTAGATTCTACTACTTCTAAAATTCCCACTGAGAAATGGAGCAAACTCGTAAGCGAAAAACCAGGCAAGCTGAAAATAGGCATACCCGACGGATATTTGAATAATGCCGATGATGATGTTGCAATAGCTATTGAAAAGGCTGCTAAACTATTTGAGGCGGAAGGAATGGAAATCAGACAGATAGAATTTTCAAAGATAAGCAAACAATATGCAGTGGCAGATTATTATATTGTTGCACCTGCTGAAGCGTCAGCTAACTTGGCAAGATTTGACGGAGTAAGATACGGTCATAGAACTAATGATGCAAAAGACTTGGAAGAGTTGTATAAAAAGAGCAGGACCGAAGGATTTGGAAAAGAGGTTAAACGCAGAATTATGCTCGGAACTTATGTTCTTTCATCGGGTTATTATGATGCATACTATTTGAAAGCTCAGCGTGTCAGAAATCTTATTTATAACGATTTCGTGAAAGCCTTTAACGATGTTGACTTAATTATAGGGCCCGTAACTCCAACAACTGCATTTAGAATAGGTGAAAAAACAACTGATCCAATCTCAATGTATCTATCGGATCTATATACCATACCCGCATCTCTATCAGGGCTGCCTGCAATATCGATCCCATGCGGTTATGATAAAAACCATCTTCCGATAGGGCTTCAGATTGTCGGAAAATGGTTCGATGAAACAAAATTGCTTCAGGCGGCAAATCTATTTGAAAAAAGCTCAGGCATTCATCACATAGTGCCAAAACCGTTTAAGGAGAACTAATGTCAAAGATATGGATTAATGTTATTTTATCTACAGGTGAGACGCTCATAGGAAAGATAGCGCTGCCAACAAAGGTAAGCGATGATCCTGCAAGCGATATACTTGATATTTTTGAAAATGATTTGCTCTGGTCTATGGAGATGGAAGATTGCCATAAAGTTGCTTTAAACGAAGGAAAAGTTAATTACAAAAGCGTTATGGATTTAGGATTTGAGCCGAATGTAATAGTATCACTTGAGCATATTATCTCCATATCTATTTTAAGAAATGATTCGGAAATTATCCCGCATCTTAAAATTTTTCAAAAAAAGAAAGTTAGAAAGCGCAAAAACGCTACTTTACTGAAAATGCCAAATATACCAAAAAAATAATCGGAGGAAAAATGGCAATAGAAGAAAAGAAAGTTTGGGACATTCTAAAGAAAGTACTTGATCCTGAGATAGGATTAAATCTTGTTGATTTAGGACTGATATACGGAGTTAATGTCAGCGATGATGACAAGATAGATATACAGATGACTCTAACCACACCCGGTTGCCCTCTCCACGCTACACTATCGGAGCAGGTAAGCAGTTTGGTTCAATCTTTGGGCGCAAAAAGTGTGAAAGTCAATCTTGTATGGGATCCGCCATGGAATCCCGATATGATAACAGCGGAAGGGAAGAAATTCTTGGGATATAAAGGTTAAGAACCAGCCTTATACAACCCAACGCAATCCAAAGCGGCAATAAACGTATGCGTACAAAAAGCAGCGCTGCTTCAAATTGTACCGATACAGCAATCATACACTAATATTGCCGCCTAAAGGAATACAGATAAAACATCCTCTGAGAGCGGTAGATTCATACCGCCTAAATTAACATTAAAAAATTCAACTTAATATGCATAAATTAAAATTTAAGGTATTAACCGGTTAATCTCATAGGAGTCTTTCTTGGCCAAAAGAAAACCTCATAAAAAGCCGTGAATTTGAATATCATTCAGTGGTCTCAAACTATAATCCCCCAAGAAATTCATACAATAAAGAATGGAACTCTTATTCCCCAAGACTACAATGGAAAGGGAATAAAAACAGGAGGCAGATAATGAGTAGAAAAAGAAAGATTCATACTACAGAGTTCAAAATCAGATTACCCCATCTTCGTCATTATCTTCCAGAGAACTCTTATCTGTCAACACCCTGACCCTGATTAGCGGCTGCTGTTTGCACTACAAATTTTATAAACGGATCTACGAAGAGGAACATCCATTAATTTGTAGATCTTTCTAATATTTAGAGAGGAGGAATTAGAAGGCAGAACAAATCTGTTTTTGGTTTTTCTGTCAAGCAGTGTTGTAGTCTGAACACTTAAAAGGAGTCGTCCTATTTTTTCCAGAGTGTCAACGGCCAACAGAAATATACCATTTTCGGCCATTAATTTTGAGCCGCCTTATGCCCATATTTTAGTGCCCCAATTTTGACTTTAATCTATAACTTTCACCTCCTAACATAAAGATATGAGAGTGATGGATTATTCGATCTACTATCG
>CAZAPZ010000071.1:0-8098 GCA_964487285.1 uncultured Campylobacterales bacterium | reverse complement strand
CTTTAGCCTTAATCTGTCCTGTATATCACTTCTTTAATAACCGACAATCTGTCAAACTCTTTTTCACTCATAAATATAATCTCCACTTCCATTCCTCTCTCCTTTTCATTGGCAGATAAGAATCTGCCAATTGAGAGGATAATTTAAAAAGCGAACATTTCTACTTTGCTCATTTAGGACATTACAACTTTGCGCGTACATATTACCAATTACTATTGACAATTCGAAAAAAATATATTATAAAAGCAGATTGTTAAATGTTTAAGGAGGAATTGTGATTGAAAAGTTTAGGAAAACATCTTTTAGTAGATTATTATGGGTGCAGTAGCTCTGTCTTAAACGATCCGGCTCTTTTAGAGAAGCATCTTAAAGTCGCCGTTATTAAGTCTGGTGCAACTATAATAGAGTCAACTTTTAGAACATTTGAGCCGTATGGCGTAAGCGGAATAATAATTATAGCTGAATCTCATTTTGCAATACATACATGGCCGGAATACAACTTTGCTTCGATAGATTTTTTTACTTGCGGAGTTGATGTGGACCCAAATTCTGCCAATATCTATCTTGAAACAGTATTATTACCCGTTAGAACAGAAATTAAAGAGATCGCAAGAGGCATTTTTGACGATTATCAATTTGATAACTACCATCCGTCTATTGATGTAAAGAAAAAGAAGTTTATATGAAAAACATATTCTCAAAAATACCGAACGCATACTTTATCGTATCAGGAACCGGCGTTGGCAAAACTGAGCTTAATTCATTTGATTTTGCTCTACTTGATGCAAAACTTGGAAATCTGAATTTAGTTCGTATGAGCAGTATTCTGCCTCCTCGTGCTGATAAAATTGATCCTTATCATATTCCTTTCGGGTCGCTTGTACCTGTGGCTTATGGTTTTAGAACATCAAATATCGCCGGTTCTGTTGTATCTGCATCTGTGGCTATAGCGTTTCCGAAAGACGAACAATATCCTGGATTAATCATGGAGTACGACAGCATAGGTCAATCGTCTATTTCTGCTAAGAGAAGTGCTGAGAAAATGGCGATAGACGGAATAATCGGAAGAGGGCTTGAAGTTGATCATACCGAAGCCGTATCTTCCGAAATCATTTCAAACGGTGATTATGCTACGGCATTCGCTGCAATTGTGCTTGTGTTTAAATGATATCAGATGCTAATTTCCAAATATCCTTAGGTAATTAAAATGACTATTTATAGCAATCATTTCATGGCCGCAGATTGCGATTATAAAAAATCTGTTGCTGCAATTGTCGGGTTTCCGATGGATCTCACCGTAACAGGCAGGCATGGCACGGGTAAAGCTCCTGCGAGAATACGAGAGGCATCTTATCTGCTTGAAACATACAGCCCATACCAAAAAAAAGATCTTTGCGATCTTAAGCTGTCTGATCTTGGAGATGTTGAGCTGCCTTTTTCTACTAATGAGGCAATTGAGATTATCGGACGGATTTCAAATAGAATAATACAGGATAATAAGATGATGGTATCGCTTGGCGGAGAACATCTGATAACTTTACCTATAGTTAAAGAAATTAAAAAGCGTTACAAAGATATTGCGATTATACATATCGATGCTCACCTTGATATGTCTGACAGTTATCTTGGAATTAAGCTGAACCATGATACTGTGATGAGAAGAATAGCCGAGGTGGTGGGAATAGAGAATATTTATCAAGCAGGGCAGCGCTCCGGAAGTTATAAAGAGTGGAATCTGCCCAAACGGGACGGTTTTCTTTATCCTTTTAATTTGTCAAGTATTGATAAAATTGTTGAACCTATCGGAAAAAGACATGTTTATCTAACACTTGATATTGATGTTTTAGATCCTTCCATACTTCCTGCTACAGGAACGCCTGAGCCAAACGGTATCAGCTATGCGGATTTAATCGAAGCACTGTTCAAATGCAGCAAGTTAGACATTGTAGGATTTGATCTTGTTGAGCTATCGCCGCCAATAGATCCATCCGGCGATTCCGATGTTACCGCAGCGGCAATAATAAAAGAGATGCTTCTTTACTTTAAACGCCAAAGATAACTGCTGTACAATACTCATAACGGTAGAAAAAAATCTCATTACAAAGTAGGTATATATCATTTCTCGTCGCAAGCGTATTGATTTGTCATCGCGAGCACCTGAAAGGTGCGAAGCAATCTCAGCGTTGGATATAGTATCCCCTCTTTCTCTATCAACTGATATCACGAAACAGGTGTTAAAAAACAGAAATGAAAATGCGGCAAAAAAACAACTGTTTGAGCTTCTAAGCGAGTTTTTGTTTTTTAGCATTTTTAGTTCTGTTTTAGAATGTTTTGTGCAGGCTTGATTTTTTGGTTTTTTTTCATCAAGAAAAAAGAACATTTAAACAAAAGGTTTTTATGTTATAGTGAACTCAACCATTGCAATATTGAATAATGGTTTAATAGTGTTGAGTGAGACTGCTTCGGCAAGAGCCTCGCAGTAACAAAAGGAGCAAATTTGTTATGAATATAAAAGATTGTATAAATGAGTCGGCACTGTCACTTGCAATAGACGCATCCGATAAATATGTATCTATAATGATTGTTGAAAACAGCGCCATAAAACAGTTTAAAAAGATGATAGACAAACAATTTTCAGTTTATCTGCTTGAATATTTAGATAGCGTTGTAAAATCAACAAATAAAACAATTGATCAATTTGATTATTTTATTGCCGCAACAGGACCCGGAAGGCTCACATCTTTGCGTGTCGGTTTATCTATGCTAAAAGCAGTTGCAATGGATAAGCCGATTATCGGCATATCAACAATTCCACTCATATTATCAAGACTTGATAAATTCGCTGATATCACCTATTATCCTGTTATACGCCTCAGTACAAAACTTTTTTGCACTGCAGGCTTAAGATATGATGGGGATTCGTTGATCTATGTTGAGCCTGAAAAAATTGTTAATAATTCCGATATAGATAGAATGGTTGAAAACGACTGTAAATTTGTTACAACTACCGATGAAAAAGAGGACGATATATATGGCGATTTTATTGAAGTAAGCCCATATACCGATTGGGAAAGGGCAATTTCCATATTGGGCAATTTGTGGCAGAGTTTCAGCGATGATACACTTGTGCCTAATTATATTGTAAAACCGAGGGTGATAATAAAAAATGATTATAAAACCGTTTAGAGCCGTAAGGTATGATAAAGATTTAAAGAATGTTATATCTCCTCCGTATGATATTATAAACTTCAATTTGAAAGAGGAACTTAAAAGAAGAAGTAAATACAATGCAGTCAAGCTGACTCTTCCCGAAGGAGAAAACAGATACAAATCCGCTAATTTGCTATTTAATAGCTGGATAGATAACGGTATTTTGATACAAGATAATTTGCCTTCTTTGTATCCATACAGATCAGTTTATGAGATTGGCGGAAATCGAAAAATATTACAGGGAATTCTTGCAATTTTTTCACTTTCTCCTTTTAAAAAAGGTGTCATAATGCCTCATGAAAAAACATTTTCAGCTCCCAAAGAAGACAGATTCAACCTTATGAAAAGCTGCCATGTCAATTTTAGCCCCATTCTAGGATTATATGATAGCTTAAACGGACCGAAACTTGATTTTGATTTTATAAAAAGTGATGCCGATAGTCTATGTAATATTGAAGCTGACGGCTTTACTCATCAATTGTACAGGCAGCATGATAAACAAAAGATAGATAAAATTCTTAAGATCATGAAAAATTATCCGATAATCATAGGCGACGGTCATCACCGTTATGAAACCGCCTTAAATTATCAAGCTTTCATGGCAGATAGCGGCGTTAAAACGAATGGTCACAACTGGGTTTTAATATTCCTTGTTGATATGGCAGATGATAATATTTCGCTATTATCCATAAAAAGAGTTATAAAAGGAATTAGCCTTGATAAAATGAAAGGCAAGATAGACAAATTTTTCGATTTTCATAATTCTGAAATGTTTGATACTGACAATAAAAGCTTTCTTGCGGCCGATTCGAATAAAACATACGCCATAACGCAAAAGCCGTCGGTGGGACAATTTCTAGATAATCTCGGCTTAAGCCGTGCCCAGAAACAGATTCCAACCGTGATTGTTGATAGGCTGATCATCAGTTATGCTCTACAAAATGAAAATATTGAAACTGTTTATTACGAAGATGACAAGGTAAGTAAAATCTACAAAGATGAGGTAGTTATCACCACTCATCCCATAGATTATCACACGATAGTTGATGTGGTAAACGAGGGAGGCACAATGCCGCAGAAAAGCACATTTTTTTATCCCAAGATTCCTACAGGTCTTGTGATAAACCGGTTAAACTGCAATGTATGAAATATCGGTTATAAGCGATTTTGCTGCCGCTCATCAGCTATCCGGATATCATGGAAAATGCGAGAATCTTCATGGTCACAACTACAAAGTAAAAACTTCTGTCAGAGTAAACAGTTTGAATAAAATTGACATAGGAGTTGACTTTGCGAGAGTTAAAACCGATTTAAGGAGTGTGTTAAAGCAGCTTGACCATAAATTCTTAAATGAATTGAAACTTTTTGATGAACATAATCCAACCGCTGAAATTATAAGCAAGCTTATTTGTGAAAAGATGCAGGCTTTGGCAGGCAGAGATTATTCGGTTTATTCGATTACAATATGGGAAACCGATACCTCGTCAGTTGAATATTTTGCGCCAAATAGTTTATGAAAGATATAAAAATTTATCTGTCCCCAACAGAAACAATTGACTGCGACAATAATACGGTTATTAATTATGCAAAATCTGCCGTAAGAGATGCGGAAGGCGACATTCAAAAAGCAGTGAGACTATATTACAAAGTTAGAGATGATATCCTATATGATCCGTATTCGCCATTTTTTCTCCCTGAGCATTACAAAGCAAGCAATATTATAAAAATCAAAAGATCGTTCTGTATTCCAAAAGCCGTTTTACTATGTGCGGTCGGAAGAGCGGTAGGCATTCCGACAAGATTGAGATTTGCCAATGTTAAAAATCATCTTTCTACGAAAGCCTTGCTTGAATATCTTGGATCAGATCTATTTGTTTATCATGGATTAACTGAATTTTTGCTTAATGAGAGATGGGTTAAGGCAACTCCGGCTTTCAATAGCAAACTCTGCACTAAATTCGGTATCAGACCGTTAGAATTCGACGGCATACATGATTCGGTTTTCCAGCAGCATAATATTGATAAAAAGGAATTTATGGAATATATGACCGATCATGGAGCTTATGCAGATCTTCCGCTTGGAAAAATTCTATCTGCATGGCGAAACGAGTATGGCAAAAGAGTGGATAACTGGATTGAGTTGATCAAAAAAGGTAAAAAAACGAACGGCAAGCCGATGATAACCGGCAGCCGATACCAGGAGGTAGATTTTGAATAAAAAAATTATGCTTGATGAATTTGAGATTCCAAAATATTGGTATAATATCATGGCAGATATTCCGTGCGAAATGCATCCACCTTTAGGTATTGACGGCAAACCTATAACTCCCGATGCCCTCTCTGCGATTTTTCCTCGTGAAATTATAGATCAAGAAGTTTCTACTAAAGCGGAAATTCCAATCCCCGATGAAGTACGAAAATTTTACGCTTACTGGCGTCCAACTCCTCTGGTAAGAGCAACCGGATTGGAAAAAGCTCTTAACACACCTGCTAAAATCTATTTTAAAAATGAATCTGTGTCTCCGGCAGGAAGCCACAAGCCGAATACTGCAATACCTCAAGCTTATTATAATAAACTTGAGAACATAAAACGACTGTCAACCGAAACCGGTGCAGGCCAATGGGGAAGCGCCTTATCGCTTGCATGCAGATTAGTTGGTTTGGATTGCACTGTTTATATGGTTAAAATCAGCCTTGAGCAGAAACCGTACAGAGCATCAATGATAAAAATGTGGGGAGCAGAGATTTTGCCAAGCCCGTCAGATCGAACCGAATGCGGAAGAGCAATGCTTAAAGTAAATCCGAATGCAACCGGAAGCCTCGGTATGGCAATAAGCGAAGCAACAGAAGACGCCGCAACGCACGATGACACCCATTATGCATTGGGAAGTGTTTTGAATCATGTTTTACTGCATCAAACGGTAATTGGTCTTGAAGCGAAAAAACAGTTTGAAAAGATTGGCGAGTATCCCGATGTAATTCTTGCCCCATGCGGAGGCGGCAGCAATCTCGGAGGTATTTCATTTCCATTTTTTAGAGACAAATTCGCCGGAAAAAAACTCAGAGTGGTAGCAGTTGAACCAAAATCCTGCCCTACATTGACAAGAGGAGAATATAGATACGATTATGGCGATTCTGCCAAGCTTGCCCCTATGATGGAGATGTACACATTGGGACATAACTACGCTCCGCCTTCAATTCATGCAGGAGGACTTAGATATCATGGCGATTCTCCTATTGTAAGCGCATTGGTCAAAATAAATCTTATGGAAGCGATAAGCGTAGATCAATTGGAAACATTTGAAGCAGCAATGTTATTTGCCAAAACCGAAGGAATTATTCCGGCTCCTGAATCCGCTCACGCAATAAGAGGCGCAATAATTGAAGCTCTTAATGCAAAAGAAGAGGGAAAAGAAAAAACTATTTTATTTAATCTAAGCGGACATGGTCACTTCGATATGACAGCCTACGATGATTATCTTGCAGGAAAGCTGCATAACTACGATGTGACGGATGCTGAAATCAAAAAGTCGCTTTCAACAATAGAATAATCGCAGATTATCATTTCTGCCATTGTGAGCTACGGCGAATCAATCCCTCTTAATCGACCTCACAAAACAGGCGTGAAAAAACAGAAGCGAAAATGCGTTAAGAAAAAAACAAAGCTTCGTATTACGATTCTTTGACAATGGTGAGAAGAACAAACAATTTGGAACAATGGGTAAAATTTTTTCTTAACGGAGTTATTCATACTGCAAAAGATGGAATTAAAACATTTAAGGAAATTGTTGTATTACGTCAAAGATACGATTCACAAATTATAAATTTAGGGGTTCGCGCTAAAAATGGCCAAAAATTACTTTTGTTTATGTTTTCTCGTCCAATTGTAAACACTAAAAATGTGGAAAAAGAATTGCAGATTAGTTATAATAGTGCAAACAGATTGCTTAAATCTTTGGTTGATTTAAAAATTTTAAAAGAGTTGACAGGATTTTCTCGCAATAGATTATTTATCCTTAAAGAATATCTAAATTTATTTAAAAAATAATTATGGCGCTACACAAAGACTTTCCAAAATCACCGTATGAAATACTTGATCCGAAAATCCGCTGGTTTCCTGCGGATGAAGCATTGAGAGAAAAAGGATATGAAAAACTGCTTTGCCCAATAAAGGCTATAACCAATAAGGGTTTTAGTGGTAAACTAAAAGAAAATGCAAAAAATGGAAATTAGCAACAGATTGAAACGGAAATATTTCGAAATCCCTTACTATGCATAGCCTAACCGTTAGGCATAATTCAAAAAAATACGGCAAGGAATAAGCAAAACACTTCGAATATGAGTAGAACACAGTTCTGCAACTCATCTGCTTGAACAAGTGATCGGTTTATGGTATATTCAAAAGTTATTGGGGGTAAACAGTTCAAAAACAACAGAGATTCATACGCATGTATCCAAAAAGGCAATCGGTAAAATCGAAAATTCTGCGGATAACTTTTTTGAATAGGGGGAAATATTAAGATGACGATAAAAGAAATATATCAACAATTGTTGTTGTCCCTCCAATTTGGCGATATAACAACAATGAATATACACAAATGTTAGACGACATACAATTTTTATAGATTAACTTGGTGATACTATGGCAATATTTTTGACAACAAACACCGCAAAACAAATTACAAAAGTAAATTATGAAGAATATTCTGTTGAAAATCACTTAAAAAATAAAAGTAAGCAAACAAAAGAGTTGTTTTCGGCTCTCAGAAAAAATATTTGCTTTAGAGTCAGAAAAAAAGATTGAGGAAAATCCTCGCAAATTATATATGACTTATAAAGTAGGACGCAGTTTTGCAGAAGTAAAATTACAAAAAAACGATATAAAAAT
>CAZAPZ010000070.1:0-8132 GCA_964487285.1 uncultured Campylobacterales bacterium | reverse complement strand
ACCGGAAACTCCGTCTCTGCGAGGCTTTTGCGAGCAGTCTTGCAAGCATATTTGGAACTTATCCTATCTCTACCTGCACTGTATTTATAAAAACACAGGACAGTATAAATATATATTGCTAAAGGGACGCAGAAATTTGCGTCCCTACTTTTTTCGTAATTTAGCCAAATTTATAAGAAACTCCAAAGCCACCTCTCGGATAGCGCCAATCTATATAATCACATGCAATTCTACAGGTTCCGCATTCGACACAAGCATCATAGTTTACAATAACTTTTTCGCTGGCTTCATCAAATTCATATACGCCGGCCGGACAAATAAACAAACATTGTCTATCAGCGCATGATGTACATTTAGATTGATCGACGATAAGGTGACTTCCGCCTATCTCATCAACTTTAAAACCAATTAGATAAAGCTTATCTTCAATTTTCATCCTACACTCCTCCATATGCTGTAAGCATCTTTCAGCATATTGACAAAACCTATTTGCTGTTTCATATTTTTCCAGATTAGCTTTTGTTTATCCTGCTTAGAAACGCCGTTTACGGTAAGCAGCTCATAAGCCGCATCATTCATCAGTTTCGGATAAGTATTCAACAGCCGTTTATTGGATTGAAGAAGTTTTGGTAATTTTCTATATTTCTGCAAGTCATCCATGATAAAGCTCTCTTTAAGCATGTCAATATATAAAGAGAGTGAATTAGATGAAAAGTCTCCTTTTTTTACAGCTTCAAGATAAGTTTGTGCAGCAAGTTTCCCTGAGGTGATAGCGAGGTTTGATCCTTCACGATGAACGGCATTTACCATTCCTGCAGCGTCGCCTACAATCATTACACCATTTCCAACAAGTTGCGGCATTTCATTATAGCCTCCCTCGGGAATCACATGGGCTAGATACTCCTTTGTTGCGCCGCCATCAATAAGCGGTGCAATTGCAGGATGAGCTTTCAGCGATTCTATTAACTCATTCGGATTAATCTTCCGTTCAATCATATCGCTAATTATCATACCAACGCCGAGAGAAACTGATTTCTTGTTTGTATATAAAAATGCCATAGTTTCGGCACCCTTGAAAAGGCTGCCTGTCATCTCAATTGTGACTCCTTCCGTACCTTTCACATTAAATCTGTCATTTATTACCTTTTCATCCAAACCGATTATCTCTTTTACCGCTAAAGCGGCAGCCTCTTTCTTTATTTTTTTCCTATAGCCAAGCGTTTTTGCAAAAAGTGAATTAACGCCATCTGCAGCAATCACGCAGTTAGCGAAAATATCACCATCAGGTCTTCCTGTTTTTACACCTATGGTATTACCATCCTTGGTAATCGGTTCTGTTACGACAGTTTCATTTATAATTAAAGCTCCGGCATCAGAAGCTTGTTTTGCAAGCCATTTATCAAGACGAGCTCTAAGTACGGTGTGACAATTATAAGGTTTATTATTAAATTTGGCATTTTTATGGCTGAATCCTACATAAGATTCATCATCAAGAAGCCAAAGTCTCTGCTCAATCACGTGCCTTTCAACCGGTGCTCCGTCAGGAAAATCACCTACAACATCTTTCATGCAATCCGTGTAGAATACACCTCCCATAACATTTTTTGATCCCGGGAATCTTCCTCTTTCTATGACAATCACTTTAACTCCGGCCTTGGCAAGAACGATAGCTGCCGAAAGTCCGGCAGGTCCAGCTCCAATTACCACAACATCATATCTAATATCGCTCATGCTTGCCCTCCAAAAGTTCTTATATTTTTAAGCTTATCAATTAATTTAGGAAGGAATTTAATAGCATCTTCAATAACGCAGTAAGTTGATACATCAAATATAGGCGCTTCTTGGTCAACATTTATAGCAATAATCGTGTCTGATGTCTGCATTCCAACAAGATGCTGAATTGCACCGGAAATACCGCAAGCAATATAAAGTTTAGGGTGAACCGTTTGACCGGTTTGACCTACCTGTCTTGATTGAGGAATATATCCAAGCTGCACTGCCATGCGGGATCCACCCCATGTTCCGCCAAGAAGATCGGCAAGCTCTTTTATCATTCCAAAATTTTCTTTGTTTCCCATACCTTTTCCACCCGAAACAATGACATCATAAAAACTTAAATTGACACTCTCTTCGGTGGAAACTAACTTTTCTATAATCTTTTTAGCGATCAGATCCTCTGTAAGATTGATCGACTCTCTTATAATTTCTCCATCCTTTGGATTATCAAGCGGAACAGCTTTAAAAACGCCCGGACGCACCGTTGACATTTGAGGTCTATGTTTTGGGCAATATATGGTAGCCATTAAGCTACCTCCGAATGTTGGTCTTGTCATCCACAAAAATCCGGTTTTTGGATCAATTTCCTGACCTGTAGTATCGGCAGTCAGACCGGTTCGAAGAGCGGTTGCAACGGTTCCCGAAAGATCTCTTCCCTGTGTAGTTGCACCTACAAGAAAAACTTCAGGCTTATACCTGATAACAAGTTCCGATAATGCATCCCGATAAGGTTCGGTTCTGTAATCGGCAAATATTTCATCTTCAACAACATAAAACTTTTCAGCTCCATATTTAAATACATCTTTGGACAGATGAGATACCGATTTTCCAACTGCAACGGCAGCAACACCGCATCCTCTTTGTGATGCAAGTTCTCTTGCTTTAGTTAAAAGCTCAAACGACACAGGTTCGGCTTTACCATTAGTTTGTTCTATGAAAACCCATATATCTTTATAATTACTAATATCAGGATCTTTTTTCGATAAATCAATCATCTAATACCTCTATGATACCTTTTTTAAAAATGGTGATATTTTAGCAGCTGTTTGTTCAATAATCTTATCAAGTGTGCCTGACAATGTTGCACCGCGCTGCTTTTTTTCAGGTGTAAAGGCCTTTTTCACCATGGTTGGAGAATGCTTCAAACCACACTGCTCTTTGTCAAGGTTAACATTTTTACCTGATAAAATACCGATCTCGGCTTTTTCCGCCTTAATAAGATAGGGCAGCGGTGAATGAGAGAGAACATTGAGGCTCTCTTCCACGGTAAAGAAAGCAGGCATAGGAACCTTGACCGTCTCTTGTCCAAATTCAGTTAGTCGTGTTGCAATAACATATTTTTCATCGAGATTTACCTCATTGATCTTAATAAGATATGTAACAAGCGGAAGATCGAATCTTGTAGCAATTCCCGGACCTGTCTGAGCCGTATCGCCATCTATAGCCTGTTTACCCGCAAATAAAAGATCAAAATCACCTTCTAACTCTATCACTTTTCTTGCTCCTTCATAAAGTGCATACGAAGTTGCAAGTGTATCCGATCCTGCAAAAATACGATCGCTCAGCAAATATGCCTTATCGGCACCCCTCGCAAGACATTGTTTTAATGCCGCATCTGCCTGAGGCGGACCCATTGTAAGTATTACCACCTTACCGCCGTATTCCTTTTTCAACTTTACTGCTTCTTCTACCGCATGCTCTTCAAAAGGATTGATGATAGCAGGAACCCCTTCCCTTATAAGAGTTCCCGTTTCATAGTTAATTCTCACCTGTGAAGCATCTGGAACCTGTTTAATGAATACAAGAATATTCATATACCGTTATCCTCCTTTCGGTCTGTATCATATTAAGACCATATTTATTACCACCGAATACATCTCTTTCTAAAACGTAAATCGGAAGCGGATCTTTTTATTAGCATTTACCTTAGACTTTGATTACTTTACCGGTCAAAAATTACCCAAAACAGCAAGTCGTAAAATAGGAATCAATAAGGCAAATGTCATGTATATATCAAGTGCAGCGTAATCACCTCTTTAGCATTTGAATTGTGTATTATTAAAATCACCCCTCCCTTCTTTAATAAGCATAAAATTTTACTGCATCCAATTTACTCACAACCTTTTTGCACCGCTTATCTCCGCAATAAACCCTCTTTGGCAATCTCTTTAGCAAAATATGTAATTATTATATCGGCACCTGCCCTCTTTATAGAAATGAGGGATTCGTCTCTTACGCTTTTCTCATCCATATATCCCAACTTGGCAACGGCTTTTACCATTGAATATTCACCCGATACGTTATACGCTGCTATCGGCATATTAAAATTCTCTTTCATCTTATACAATACATCAAGATAACTAAGCGCCGGTTTGACCATTATTATATCGGCGCCTTCCTCTATGTCAAGATCAGCCTCACGCAATGCTTCGTCTGAATTTGCAGGATCCATTTGATAACTTTTTCTATCACCCGATTGAGGCGCAGATTCAGCAGCATCCCTAAAAGGTCCGTAAAATGCCGATGCGTATTTTGCAGAATATGCAAGTATAATAGTATTCTGATAGCCGGCATCATCTAAACCGTTTCTAATTGCCCCAACCATCCCGTCAACCATACCTGATGGAGCTACAACATCGGCACCTGCCTTTGCATAACTTACAGCTTCTTTTTTAAGATTGACAAGCGTGGGATCGTTAAGAAGTTCGCCGTGTGACAATACACCGCAATGACCATGCGTAGTGTATTCACAAAAGCAAGCATCTGCAACAACAATAAGATCCGGATATCTATTTTTAATCGATGTTATTACTTTTTGAACACCTCCGTCTTTACTCCATGCTTCACTTCCTATAGAGTCTTTCTTTTCGGGTATTCCGAATAAAAGTACCGAGCGTATTCCCAACTCATATATTTCATCAATTTCATTCATGACAGTATCTGTTGAAAACTGATAAATATCAGGCATTGTTCGTATAGGATTTTTTACGCCCTTACCTGGTTTTATAAATATAGGATAGATAAAGTCAGATAAACTTAGCTGCGTTTCTCTGACCATTTGGCGTATAGAACCATTTTTCCTTAATCTCCTTAAACGCGTATTTGGAAACGACATTAAAAACTCCTTTTACAAAACTTTTCGCATTCTGAGTGCCTTTAAATTCTACTAATACCCGTCAGCTGCCTAAACTATATCAAAAGAATAATCATATATCAAACAATAAATCAGCATTTAAGAGTCAAAAGAAAGAAATTTGTAAAGCATTCAGTTTTCGTCAACATTTTTACTAAATCATAATCTCAAGTTAAATCACCGCTACATAAGAGCAGCGATAACAGGCACAATAAAAATAGAGGGCAGAAGTTCAATAACCGATAACTTTTTTCCAAACAAAAGCTCTATGCCTATGGCAACTATCAAAACTCCGCCGGTTGAGCTTATGTCGTTAATAACCGGAGGCAATAGAAATAGTTTTGAAAATGATGCAGAAAGAGTGATAGAGCTCTGAAACAGAAAAAGCGGAATAGCTGCAAACATTACCCCTATACCATATACCGAAGTAAGAATTACAGATGAAACACCATCCATAACAGACTTTGTAAAAAGAAGCGTTGGGTCACCTCTCAACCCTTCGTCCAATGCACCTACAATTGTCAATGAACCGGCGCAGAAAAGTACAAATGCCACTGTGAATCCTTCGGAAAAACGGCTGCCGTCATTGGAAAACTTTCCAAATATAAGTCCTATTTTACTAAGATTTTTGTCAAGATTCAGAAGTTTTCCTATTATCCACCCTACAAGCAATCCTATTATGAGAGCAATAGGATTTTTCATAGTTATGGCCATCTTCAATCCCAACACAATTGTAAAAAGTCCTATAATCTCAAAAAAACGGTTTTTTATATAACTCGGCAAACGCTTTTTCATCACAAGCCCAATAGCAGAACCTGCGATAACAGCGCAACTGTTAACGATAGTACCAATAATCATCCGTTTACTTTACAACAGTTTAATGTATAGTCAAATACAAATTGAAATTTTAGGGAACACACTATCAAAAAAGAATATTTTGTTTTACTAATATCTGTAATCAGCGTATCAACTGCGGCTATTTGGATAAAACTGCTTATGAATGTGCCAAGCCCATCCATCGCCTTTTATCGAATGGTCGTTGGAAGCCTAATAATAACACCCGTTTATTTTAGTAAAAAGTTACGAAAACCCAATAAACGGGAATTAAAAATGTCTATTCTTTCGGCTCTTTTCCTTGCAGGCGATTTTTCATTTTGGACATTATCACTAAAATATACTTCCGTTGCCAGTTCAATCGTACTCGTTTCTACAGGACCTCTTTTTATCATTCTTTTTTCTTTTTTGTTTATGAACAAAAAGCCTACATTTAAAGAGATTTCATCCGCAATAATAGCAATAATTGGAATAATAACTATAGCAGCATCCGATATTAGTTTAGAAATTAAAGGCAAAATGCTGTTTGGAGATATTCTTTCGATGTCAGCTGCAGCGAGCATTGCAGGTTACCTTATGGTCGGACAAAAAGTTCGCAAAACTATGAATACGGCAAGCTATATAGCAATTCTTTATCCAGCCACAGCATTATTTCTAATAATACCGGTAATCTTTACAAAAAGCCCATTAATAGGATTCTCCAATAGATCTTATTTCTACCTTTTTGCATTAGGAGCAATTCCGCAGGTTATAGGACACACCGGATTCAGCTATGCACTAAAAAAAGTCAGGGCTTTTATAGTCTCCATGTCAATTCTTTTTGAGCCGGTACTATCAATAATATTGGCTGTTCTGTTTCTTTCGGAAATTCTCACTATGAAACAGATAGCAGGCGGAATTATGGTATTGTTTTCACTATACTGGTCTTTGAGAAAATAGTGAGAATGACACAATAAATATATTTATAGTTGTGCAATTCAGCAATAAGAGATCATGCAATCCGGCCTCTTTTTATTTTACAAATGTACTGTCTGCGCTTGTCAATACAACTTTTTCCAAATTCTTGTTCCCTACCTGCGTTAATATTGTTTTTTCTTAAGCGTATTCATTAATCGGCTCTACTTATCCGCTGCATATATAGATCCATATGGGTTTTATCTCCAATAGATAAATGTAGTCGTTGATAATTATATAGTTCATTTTCTATCGCAAGATGCAACAAAGTCAGCGGAATATTGACGAGCAAGAAATTAATTCCGGGCGGGCAGGAACGCAAAAGAAAAAAGATTCTTAACGTACTTGCTTTACAGGTTCAGGAGTTAGCTCATTATTTAAGAAATATGTAACAGAGTCAAGGAAATGTTGAAGACATGAAAGCATTGGATTTAATCCTTTTTTATCAATAAGTTTAATAATTTGCAGATGAAACTCCATATATTTATCCATAGTTTTTTTTGCAAATATCATACCCTCATCGTTTAGTGATACTTTAATTATTCTTCTATCATTTTCATCAATTTTTCTTACAATGAGTTTCTTGTTCTCCAGTCCGGTCAACAGATGCGTGAGTCGGGAAGGCGAAAGATCCATTTTTACTGAAAGCTCTCTTATTGAAGGAAACCGATTTTCCAGCAGTTCTCTGATACACCGAAACTCAATTGGAGATAGACCGCATCTACTGCAGAAAAGTGCTTCTTTCAGATGGCATGTTTTTTCCATCTTAAACATTAGTTCAGCCATGATAATTGCATTATTTTTGACATTTTTAGTTTCTTCCATTTTTAACTCCGCCATAAAAGTATTTTTATGCTTACTATAAATCAAGCACGCGAACATTCAAGTGTTGTCAGTACTCCATAATTATCACTTTTGAATAAAGATTCAATAATAGGGCTAACAAGCTCATGTTCTTTTTTTGATTCTAAAAGGATAGCGTTAATGGAAATTTGATTCAAATAGTTTTTAACTACCATATCCCTAACTATTATATTTTTTCTCCTCAAATATTCCAAACTTTCCTGCGCAATGAATTTTTGAAAATATTCTTTGTCTAAGAATAATACGGATTCAAAATTAGGTAATTTTTTATTCTTTTCCTCATTTTCGCAAATTACCACATCGCTCGGTTTTATAAGATTATTTTTAAGAATCATTGCAAATTTTCCATTAATATCTTTGCTGTGTATGTATGCTAATCTTTTATTTTTAATCTCGTACAAAAACTGTTTCTCATTAATATTATATACCTCTATTGCCGGCAATATACCAAGTGATTTCAAAAAATCAGTGACTGTTTGCGTGCCGCTAATAATGGGAGGAATATGTCGTATATCAATGTTTGCTTTAATGAACGTCTTTATAAAAAAATCGCTTGCTTCAACTTCGTCTA
>CAZAPZ010000069.1:0-8505 GCA_964487285.1 uncultured Campylobacterales bacterium | reverse complement strand
CATTGCACCAGGGGGACCACATTTGCGGCAGTGTCGGGCCTAAGATAGCAAATATGCGTTTATTCAGCGCTGCGGCGATATGCATATTGAGTGTATCCATGCCGATATAGGCAGCTGCATGATCACACAGAGCAATAAACCCCGACAAAGATGTTTTGCCGATCAGGTTGTAAATATGGTCAAGTTTTGGAAGTTCTTCTGCGATACGTGCGCCAATGGCACTTTTACCTCCGGTAACGACAATCGGCATATCAAGTTTGTTTAATTGCTCTAACAGTCGGTTGCGAAGCTCTTTGGGATAGATTTTATAATCATATTGAGCTAATGGATGAAAGATGATAAAAGGCTTATGCAAATTGAAAGGCAGATTATCAAACTCCTGCAATACTTCTTTATCATAATAGGCGTGCATTTCGATCCGTTCTGCCGCAAAGTCAAGGTATTTTAGCGGCATTCTGTTATGTTCAAGGATATGACGATTGGGATCAACGACAAATGCATGTGTAAGCAGCAGCTTTTTCCACCACGATTTTTTCTTTTCTTTTTCAATTGCACTTATTGAAAATCTTGAAGCCAAGATAGCATACAGCACACTTCTATCGCTCGCCGTTAAATTTATGCTTAAATCATACTTCTTGTAAATAATCCTGATTATATTCATCTCTTGAATAAACGGATTTCTTTTTTTCTTTTTATATGAAAAAAGATGGATTTTATTTATCCGATTTAAAGTTTTTGCGATAGCCAAGGTATCATCATTGACAAGTAAATCAATTTGCGGATGATTGTAATGTTCGTATAAGGCATTTATCAAAGAAGAGCCAAGAAAAACATCCCCGTTTGAACGCTGTATTATTATCAATATTTTAGATATTTTCACTATCAAAATCCCTATATAAGAAAGAGCTGAAATATACAAATAATAAAGAAGTGTAGTGACCTAAAAGATATGAATCGCTTAGCATTACAACTAAAAAAAGTACAGGCAAAGCAAGTCTTAGTTGACTTAATTCACTATCGCGAAAAGATAGTTTAATTTGTATATAAAAGATAGAGAGCATAGCCAGCAGACCAAATATACCGGTTTGAACTAATTCAAGGATATACATATCATGCGGTTGAACTGCAAGCGTTGCATTTGGTGTATTTTTTTTGCTGATTTTTGCATATTCTGTTGGAAAATCACCCGTACCTACTCCAAAGAAAGGATACTTTCTTATAATTTTCAAAGAATTAGATAAGAATGTAAGTCTTAATCCTACACTTGTGTTTTGATTTTTATTCAAAACATCTATATTAGTTTTTATTAAATCTATCCTGTTATGAAAAATTTTACTTGTATTGTATGCGGTAATAAAAACAATAGGAATCAAAATAACAGTTATTAAAAACGCTTTGACGATATTTTTTTTAAAATATAAAAAAATTAATAATATAAACATAACAAAAAAACCTACCTGTCCGGCTCTTCCACCGGTTACGAACATATTTGTGCTCATTGTTATCACAAATATTATAGAAAACAGTTTCCCGACGATATTTGAATAGTTTTTTTGAAAAATTAGCAGGTAACATAAAATAAATATACTAAATGCAAGAAAAGGATTGTACGAAATATGGCTCATAAAGGGGGTCGGATCATAAATTGTTGCGCTTTTAAATGGAGGAATTATTTTGAACCAAATACTATAAGATAAAAGCTCGGATATACTCATGGCTAATAAAAATGAGAAGATATAATATTTGATATGTTCTTTTTTCACTATTGTAATTAGAATTAGAGGGACAAGCATTCTCCACTCTTTGTTTACTATATGCAGTCCCCAGCTTATGTCATAAGTCCACAAAAGACCTATGACTTGGACTATAAAAAAGGCAATAAATGCATATGTGATATGATTTTTACGTATAATTTTGTATTTATTAAAAAAATTCCCCTCATATAGCCAGAGCATTAATATTAGCCCCAAGAGAATTATAGACATTGCGACCGAGATAGGTAATAAAAATCCCAACAATATAATTAGATAGCTATTTAAATTTGGAATATTCTCTTTAAATGTTAAATCTTTCTGATAAAAATTCACTTATTATATTTCTTTATGTTAATTTTTTCAGAATTAAACGCAATAATTACAACCGACAGTTTCAACGGCTACACCTTATAAAATTTCCGATACCAGCTGATAAATCGCTCTACCCCTTCGGCAATTGATGTATTCGGTTTATACCCAAAATCGTTCTCAAGCTCGGTTGTGTCTGCCCATGTCGCAGCAACATCTCCGGGCTGCATAGGCAGCAGATTCTTTTTTGCCTTTTTGCCAAGTACATCTTCTATTGCTTTTATGAAAGCGGTCAGCTCAATCGGCGATCCATTTCCAATGTTATAGGTTCTGTACGGAGCGGAACTCGAAGCAGGGTCTGGATCTATTCCATTCCATTTTATATCAACTGCCGCAGGTCTGTTAACAATTCTTGCCAATCCTTCCGCAATATCGTCGATATATGTAAAATCCCTCTGCATGTTGCCATAGTTATAAACATCGATCGGTTTATCCTCGATAATTGCCTTTGCAAACTTGAATAATGCCATATCGGGTCTTCCCCATGGTCCGTAAACGGTGAAAAGACGCAGGCCTGTTGTAGGCAAACCATATAAATGACTGTAGGAATGAGCCATCAGTTCATTTGATTTTTTGCTTGCCGCATACAGACTAACAGGGTGAGAAATATCATCATGAACAGAAAACGGCATTTTTTTATTTAATCCATATACGGAAGAGCTGCTTGCGTATGCCAAATGACCAATTTCAAACCTGCGCGATGCCTCCAAAAGATTGGCAAAGCCGACAATATTGCTGTCAATATAGGCAAATGGATTTTCGATTGAATAACGAACCCCTGCCTGAGCAGCCAGATTACAAACCACATCAAAATTCTCGCTTTCAAAAAGTTTCCACAACGCATCTTTATCGGTTATGTCGAGCTTTAAAAATCTATAATTAGAATATTTATCGCTTTGTACTATCTTTCCGTACGAAATCTTTTCCTTCATAATGCCGGTATCGAAAAGCCTGCCGTATTTTATGCCGACATCATAATAATCATTTATATTATCAATTCCTACCACTTCATCGCCGTTTGAAACCGTTCGTTTAGTCAGATGATACCCTATAAATCCAGCCGTTCCGGTTATCAATATCTTCATACGCTCTCCATAAGTTTATACCTTAATTTAGATTATATTGTATCAAACTTTGCATAAATTAACAGCAGGCACAATAATTTATACTGCAAAAAAGCTTTTACCTGTTAGACTGTTACAATGATTTATGATTGCATAATTATTGGAGCCGGAGTAAGCGGGGTTTTTGCGGCACTTAATTTAAAATCAGACAAGATTCTACTTTTGGATAAACAGAGAGGTCTCGAAAAACTTGCCATCACAGGCAGAGCAAGATGCAATATTACTAATAGTCGAAGTTTTAATGAGTTTTTCGAAGCTTACGGCAAAAACGGACGATTTTTACAAGACGCATTTCGTCTGTTTTTTAGAGACGAACTGCTCGAATTTTTGAAATCAATAGGCATCAAAACGATAAACGAAAATGGTAAAATCAGGATTATAAATACAGCTTCAAGTCAGTTCAGCAAGCTGCTTCTCTCACTTTTGAGAAAAAAACAGATTGAGTTTCATCAGTTTGAATCCGCAGTCGGCGTGAGAAAAAACAGTTTTTTTGAGGTCAGGACAGGCAAATCTACATATCAAAGCAGAACTCTGATTCTGGCATGCGGAGGAATAAGTTATTCGAAAACCGGTTCAACCGGAGACGGCTATAGATTCGCCCGCAGCTTCGGCCATGAAATAACCAAGCTGTCAGCTTACGAATCGGCATTTTGTTCCGATTGTGATTTTTCTCACATAGAAGGAGTGTCGCTTAAAGATGTAAAACTCATGCTAAAATTGAAAAAAGTCTCAAAACGAATAATCGGTGATCTGATTTTTACCCATTTCGGCATAAGCGGCCCGGCTATTTTAAAACTCTCTGAAGCAGATTTTGATAGAGCACTGCTTGTTATTGAACTAATCGGAATGAATAAAGCGGAATTTATCCGTTTTATCAGGGAGAAAAACGGTAAGCTCATAAATTCTGTCTCTACTATCATTCCAAAAAGATTAGCGCATTTTATTATAAAAGATGATCCGTTTTGCAAAGAAATCTCAAACAGCTCGCTGAGGGAACTTTTTTTCAGGTTGAAGCATTTCACGGTTAACATAAAAAAATGTCCTATCGAGCAGGCATTCGTTACAAAAGGAGGAGTATCACTCAAAAATATTGATCCGAAAACTCTTGAATCAAAACTTGTCGAAGGACTCTTTTTTGCCGGTGAAATGTTGGATATTCAGGGAAGTATTGGAGGATTTAATCTTCAGGCAGCATTTTCAACCGGATACCTCGCAGCTCATTCTAGTAACATCAGTTACTAATGGAAACTATTTTTATACAGAATTATCTTCAAATCCCCAAGTGACAAAATATTTTACGGATAAGTTTTTTTGATAAGTTCTTCGATCGGCATATATTCAGCGGCATCATACCAGTTTGACGGTCCTATAACTTTAATGGCAACTAAACCTTTTTTGCTTACAATGTAGGTTTCGGGAACCCCTGTTGTTTTGTATAATTCCTTTATTTTACCGTTTGTGTCAAGAAGCACGGGAAACGACAAATTGTTTTCTTTCATATATTTATTTACAATGTTAGGTACGCCTGAAGAATCAATAGAAATGGCATACATTCTGAACTTATTAGGATATTTTTTTATCAATTTACTATACATCCACTGCATTGCCGGCATCTCTTCTTTGCATGAAGCGCACCATGTTGCCCAGAAATTCAGAAAAACAACTTTACCTCTCTCTTTTGCCGGATCGATCTTTCCTCCTCCAAGCAGAGGCAAGACAAATGAAGGTGCCTTATCGCCAACTATTATAGGCTCATAAGAACTTTTAAGGTTAAGTACAACATATATAATAACAGCAGATATAATTAAAGGTATTGCGATAATTCGCAAAATTGAACTTTTATTTACCATTATGAGACCACTGCATAATATACAGATCCACAGAAGGCTAAGATTGGGTGAGATTTGGAAATTAAAATTTGAGATGCTAACCGGTTAGTCCTGTGGAAGTTTGCCTTGCCTGTAGGAAAGCAGATATTGTTGGAAGTTTGAATATTATACAGTGGTCTCATTAAGCTCTCCCGTATGAATGAAGGCCGGGAAGAATAAAAGCTACACCCCAATATAAAAATGCCATAGAAAGAAATCCTACAATCGCTAAAATCGCGGTTTTTTTGCCTTTCCATCCTTTAGTTATTCTTGCATGAAGATAAGCAGCATAAATCAACCAGGTAATGAGCGACCATGTCTCTTTGGGGTCCCAGCTCCAGTATGAACCCCATGTATAGTTTGCCCATATCGCTCCTGTAGCTATGCCTATTGTTAGAAATGGTAGTCCCCACGCAATAGATTTGTAACTTAAATTATCAAGAGAGCTGATATCAGGCAGATATTTGAAAAAAAACCCATTTTGCCATTTTGATTTGCTAAGATAGAGGAGCGCCGCAATAAAAGATATTGCAAAGGCTGAATAACCTACAAACATAGTTGCTACATGAATTTCAAGCCAATATGATTGCAGCGCAGGATTAAGATTTTCATACACTTTCATCCGGAAAGGCAAAAGATTTGTTACAAAAAAGCTTAGAAAGAGGAAGATTGATATAAATACTCCAAACATTTTGGTTTTATAGCGAAATTCAAGAACAAAATAAATCAAAGCAACAAGTGCCGAAAAAAATACCATAGATTCATATAGATTAGTAAACGGCGCATGGTGAATTTCAATAGTTCTCGCCACGAGTATAGCAATATTTGACATTAAACCTAAAAAAAATAAAAGCGTGGAGTTGTAACCAATCCATTCTTTTCTGGATAGAGAGTATATTGCATAAGATATGGCAGCCGCCGTATAAAATCCAAATGTTATGTCAAAAAACATAAGTGAAAATATCATATCGTCTCCCTTTTAATCCTATCAGAGATTTTTCGGAATTCTTTGATAAAAAGCTCGTTTTGTTTATATGAAATACCTGAGAGTGTAAGCAAACTTTCGTTATCACTAAAATTCATCTGAATTCTTCTGTAATACATAAAAAATGACATAATAAATCCTATTATCATTACTGCCGCACCAAACCAGATCAAATTTGCACCGGGATTTCTTGCGTATTGCAAACCAGTATAATAAAGTGGAGTAATCGAGGAAATAATAAGCGCATTCCCGCCTTTAAAACTTCTCAGATCAAAACTGGGATATTTTAGAAATTCCCAGGTGAATGAAGGCGTTCCTTTCGGACCTTTGATCTGAAGTCTTAATGCAGGATTATTGTACTTGAATGATTTTGAACTAATATATCCATTCTTAGCATTAAAATAAAAATCAGGTACAAATTCAACGATTCTTGCACTGTAAAGTCCAATATTAAACCACTTGTTCCATTGGACGGATATTGGATCTCCTACAATTTTTTTGCTCTGCTTATTATAAAGAACAGCGACAGCTTCCTTTATTTTATTATACGACTTTCCGTATCCGGACTGAAAAAACCGCATACCGCCATAATTCATAGGATGATTAACATCTATTGTTTGGGTATGCACAATTTTGTTGTTTTTTATAATAGACAGCTTGCTGTTATACTGCTTGATACTGCCGTCAGGCCAGTAATTTATCCAGAATCGATCAACTTTTATAGAAGCATTTATTGCAGGTACGGTTTCTGTATCACCCGAATCAATAACTATATAATTTTTATATCCGTAAATTGCTCCCAACAATGCTCCTAACAAAATAATCAATAATGATAAGTGCACCACAGCAAAGCCGAATCGGCTTATCACGCCTTTATGCGCAAACAACGATCCATCTGCAAGATCATAAATTTTATAACGATGCGATTTTAATATATTTGCAACTCTTTTCTTTGCTTCCTCTCTATTTTTAATTGGAATTTTATCGTTTATTTTGGAACTACCGCGAAATCGACTCGGGATGGCAACGCTTTTAAGTATTCCCGGAATCCTTGACAATGTAGTATATATCAAGTTTATAATCAGAAGCATCGTTGGAACAATCATCCATAATGATCCGAATATCTTGTTGAAGGACAATTTTACGATCCATTCCGTTGCGGTTATTCCATACAATCCGTAATAATACTGAATCGGTCTTCCCTGTTGGATAATTGTTCCCACCATAGCAACTACAGCTATAACAAGAAGAAGAGATACGCCAAATAGTGTTGATGAAAATAGATTTTTTATAAATTTAAGTATATGTTTAGTGATATTCAGGTCCATCTTATATCAATTATTTTATTGAATTTGATCTAAGTAATGCTTTGCGGCAAGACCTGTAGCAGTTCTGGGATCTAATTTAATAGCAGATTTAAATGCTGCTGCTGCCTTATCCGGATCTATATCTTTCTCAATAAATCCATAAGTAAGCCAGATTCGCTGGTTGGACGGCACTTGTTTTGAAATATTACCAATTGTCTTTACAGCCGATTTCGTTTTTCCTGCATAAAAAAGCGATAGAGCAAGATCATTTGCAGACACAATATCCTTAGGATTATTTGAGTATGCAAGCCGGTAATAGACGGCAGCATCAACGAATTCTCTCTTGTTGAAATACCATTCCCCAAGTTTAAAATAATCGCCCGGATTGAACTTTTTCTGAAGATATGCAGGCACACTGCCGTTAGCCATACGCATAGGCTCTCGGCCTGCTAAATGTGTATGGACATAAAGTATAACTTTCCATCTGTCTTTGTATGAGAGATATTTTTTGAATGAAGGCATAGCAGTGCCCGCTTTCCCTCTTGTTACAAACCATACATAATCGGCATTTACATGATGAAGCCCATGCACTGCAAGCGGATGACCTGTTTTTTCGCCTCGATATCCATGACAGGATGCGCAATTATTTTGAAATATTATCTTCCCCTCACCGATCACTTTATCAGTAACTTTAAATGGCGGCTCAATTGCTCCAAACTCCCATGTTGTTCTTTTTATGGGCACAGGATCATTCTTTGTAGGTGCAATTGTTGCAGATGACCCAATTTTGTCTTTCTTGAAAGTTATTATTAAAATAACTGTTAAGATCGCCATCAATACAACAGCTATTTTGATAACAAAGAATTTTTTACTTTTCGCCATAACGTAACTCCTTTAATAGCTGATACATACAAAATGATAGTACAGCTTATTGTTCTTCGGCAGACCAGTATAACAAAAGCAATTTTTATTCCTTCTGTTAATACATTGCTTTTGTGCCATTTAATAGACAGTTCATACGATATTTACGAAAAATATTCGACAAAAATGACGATATACAAGAAAATTTTGTCGAATATCATTAAACTTGTTTTGAGT
>CAZAPZ010000068.1:0-8867 GCA_964487285.1 uncultured Campylobacterales bacterium | reverse complement strand
GATGCCCTTTTAGCAATAGACGTTAGAGGTGCCATCCATATAAAAACTATTTATAACGAAGCCGTTTTAATATTTATCTTTCCTCCAAAACTATCTGTGTGGGAAGAAAGAATAAAAGCACGCGGAGATAACTTCGATAACATCATGAATATTAGAATGCATACCGCTTTATTTGAGTTGGAAAATTTTGATAAATTTGATTATGCTATAATTAATGATAAGATTGACGAAAGTGTAAGCGTTGTTTCCGGCATAGTGGATTCGGCGAGACACAGAGTTAAATTTATATATAACGATTTGAAGCTGTTTTCTAATAAATTATTGGCGGAAATTAGGAGGAAATATTGATGTATATTGCTGAGCTTGAAAAGACTCTTATAGATGAATACAAAGACAGGTATGCGGTTACTCTCGCTGTTGGAAAAAGGGCAACACAAATAGCGCAAAATGAACAAGGTGTATTAAGCAAAGATAAAAAACATAAAAGTGTTGTTAGTGCTCTTATTGAATTGTCAGAAGGAAAAAGCAAGATAGTTCTAAACAGTTAACGTCTTGAAGATTGTGAGCTAACTTGTGAAAGTATAAAAGAGATCGAAAGTAAAAATATAAGAATCAGTCTTTTTAATTTGGAAATTTGTAAAACAAAAGGCGGTCTCAGGCATTCACGGAAATGATAGAAGAATTAAGAATGGCAATTTCCGAATCTATTATTTTCAAATATTTGCAACTTTCTTTAGTATAGATTTTTACCTTTCCTGAAATTTGTCATGCTATCATTATTTTATAGTCCCTAATTACTTTGTAATTTTTATCTTAATCGGGACAAATAAGCCTGCATTAAATATAGTTACAAAAGACTCGTAGTGTATAACAGCAGTTTATAAGAAAAAGGTTGGCTTGGAAGTGTGAAAAACAAATTTATGCTTTTGCAAGGCTCGGTGTTTTATTATGATAAATGTCAAAAAGAAGAAATACCGGTTTTTGCTATTATACCTTTTTAATTTATAATTTAGTATTAATATTTTTTCTGAACTGGGGAGCTACTATGACCATTAATGATATAACAAAAAACTTTGGCAAAGATGATGCTAAATTTATAACCGATGCGTATATTTTTGCCACAACTTATCATAAAGGTCAAAAAAGATCATCGGGTGAAAATTATATTATTCATCCATTGTCAGTTGCCAATTTAACTTATAGCATATTAAAAGATCCGGCAAGCATAGTTACCGCACTGCTTCATGACGTGGTTGAAGACACATCGGCAATTAAGGAAGATATTAAACAAAGATTTGGTATTGAAGTCTCTGAAATGGTCGATGCTCTAACTAAAATAAACCTGATTAATTATCATAGCAATGAAGAAGCTCAGGCTAATAATTTTAGAAAAATGGTTGTAGCAATGGCTAAAGATATGCGTGTTATCATCATAAAAATTTGCGATCGGTTGCATAATATGCGTACATTGCAATATTTAATCAGAACAAAACAGCTGCGCATAGCTAAGGAAACGATAGATATTTATGCTCCATTAGCACATAGATTAGGCATGGGGAGCATCAAGTCGGAACTGGAGGATTTATCGCTAAAATATTTGAAATCCGACGAATACTATACGATTGCAAGAGAACTTCAGGAAAAAAGAATTGATCGAGAAACTCATATTGATGCCATGGTTACCCGAATTAAAGAGCTTATGGATAATAGCAAGATAGAATATAGGATAGAAGGAAGAGCAAAGCATATTTACAGTATATACAAAAAGATGGAAAAAAATGGTATAGACATAAATAACATAAGTGAGATATACGATCTTTTTGCTGTTAGAATTATCGTGCTTGATATTAAAACTTGTTATACCGTACTTGGAATAGTCCACTCTCATTTCAAGCTGGTTCCAGGTAGATTTAAGGATTATATATCTTTACCTAAAGCAAATATGTACCAATCGCTTCATACAACGGTTTTCGGGTCATCCGCTCGTGTAGTTGAGGTTCAGATTAGAACCGAAGATATGGATAATATTGCTAAAAACGGAATAGCTGCGCACTGGAGATATAAAGAGGGCGGGAAATTTAATCTTCAAGATAAACGCTTTGTCTGGATGAAGCATATCTTGCAGTGGCAAAAAGATATGATACATCCTAAAGAGTTTATGGGAAGCATGAAAATGGATCTTGTAACTGATGAAATCTATGTATTTACTCCGGATGGCGATCTGAAGGTTCTCCCAAGAGGCTCAACTTCGGTGGATTTTGCATACAGCATTCATACAGCTGTGGGAGATAAATGTACGGGGGCGCTTATTAATGGTAAGATGACTCCTCTAAAATCACAACTGAAAACAGGAAATATTGTCAGTATATTAACTTCTAATAATCATCACCCCTCAAAAGATTGGCTTTCTTTTGTGAAAACGTCTAAAGCAAAAAATAAGATTCGCCAGTGGATAAGGACGAAAGAGAGAGCAAGTTCCGTAATGCTTGGTAGAGAACTCATAGAAAATAGATTGAAGGGTATCAATTTAAGTTTATCCGAATATGCTAAATCTAAAGAAACCGAAGAGTTGATAAAAAAAATAGAACGCAATACGATCGAAGATGTCTATATGGATGTCGGCAACGGTAAGCTTTCTGTTGCAAGTGCCGTTAAACATCTGTATAAAAGCCAAAAAGATAAAAATAAGCTTCAGGAACACCCGAAAGGTTTGCCAAGCATACCAATTGTTATAGATGGTGTTTATCTTGATAAAGTGATGGTAAATTTTGCCAAATGCTGTACACCTGTTCCCGGTGATGAAATTGTAGGATTTATAACTCGTGGTAGAGGTATGACGATACATAGGACTAAATGTCCTAATTTTGAGAAACTATCGATAGAAGAGGGAAGGCTTGTAAATGTAAGATGGAAAACCGCCGCAAAAGTTTTTCCTGTTTCTATTACTGTGGTAACTAAAGAGAGAGTAGGCATGCTTGCAAAGCTCAGTTCAATTACTAGCTCAAGAGGAATAAATATAATAAATGTTTCCATGATTACCAATAGTATGATGAAGACAACTACAGTTAAATTTATTCTGGAGATAAGCTCCAACAAACAGATTAATGACCTAATAAGGGTATTGCAGTCATTGGAAAATGTGCTGTCTGTAAAGCGTTTAATGGAATGAAGATAATGAGACCACTGCACAAGAAGCACTTTCCCAGCTTTATCATAGGCAAGGCAAACTTCTGCAGAACTAACCGGTTGATTCAAGGAAGTTTAACAAAGCATATAGCCCTTCAAGTTTTAATTTTTAAATCTCGCAGGCTCTTCGGCTTTTGCGAAGGCACTTACCATGCAGTGGTCTCATAGTGCATTGTGGATAATTTACCAAATGATTTTGGCAAAAGTCTGCCTGCCGTTTATATTCATATTCCGTTCTGCAGATCGAAATGCCCATATTGTGATTTTATCTCTGTTGTAGGCAGCTCAAAACTGCTTGAATATCTCAAACTGATTAAGAAAGAGATCACTTTAAGAATGGCAGATGACAAGATACCGGTTAAATCTATCTATTTCGGCGGAGGAACACCATCTATATTAAATAGTGATCAAATGAATAATATTTTGAGCAGATTAAAACGGTCTTTTTCGTTTGAAAAATCAGCAGAAATGACCTTGGAAGCAAATCCGTTAGATTGTGACATATCTCGCCTCAAAGAATTTCATAATTCCGGAATAAACAGAATTAGTATCGGTGTGCAATCGTTTGATGATAACGACCTCAAGTTTCTTGGTAGAAAACATAACGGCGTTGCCGCTGAACAGTCGATTATAAATGCGTATGACTCCGGTTTTAGGAATATATCAATAGATTTGATGTATGGCTTTGCAGCACAGATGCCGGGAAGAATGTATGCCAATTTAAAAAAAGCAGCCGCTCTTCCAATAACGCATATTTCCACGTACTGCTTATCTATCGGGAAAGGAACGCTTTTCAGTTTATGGAACAAAAAAGGCAAGATTATATCTGCTGCCGATGATATATCAGCTGATATTTATCAAGATTCGGCAAACTTTCTTGAAGCAAACAAATTTTACCGCTATGAAATCTCAAACTTCGCAAAACAGGGATTTGAATCGGTGCATAATACAAATTATTGGATGGAAGGACAATATTTTGGTTTTGGATTATCGGCATCAAGCTATATTAACGGCAGCAGATTCAAGAATACAGACAGATATAGGGAATATAAAGATAAACTCTTAAAATCAGAAATACCCGTTGAATATAGTGAAATATTAAACATGCCGGAGCGGATGACAGAAGAACTGATCTTGAATTTGAGATTATCAAAAGGAGTAAATTGGCATAATTTCAGATTAAAATATTCAAACATTGCAGAATTTGAAGAGTTGGATAAGAAAATCAATTTTTGGGTAAAACATAGTTTTCTTGCAATGCAAGGTGAATGGATTTCCTTAATTTTTCCAAAAGGCGTACTAATATCAGATGAGATATTTTCGGATTTGCTATAATGAGACCAATTTAGAGATTTTAAGAATTAAAATTTTCACTTGAAAACTTTTAACTTATAATATAAAATAAAATATCATATATTTTAGGAGGCAGTCATTATAATGAAGGGATATGATATTATCATTGAATCTTTGAAACAGGAAGGCGTTGACACTATCTTCGGATATCCCGGTGGCGCCATAATGGCAATAGATGATGCCATTGCAGGTGAAAAATCCATTCATTATGTTCTCTCTCGACATGAACAAGGTGCGGCTCATGAGGCAGATGGCTATGCTCGTGCATCAGGCAGGGTAGGGGTGGCACTCGTGACAAGTGGTCCGGGTGCAACAAACGCCATAACGGGTATAGCGACAGCCTTTATGGATTCAATCCCTATTGTAGTTTTTACAGGACAAGTACCTACTGCATTGATAGGAAACGATGCATTTCAGGAAGCTGATACTGTTGGAATTTCGCGTCCATGTACCAAGCACAATTTTCTTGTAAAAAGAGCAGAAGATCTTGCTCAAACTATAAAAGAAGCTTTTTATATTGCTAAGACAGGTAAACAAGGGCCGGTACTTGTTGATCTTCCAAAAGATGTAATATTAGGTGATTCCGAATTTAAATATCCTGAAAATGTGAGGCTTACAGGCTACAATCCTACCACAAGAGGCAATCCTCATCAGATAGAAAAGGTGTTTAGTCAGCTTATAAAAGCTAAAAAACCGCTCCTCTATATTGGGGGAGGAGTTGTAAGCTCAAATGCATCGAAGGAAGTTGCCATGCTTGCCAAAAGACTCAGAATTCCTGCATTTGTAACACTTCTTGGAGAGGGAGCATTTGATCCGGATAGTGAATTATGTCTTGGCATGGCAGGTATGCATGGAACATACACTGCAAATATGGCGATTCAGAATTGCGACTTTCTTTTTGCTATCGGTGCTCGTTTTGATGATAGAATTACTGGAAAACTTGATGAATTTGCACCTCTCGCTAAGGTTGCGCATATCGATGTTGATCCTGTTTCAATAGGAAAAAATGTTAAGACTGAATACCCAATTGTTGGAGATGTTAAAATCGTACTTGGTCAGCTTCTATCGATTGTAGATAAAAAAGCTAAGTCCGCCGATTTTTACAAAAGTGAACGAAAAGCGTGGATAGGTCTTATTAAGAAATGGAAGATCGAACACAGGCTTGTTTATAAAGAATTAAGCGATGTTATAAAACCTCAGCAGGCCATCAGTCATCTTTCAAAAATACTAAGCGGCAAAAATCCTATTATTGCCGTAGGCGTAGGCCAACATCAGATGTGGGTACCTCAATTTATGAAACTGTCCACACCGAGAAGTTTTATTACGTCAGGAGGCCTGGGTACAATGGGTTTCGGACTGCCTTCGTCAATAGGTGCTCAAGTTGCATATCCGGATAGAACTGTTGTAGATATAGACGGAGACGGAAGTTTTCAGATGAATATACAGGAATTGGCCACCGTTGTCCAGGAACACTTAAAGCTTAAGATTATGATAATAAATAATAGCTATTTAGGAATGGTGAGGCAATGGCAAAACTTATTTTTCGACAGCAGATATGCGCATACCGATATGTCGGTTCAGCCTGATTTTGTTAAAGTTGCGCAGGCGTATGGTATAGAAGCAGGCAGAGTATCAAGCCCTGATAAGTTGGACGCTGCGCTAAAAACGATGGTAAATTCTGACTCGGCATATCTGCTTGATGTGACTGTGGATAGGCTCGAGAATGTTTGCCCGATGGTACCCTCAGGCGCTCCGATTGATCATATGATACTGTTATAAGGAAGTGATGTATGAGAATTAGATTATCTATACTTGTAAATAATGAATTTGGTGTCCTTTCCAGAGTTGCAAATCTTTTTGCTGCAAGAGGATATAATATCGAAAGTCTAAATGTTGCACCTACACAGGATGAGGGTATTAGCAGAATGACAATTGTTGTTGAAGGTGCAAAAGAAATAGTTGAACAGATAGAAAAACAGTTGAATAGAATGATAAACTGTGTTAAAGTTACCAACCTTAATGATGAGCCTTCAATCGAAAGGGAAACAGCATTGATTAAGATGCATACGAACGGCAATAGTAGAGCGGAAGTGCTGAGGATTGCGGATATATTCAGAGGGAATATAGTTGATTCTTCACCAGATAGTTATACTATAGCTGCAACGGGTAATTCAAACAAGATCAACGCTATAATTAATCTCTTGAAACCTTTAGGAGTTAAAGAAATTGCAAGGACAGGCGTTGTAGCACTAACACGAGAATTAAAAAGAAATTAACGGAGGTTTTTAATGGAGTTATATTATGATAAAGATACAGATCTAAATTTGATCAGATCGAAAAAAGTTGCTGTAATAGGGTATGGTTCTCAAGGTTTTGCCCATTCAAATAACTTAAAAGAGAGTGGTGTGAATGTTGTTGTAGGTTTGAGAAAAAACAGTAAATCATGGACAAAGGCAGAGTCGGCAGGCATAAAAGTTATGACAACGGAGGACGCTGTAAAGTGGGCTAATGTAATTATGATTTTAACACCCGATGAACTGCAGGGAGATCTTTTTAAAGAATCAATAGAAGCTAATTTGAAAGATGGAGATACTATTGCATTTGCACATGGGTTTGCAATACATTTCGGACAGATAATTCCTGATAAAGGGATAAATATTATGATGATTGCTCCAAAAGGGCCTGGACATCTCGTAAGATACGAATATAAAAATGGCGAAGGCGTACCTATGCTCATTGCCGTAGCTCAGGATCCGACAGGAAATACAAAAAATCTTGCCCTCTCTTATGCATCTGCAATTGGCGGAGGAAGGGCAGGCATTATTGCTACAACGTTTAGAGATGAAACGGAGACGGATCTATTCGGTGAGCAAGCCGTTCTATGCGGAGGCGTAACGGCTCTTGTAAAAGCTGGCTTTGAAACATTAACCGAAGCCGGATATCCTCCTGAAATGGCATATTTTGAATGCTTCCATGAGTTGAAACTTATTGTTGATCTTATGTACGAAGGCGGTATAAGCGAAATGAGGTATTCTATTTCCAATACTGCAAAATATGGCGATGTAACAAGGGGACCGAGAATTATAGGCGAAGAAGCAAAAAAGAGTATGAAAATTATCCTTGATGAAATTCAAAGCGGCCGATTTGCTAAAGAATGGATGCTTGAGAATAAGACTGGAAAAGTAGTTTTAAAAGCGTTGATAAAAAAAGACGAAACTCATCCGTTAGAGATAGTAGGAAGAAAGTTAAGAGGCATGATGCCTTGGCTTAAAAAAGATAAAAAAATTGATGTGAGTAAAAATTAAACTTTTCTTAATAAAATATAGAAGCGCAGCAATTTATGTTGCGCTTGGCTGCAAGATATGAGAAAAGTGCTCAAGATGACAAAAGGAGAAAGTGGACAAAAATGAATAAAGAGAAATATTAGGCTTGATTCATAACAAGGTCAAAAGAGCCGAATTAAACAAACCTATAGCTGATGTTGGCTTTTTTTTTGCAATATCGGCAGCCATAGCATCAGTCTTTTTATTTATTATCGGTGGGATAGTTTTGACTGCTTTTGCAATTATTTTGGCAGTATTTGGTATTTTCTCCCTCTATTTTTTTAGAAATCCTAGTAGAATAGCTCCAAACGGTAAAAATCTAATAATATCGCCTGCAGACGGAAAGGTACAGGATATATTAGAATGCAAATCAGATTTTTTTAAAGATGGGAAATGTAGAAAAATTGCTATATTTATGTCAATATTTAATGTTCACATAAACAGAAGTCCCGTTGATGCTGTTATAAAGAATGTGAAATACAAAAAGGGAAAATTTCTTCCGGCTGATGACAGAGGAGCCTCGTTATTAAATGAAAGTAACACATTATACATGGAAACGGAAGAAAAAAAGCATATAATTGTTACTCAGATAGCCGGCATAATTGCAAGACGCATTGTATGCTACGCTAAGCAAGGCGACATAATTGACAAGGGAGAGGCGTTTGGTCTGATAAAATTTGGGTCAAGATTAGAAGTATCCGTTCCTGTATCGGCAGAAATTAGAGTAAAAGAGGGTGATAATGTGAAATCTGGAGTTACGGTGTTAGGTGAAATGAGGTGAGATGAAATGAAAGGAAAGACAGTATATTTATTTCCAAATCTATTTACATCAGCTAATCTTTTAGTCGGTTTTTATTCAATTATTCTATCTGCAAGAGGAGATTTTTACGGAGCCGCCATAGCTATTGTTTTAGCTGTTGTTTTTGATAATTTGGATGGTAAAATTGCCCGCCTCGTAGGAGCCACAAGCATTTTTGGCTTTGAATACGATTCTCTTTCCGATCT
>CAZAPZ010000067.1:0-8885 GCA_964487285.1 uncultured Campylobacterales bacterium | reverse complement strand
AATTTCTCGGGAAAGAAATTATTGGTTCTAAAACGCATATCGTGTCTAAAATGGGAATAGCTATGGTTCCTGAAGGCAGAAAAGTTTTCGCAAACCTTACGATATTAGAGAATTTGAGAATGGGAGGATTCAACAGATCTTTATCAGAGATTGAAGATGGTTATAAAGAAGTGTTTGAGCTTTTCCCCATTTTAAAAGAGCGTTCTAATCAATTGGCAGGTACTTTGTCAGGTGGAGAACAGCAGATGCTTGCTCTCGGCAGGGCATTAATGAGTCGTCCGTCACTTTTGATGCTTGATGAACCTTCGTTGGGACTTGCTCCAATTATCGTTAGCAATGTTTTTAATATAATACAAACGTTAAATGAAAAAGGTATGACAATACTTTTAGTGGAACAAAATGCTTCCGTGGCTTTAAAAATCTCCGATTACGGATATGTGCTTGAAAACGGCAGGATAATTCTTGAAGATGAAGCATCAAATTTAATTACCAACGAGCAAGTGAGGAAGAGCTATCTTGGTGAAGAGTAGTGCAAAAGATTTCTACATGCTATGTTTTGTGTATTAGTTTCATAGAAAGAGAATAAGAGGTAACTTACCGTTTTCTTGCTTTCAATAACGGAAAATAGTACAGTATTGTATCAAAAATAGTATTAGAAAATATCGTATGTTGATTGTGCGGTAGTTTCATAATTTTTTGAGGTTTTTAAAGTTGTAGTTTTTTACAAATTTGTTTTAAAAAACTGTTGTGGCTATTTTCTATCTCTTTAAACAAGGTTATCAATTCATATCCATATTTGGTCAATTTCGTTTGCCCACCGCCTTTTCCGCCATATTTCTTTGTTACTATTTTTTCGGCTGCCAGTTTATTTATAATGTCCACCGTATCCCATGCCGCTTTATAGCTCATTTTCATATTTCTTGCAGCTTGAGCAATTGATCCGGTTTTCCCAATTTCTTCAAGAAGCTGTATTCTGCCTCTGCCAATAAAATTTTTTCCGTTCTTTTTTATCCAAATATTACCCAGCAGTTCAATTTCATATTTATTCATAAGATTAATTTACCACTTTAATACTGCGTTGTAAAATCTACTTGACACATTAAATCGGTTTCTTTATAATCGCTATATATAAATTTATATTACGGAGGGTTTTTATGTTTCGAATAGTTATTTTTATGCTGCTGGCTTTTTCAGCTTCCTTCAGTCATGCAGGAGAGTTGTTTATCTATGTTGGATCAGCTTCAAAACCGCCTATGCAAAAACTTGTCAAAATCTATCAACATCGAACAGGTACAAGAATTGATGTTATGTATGGAGGTTCAGGCAGGCTTTTATCGCAGATAATTCTTACACGTAAAGGTGATATTTATATGCCGGGATCTTCGGATTTTATGAGTCTGGCGGAAAAGAAAGGTGTAATTATCAAAGACAGTATAAAACGTATTGCTTATCTTATACCGGTAATAAACGTTCCCAAGGATAATCCTAAGAATATTAGATCTATGGCCGATCTTGCTAAACCGGGAGTGAGAATTGCAATTGCTAATCCTGAGAGTGTATGCGTGGGGCTTTATGCCGCTGAAATAATAAACTCTTTAAATAAAAAAGAGCGGACAAAAATTAAAAATAATATAGTAAACTATACTGGAAGTTGTGCTAAGACGGCAACTGCAGTCGCTCTTCATCAGGTTGATGCAGTCTTTGGCTGGAGAGTTTTTTCATATTGGAATCCGGCTTTAATCAAGACGGTTTTTATAAATAGTTATATTAAAAAAATCGGTTATATTCCTGCCGGTTTGACAATTTATAGTAAAAATAGAACTGAAGCATTAAAATTTCTTAATTTTCTTACATCAAAAACGGCAAAATATGAGTTATCTAAATTTCATTATCTTACTAATCTCAATGATGCGTATAGAGTAATAGGCAGAAAAGTCCCAGTGGGCGGATATTATAAGCTTTCCGGGGACTGGCTTATAAAATAGGTGTTTAAAACTTTTAGTATATCGTCTATTTTAATAGTTGCAGTCGCTTATCTTTTACTTTTTTCATCGCTGCTCTTTTTTATCAACAAACCCAACGCAGTCGATCTAAGCAGAATTGCCTACTCTATTTTTTTAAGCATCTCAACTGCAACTGTTTCAACTGTTCTTTCTACATTTGTTGCTCTCCCTGCCGCTTATGCGCTCTCAAGATATAACTTTTTTGGTAAAACGGTTGTTGACACATTGCTTGAGCTGCCTCTTGTTGTTTCGCCATTAGCGCTTGGTGCAATTGTTCTGCTGTTTTTTGATAATCCTATTGGTAAATGGCTTGCCGCTCATGGAATAACTCCAATTTTTCAGATATCGGGCATTATAGTTGCCCAGTTTATAACTATTGTAGGATTGGCAATCAGAATGATTAAGCAAGCATTTGATTCTGTGCCGCTTTATTACGAGAATGTAGCCCGTTCACTTGGTGCAAATTCATTTGTATCGTTTAAAACAGTGGCGATTCCACTGGCAAAAAAGGGAATATTGGCATCTTTTTTGGTTTGTTTTGCTAAATCTATAGGCGAATTTGGCGCTACGCTGATGATAGCCGGTTCTATGCCGTTTAAGACTGAAACTATTCCTATAGGTATATTTTTATCCCTGTCTTCTGCAAATATAACAAGAGCGGTGTGGTTAATTATTATTCTCATATTGATCGGGCTTACATCGCTTATTGCCTCAAGGTATCTTATTAGATGATTGAACTAAACAAAATAACACTAAAAAGAGGCGATTTCATATTAAATCAGATTAGTTTTCATATTAAAAGGGGTGAAATATACCTGTTCCTTGGAGATTCAGGGGCAGGCAAAACAACGATTCTGGAGCTTGTTTCCGGTTTTATAAAACCGGAAGTGGGTAAGATTACAATGGATGGTAATGATATAACAAATTTACCACCTGATAAAAGGAATATCGCTTATCTTCCTCAAAAGATGTCGCTGTTTCCACATCTTACTATAAAGGAAAATATATTATATGGAGTTAAAGTTAGGGGCATTTCACTTGACAGGAACTATTATAATATGCTGATTTCAAGACTAGAGATTGGCGATATATTGGAAAGCTATCCGGATCATATATCGGGTGGCCAGGCACAAAGAGCAGCACTAACCAGGGCAATGATTGTTAAACCTAATCTTCTTCTGCTTGATGAGCCGTTTTCAGCTCTGCATCCTTCGCTTCGATATGAGCTGGTTGATCTCATTAAATCTATGGCAGATGAATTTCATCTTACAATATTGGCAGTTTCCCATGATATTGAAGAAGCTTTATATTTATCCGATGTCATTAGCTTTATATACGATGGAGCAATAATTCAAACGGCAAAGAAAAACGAAATTTATTTTAGACCTAAAACTGTAAAGGTTGCGAGATTTTTTGGAATAGACAATCTATTTACCGGTAAAATTATTGATATGAGAGATAATAACCTGATGATTGAAACTATTTTTGGGAATATTAATGTTGAAAGAACATATCGGGAAAAGGATATTAAAATGGAAGAGAGGCTAATATGGGGTATTCATTCTGATGAAGTTAGAATTGTTAGGAAAAATAATACCAAGATGATGTCAAACAGATTAACGGGTGTTATTAAACAAATATTTCCTCATGGCCAATACTGGAACATAAATTTTATATGTGCAAAAGATGTGATAAAAATAAGGATTCCGGATTTTGTTTACGGTAAGTTAGATATTAGCAAAGACAGCATGATTAATGTTAATCTTCCTGGAGAGCGAATATTTATTATTAGACAGAAAAATGTATCTTAAGATTCCATCCCTATTAAGATAATTAGAGGCCGCTGCATAATAAAAAACCATACTTATTTTACGACTTCCATTCAAACATGCAAGCATTGAAATTACAGTAAAAAACTCTGAGGATATCAAAATCTATCACTCTGCTGTTATCACTTTGTCAACATTTCCAATAAACTCTAAAAAGAAAACAAGGAATATTCCAAATATCAATCCGGTAATCAGTGCAACTACTATAATAAGCTTCTTTTTTGGTTTAATAGGTTTGGTATGAGTGTAAATTTTACCTACAATATGTGTCATGACTATATAAGGAGCTTTCATATGAGCTTGAATCTGTTTTATCTTAAGTTTTAATTGAGGAATAGTCACTGATTCTATATTTTTAATAGCGGTCTGTTTTGCCGGGATAATTTCTTTGAGCAAGCGGTTTTTTGCCGCCTTTAGATCGGGGATTGTACCGTATTGAACTGTCTTTGTTTCATTTGTCGTATTCAGATTTGGGGTTGTAGCGTATTGAAGCGTTTTTGTTTCATTTGTCGTATTCAGATTTGGGGTTGTAGCGTATTGAAGCGTTTTTATTCTTGAATGAAAATCTATAATCTGCATTCTCAAATGGGTTATACTATTTTTAAAATTGGATATTTTTGAAGCAGTCATTGCCGCAAAAGACGGGTGTTTTTTTGCCGTCTTTGTAATATATAACTGCATATTCTTGATAGACTGTTCTTTGTCGATTATCTCTTTTTCAAACTCCTTTATATTTGTCTCAAGCGCAGGAATTTTTTTTGTCTTTATAAATTTGATCTGATCATCAATTTTTTTGGTTTCAACTGTTTGAAATGAATTAAGGCTGCTTTTAAGTTGAGGCAGCAAAACATTGGTATCGTAGTTGATTTGTTGTTTAATGTCATCTATGGCACCAATTTTATTTTCAAGAATAGATTTCATTATGGCAATATGTTTGGTATATATTTCGTTAATAGGTTTTTGCAACATCTTAACCGCAGACGCATTATTTTGTCCTAATGCTGTAATAGTCAAGAACCCTGCAGCTCTTTTATCAATACTCACCTTTTCAATATAAGCAGTACTGCCTTTTTTACGATATTTTCCTGCTGTGTCGTATTGCACATCAATATACCGCTTTATGTTATTGGCATTATCAAAGTATCTGGCAACAAGCGTACCGCCATTTACTTTGACAAGTTCTTTGCCGATTTCTATTGTAGCTTCAGCTTGATAAACCGGTTTTGCAAGCAAAATGTATAGAAATGCGGCAGTTAGAAAAAGAACAACCGTTATAAATACGATACGTTTTCTTTTTCTAACCGTCTGCCAAAGTTCACGCAGATCTATCTCATCGTCAGGCCTGTAAATCTGCATCTGTCCATACGAAGTTGCTGCAGTCAGAGGTTTATTTTCGTGCCGGCTTTCTTTTTTAACCATTTATTTTAATTCTCCTTTTTTATACCATAAAGCTTAATAAGTGAAATAGCACTATGCAGTTGTATTTTATATTGGTTAAAAAAAATAGCAAGACTTATAGAAATAAGTTATGTGCAACCGGCAGGCTGGCAGTATTATGAGACCACCGCATGATAAACGCTTTCGCAGAAGCCGAAAGGCTTGCAAGATTTAAAAATTAAAATTTGCAGGGCTAACTGGTTAGTCCTGCAGAAGTTCGCCCTGCCTATGGAAAAGCTGATATTGCAGGGAAGGTGCTTATTGTGCAGTGGTCTAATTATATGGAGTATTGCTAAAGAATGCTTGATATTTTTCAACTTTTGTATATAATGTGCTTTTGTTGCGAGCGTGGCGGAATTGGTAGACGCGCTAGACTTAGGATCTGGTAGATTGTATCTGTGGGAGTTCAAGTCTCCCCGCTCGCACCAAGATATATCAACGATTATAATAGGATGAGACAAGCAGGTGCAAACAACAAAACTCACGAAAACCTTCGAATTAAAAATTGGCATTTGCAGACAACGCTTCAAAAGCTGTAAAACCGGCAAGAACGATTAAAGAGTATAAGAGTTTGAATAAAAAGAACTTAGACTAAAACCTGCATTGACTGTAAAATCTGTTAATACAAGAATATTTAAATAAGGAACACAAAAAAATATTTCTATAGCCTATAGGTTAAATATAGAAAGCCCACAGAGTATGCAGCAAGAGAGTTGTCTGCACATGTTCGCCTGTGTTTGTCCGACAAAAATTCAGATCAGACAAGACCTTGCTTGCCAGCGTAAACGGTATAGGCAGATGCGAAAATCTTTTAATAAAATGATTTAATAGGTCAAAGTACCGTATTACTCATTTTCTTATAGATTTTGATCAAAATTGAATTTTTGCTTTATGTTGCCAAACTCTATTTTCCCATTTAAGCTAAGATGGTTATTTCTCAGATATCCCTGTGCATCAATATTAATAGGTCCGCTTACAGAGATATTTTGTATAATTATCTGTTTATTTTCATTTTTTATTTTAACTTCAGCCAGTATGTCCCCTTTAATTTTAAAAGGTAGTTTAAAATTCTTTATGGAATTTTCAAACATGGATGCGGGTATTTTAATTTGTATAAGCCAAGAATTATTCTTCAATTTTACGCCAACATTGGCAATATCAGATACTGACACCAATCTAAGCTCAAGTAAATCTCCTCCGATAAGATAGTTTATAGGATAGATTTTGGCTTCTAATTTGTCAAAATGCAGGATATTTTCATCTTTATTTATGAATATTTTATCCGCATTTAAGGAGAAAAGGGATGCGTGTGTTATATTATAATCTGTTCTAATATGAGAGCTCTGAGCATACTTATCAATCAAATTACCATATATATTCTTATACGGAAGCAGAAATAAGAGTGTCACGAAAAATGAAATAGAAAAAACGGCTAACTATCCAAATAGTTTTTTCATTTCGCCTTCTGTACTACCGAATCTAAATTCATCAGATTATTTATAGCAAAATTTTTTGTAAGCGCAAACTGTTTTACATAGACATTGCTGTATGAACCGACTTTTTCAATAATATTTAAAGACTGTTTTAAGTTTAACTTTTTAAGCTTTATGTCGAGAGTTTCTCTATTTTCGTTAAGCATAGGTGTTACAGATAAAATTTTTCCATTTAAATGATTCTCTTTTTTTAATATCTGAACAAATGAGAACAGATTGTTTTTAAACGCATTTTTTGTTTTATTGCATTTATTGAGTTTATTACTTAATATACTTATTTTGTGGTACTCTTTATTTCTTAGAGATGTTCTGTAAGCAGCATCGGAACTTTTACTCTGAATATATGTTCCTGAAATAATTATAATAATATACAACACAAAAAGATTTTTTTTGATTAATTCCTCTATTGTCATATTTTTACTTCCTCACTCATCATTGCATTAGATTGTACATAATACTAAATTTAAGTCTTCCTTGCACGCTTTTGGTATTTCTTATCTTTGCTTTAATATGTAATATTTTATTGAAGCCGGATAGATAGCTGAGCAGAGAATTATAATTTACAGCATTCCCTTGAATCCTAATTGCCGTTTTGTCATAAATGACAGAATCTATTCGGGTATCCGATTTTTTTGCTTTACTCAACGCAGAGTTATAATCGAAAGTTGTGTATGGAAGCGAAAATGTTGTAGTAGGAATGAGCATATCCTTTTAGTAAAATGAAACTGTAAAATAAACTTACTAAAGGAGGACATGCTCATGAAAAAGTATACACAAAAAGATGATTTCACAAAAGAAGAAATAAGCAGTTGGTCTATCTTAGAAGAGATAGCAGGAAGAGGTGCTCAAAAGATGCTGCAGATGGCTTTAGAAAATGAGATTCAAGAATATATTAGTGCACACAATAATCTCGTAGATGAAAACAATAAGAGGGCTGTTGTAAGAAACGGATACTTGCCTGACAGGTCAATTGCATCAGGTAATAGGATCTATTAACATAAAACAGCCAAGGGCAAGAATAAGAAATAGAGATCTGCAGGAAGAGACTTTCACAAGCAGAATCCTGCCAAGATATTTTAGAAGGATGCCGAGCATTGATAATCTTATACCGGTGCTATAATTTAAAGGGCATATCAACAAATGATTTTCCTACAGCCTTATCAGCCATACTGGGTGAAGGAGCAAAAGGGTTATCTCCTGCAAATATAGTGCGTCTCAAGAAAAGCTGGGAGGATGATTATAACAAATGGGCAAAAAGAGATTTAAGCAATAAAGAGTATATCTACTTCTGGGTAGATGGAATACATTTTAATATACGTTTATTAGGATGACAAAACCTGCATTTTGGTAATCATTAGGAGCAAGACAAATACGGCAAAAAAGAGCTTGTTGCAGTTAGTGATGGATACAGGAAGAGTAAGATAGGCTGGAGTGAGATACTTCTTGATCTAAAACAGCGTGGTCTCAATATCCCTCCTAAGCTTGCCGTAGGGGATGGAGCACTTGGATTCCGGGCTGCTTTAAATGAAGTTTTTCCTAATACAAAAAGGCAGAGATGCTGGGTGCATAAAACGGCTAATATACTTGATAAGCTTCCAAAAAGCCTGCAGCCTAAGGCAAAATCAATGATTCATGAAATGTATATGGCAGAAAATAGGGAAAATGCTCTTAAAGCATATGATCACTTTATTAAAACCTTTGATGCAAAATATCCAAAGGCTGTAAAAATTCTTACAAAGGATAAAGATGACCTGTTCAATTTCTACGATTTTCCGGCTGAACATTGGATTCATATAAGAACTACAAATCCTATTGAATCAACATTTGCTACAATAAGACTAAGGACAGCCAAAACAAGAGGCAACGGCTCAAGAACCGCTGCATTTACAATGGTTTTTAAACTTGCATTAGAGACAGAAAAGACTTGGCATAGATTAAAAGGATATAAACTTATTCCTCTTGTATTGGAAGGAAGAAGATTCGTTAATGGAGAATTAGAAAAGAAGGCTGCTTAGGATGATTTACTTGAAGGATATGTTATGCCATACACAAGATTTGACAGTAACTCATATCAAAGATATTAGAGGTATATGCAAAACGTTGGCATATAGAAAACAAGATAG
>CAZAPZ010000066.1:0-9005 GCA_964487285.1 uncultured Campylobacterales bacterium | reverse complement strand
AGTGCTTCAACATAGACACGGGCTGATTTTTTAGAAGTGAGCTGAGTGTCTGTAAATAAACAACTTGGGTCATCTTGCCTGCCTGTACTTCCGCCAACCGTTACATGCAAAAGTATGCACCTCCAGCATGTGCTGTCAATACGGAACAATATTCTGTGCAATAGACATGCTTATTTATTTACAGACTATATAAACATCCTTATCTAATATATTGTAGCTGCTGTTTATAGCTTATACGTCGTAATAAAGCTTAAATTCAACCGGATTTGGAACGGATCTCAGCAGTTGTATCTCGTTTGTCCTTTTATAATCAATCCATGTTCTGATAATGTCTTCATTGAATACATCTCCCTCCAGCAGAAACTGATAATCTAATTCAAGCTCATTCATCGATTCATCTAATGACCCGGGAAGATGCTTTAAATTTTTTGCCATTTCAGGAGGCAGATCATAAATATTTTGATCCATAGGTTCACCAGGATCTATTCTGTTTTTTATACCATCCAAACCGGCCATCAACATAGCTGAATAAACAAGATACGGGTTTGCGGAAGGGTCGGGAAATCTGAGTTCAATTCTTTTTGTTTTCGGATTACTAAAATACATAGGAATTCTAACGGCAGCAGATCTATTCCTAGCTGAATATGCAAGGTTAATAGGAGCTTCAAAGCCAGGAACAAGGCGCTTATATGAATTTGTTATCGGATTTGCAAATGCCGTAATAGCCTTAGCATGTTTTAATATGCCGCCAATATAGAAACGGCACATATCGGAAATACCCGAATAACCACTTCCTGCAAATAGTGGAACGCCATCTTTCCAAAGACTTTGATGAACATGCATACCTGTTCCGTTATCGTTATATAAAGGCTTAGGCATAAATGTGACCGTCTTACCATTTCTTTTTGCAACATTTTTTACTATATATTTAAATTTTACAGCTGCATCCGCCATGTTCAGTAATGACAGGAACCTCATATCTATTTCAGCTTGACCTGCAGTTGCGACTTCATGGTGATGAGCCTCAACGGTTATTCCAGCATCCTGTAGAGCAAGCACCATCTCGGTTCTTAGATCCTGATAAGTATCAACGGGAGGCAGCGGAAAATATCCCTCTTTATGTCTTATTTTATTGCCAAGGTTAGGAATTTCGTCAGATCCGCTATTCCATATTCCTTCGTCGGAATCTATAATGTAATAACTTGAATGGTCATTAAAATCACAACTTATATTATCAAAGATAAAAAATTCGTATTCGGGTCCAAAATATGCCGTATCAGCTATACCGGTACTAATAAGATAATTTTCGGCATTTTTAGCAATCGCCCTGGAGTCTCTCCCATAACTGCCTCCGTCAATTGGATCAGCTATGTCGCAAGTGACATTGAGTGTTTCAATTTCAGTAAATGGATTTATATAGGCGGTTGAAACATCAGGAACAACGAGCATATCACTTGAATCTATTACTCTCCATCCTCTAATGGAAGAGCCGTCAAACCCAAATCCTGACTCAATACTTTTTTCATCAAACTCGCTAATAGGAACAGAGAAATGTTGGCCTTGTCCCAATAGATCTGTAAATTGCAGATCAACGATCTTTATCTCATTATCTTTGACAAACTCCATTATATCTTTCGTATTTTTCATAAAACGCCCCTTTCTATACCGCTTCGTTTCCGGTTTCTTTTGTACGTATTCTTATAGCTGTTTCAATAGGAGTAATAAATATTTTGCCATCACCTATCTTTCCTGTCTGTGCATTTTCCAATATTGATTCTACAATTTTATCAACATCTTCATCTCTTATAACAACCTCTAATTTTACTTTCGGAATGAAATCAATTGAATACTCAGCTCCTCTGTAAATTTCAGTATGACCCTTCTGGCGACCATAGCCCTTTACTTCAGAAATTGTCATTCCGCTAACACCCAACCCTCTTAGTCCGTCTTTAACCTCATCCAGCCTAAACGGTTTTATAATAGCTTCTATCTTTTTCATTCTGCCTCCATCTTTAGTATCATATCATATCAATTCTATTTCAGATTTCAAATGCTCTTTCACTATGAGTTGCACTATCCATTCCTTCCATTTCATCAGATTGAGAAACTCTTATTCCGCCTGTTATCATAGACACTATTTTGACTATAATAACTGTAACTACAACATTAAAAACTATTACTGAAACAACTGCTATAAACTGAATCAACAACTGTTTAGGATTGCCGTAAAAAAGACCTGATGATCCGCCTATCGCAGGATCGGCCAAAAGACCTGTTGCCAAAGCTCCCCATATACCGCATAAAGCATGTATTCCGAATGCATCAAGAGAATCGTCGTATTTAAGCCTGTTTTTTATTACAGTTGCTCCAAGATAACCTATAATACCAGCTCCAATTCCGATAATTATAGAACCCATGGGATTGACAAATCCGGCTGCCGGAGTAATTGCAACGAGTCCCGCCACAGCGCCTGACGATATGCCTAAAACGGTTGGTTTTCCCACAACGATCCATTCTACAAACATCCAAGTCAAAGCTGCCACTGCGGCTGCAGCATTGGTAACAAGAAATGCCGATGCGGCTAATCCATTCGCTGCCAATTCGCTCCCCGCGTTAAAACCGAACCATCCAAACCATAATAGTATTGCACCGAGAGCGGTTAAGACTATTGACGAGGGCATCATAGCAGTTTTGCCATATCCTTTTCTCTTGCCAAGAAATAACGCTAGTATAAGACCTGAAACACCTGCATTTATATGAACGACAGTGCCGCCTGCAAAATCAAGCACTCCAAGCTTAGATAGCCATCCTCCGCCCCATACCCAATGGGTAATCGGAGAATAAACGAAAGTCAGCCATATTACAGAGAATAATAGCCATGATGAAAACTTCATCCTTCCAACAATGGAGCCGCTTGCAAGCGCAAGCGTTATTGCTGCAAAAGTCATCTGGAACATGACAAAAACATAGGTAGGAATTGTCCCTGAAACGCTGTTAACTCCTATTCCATTCATAAAAAAATTTGATGTGTTTCCGATAATTCCGGATATATCGGGCCCGAATGCCAGACTGTAACCCCAGAAAATCCATATAACGCTTGCTATACAATATGCCGCCATGCTCATTGCTATAGTATTGAGCATATTTTTTGAACGGCTCATACCACCATAAAAAAGTGCAAGCCCTGCCGGTGTCATAAGCATGACAAAAGCTGTGGCCACTATCATCCATGCCGTATCACCGCTATTTATGTGCGCCCCTGATGCCAATGCAGGATCCGCTGCAAGTGGCAATAAAATAATCGAACCGAAAATCGGCAATAATTTTCCCATACCTTTCATAATCACCTCCAAAGTTTTTCATTTGCTATTCATCGCCTATTAAGCAAAATTCGTTCTAAATATCTATGAAATTTAAAATACGTATCCATTCGATGATAAAGACCGCTGAAAGCCGATAGATACACTACTCACGGGTTCATAGTAAAAAAACTTTGTAATTTAGGACGGTTTCGTTTTTGTAAAAGAAAGGCTTTTGTTTGACAATTTTGCAATGATCCAATCTTTAAAATCTTTGTTCATAGCCAAATCAGATTCCAAACTCTTCCGATTATTGCATAAATCAGAATAAGTGATATAATATACTTGTTATGCATTGCACTTCACAAAAAAAGATTATCATCGTTTCAAACCGGTTGCCTATTACTGTTACAAAAAGTGCATCCGGGCAGTTACAACTACTTCATAGTTCAGGAGGTCTATCCAGCGGAGTAGGCGCACTTTTTAGGGGTTTTGATAATGCTGTATGGATAGGATGGCCTGGCATTACAGACGAAAAAATAGGCGGCGACAAAGACAAGGTAATCAAACTTCTTGCTCCTTATAAATTTAAACCTGTTTTTTTGACAGAGCATGATCTTGAAAATTTTTATTACGGTTTCTGCAACAGAATAATTTGGCCTCTTTTTCACTATTTTGCAAAATATGTTGAATATAATGAAAAAGAGTTTAAGGGCTTTCAAAAAGTCAACGAACTCTTTGCCGATGCCGTTTTAAACAGTGCAAAGCAGGAAGATATTATTTGGATTCATGACTACCATTTAATGCTTACTCCATCACTAATCAGAAAAAAGCTAAAAGATATAGCGATAGGCTTTTTTCTTCATATTCCATTTCCATCTTATGAAGTGTTCAGACTGCTTCCACGAAAAAAGGAGATCCTTGAAGGGGTTTTAGGTTCAGATCTTATAGGTTTTCATACCTACGATTATGCTAACTATTTTTTAGATTCCGTTAGAAGAATAAATGGCATTGAAAACAGTATGGGGCTAATTCATAATAATGACAGAACGATAAAGGTTGATGCATATCCGATGGGTATTAACTATGATCTATTCTACGGATCATCGGAAAAACGATCGGTTAAAAACGAATTAATTAAAATTAATGAAAAGATGGGCAAGTTAAAACTTATTCTATCTATTGACCGGCTTGATTATACAAAAGGTATTTTAGAAAGATTAAAAGCATACGAGCTGTTTTTAAAAAATAACGCAGAATTCAGGAGAAATATCGTTATGATAATGATTGTTGTTCCGTCAAGGGATAGACTCAAACATTATCTAAATATGAAAAATGATATTGAAAGATATGTCAGTAGAATAAACGGCAAATACGGAACATTGACATGGATGCCGGTATGGTATTTATACCGTTCAATACCGATTGATCTTCTGACAGCACTTTACAATGCTGCTGATATTGCACTTGTTACACCTTTGAGAGATGGCATGAACCTAATTGCCAAAGAATTTATAGCATCAAAAAAAGATAATCTTGGCGTACTGATAATCAGCGAAATGGCTGGAGCTTCAATCGAAACGGGTGAGACACTTATCGTCAATCCCAATGATATAAATGAAGTGGCAAAAGCTATTAAAGAGGCGCTGATAATGAATGATGCAGATAAGATAGCTGTAAATACTGTTATAAAAAAACGGCTTGCCAGACATAATGTACACAGATGGGGAGCTGAGTTTCTTGATGATTTAAGACAGATAAAACAGATGCAGCAGCATCTGAAAGCAAAGAGCCTGACCGAAGATATAAAAAATGAAATGATTAAAAAATATGACGCTGCAAAAAACGTTTTGTTTTTGCTTGATTATGATGGAACACTTATGCCTTTAAAAAAAAGGCCTGAACTTGCAGCTCCCGATAATAAATTAATACAATTATTAAAAAATTTATCTGACAAAGAAGGTAATACTGTTGTAATTGTAAGCGGAAGAGATAAGAAAACGATGGAGCATTGGCTGGGCAATTTAAATCTTTGTCTTGTGGCTGAGCATGGAGCGCTAATAAAAAGAAAAACCGGATGGGAGAAAAGTTCTAACCTAAGCGGTAAATGGAAATCTGTCATTCTACCTGTCCTTGAAAAATATGTTGATAGAACTGCGGGCGCATTCGTCGAAGAGAAAGACTTCTCACTTGCATGGCACTACAAAAATGCCAGTCCGGATATGGCAGATCTTAGAGCGGCCAATATGAAGAGCGAACTTTTTCATATTGTAAACGATTTTGGTCTCACTGTGTTATCAGGAAATAAAGTTATTGAGATAAAGAACAAATTTATTAATAAAGGAACGGCAGCTCTTGCTTTTATTAAAGAAAAGAGGTGGGACATGATAATAGCTGCAGGGGACGATGTAACAGATGAAGATCTTTTTAATGTTCTTCCATATTCTGCTTATTCTATAAGAATTGGGTTTTTATCATCAAAGGCAAATTATAATTTAGAATCTTGCAAAGAATTTAGAACGATATTAAAGGAGATTAGCCGCTGATACAACCTCTAATAACCGATTTATAGGAGGGAAAATGAGAAAAAGAATTGAAGATTATCGGAGCATTGTAGGCGATAAAATAATAGCCGGAATATATAGAAAAGCGAAAGTTCTTTACGGCAAAAATGTGGCTGATATAAATTCAACTTATCAGGGAGGAGGTGTAGCAGAGATACTTGAGAGTTTGGTGCCTTTGCTAAATGATGCAGGAGTGAATACTCAGTGGGATATTTTTCATGGCAATCCCGATTTTTTTCAGATTACAAAAAAGTTCCATAATGCACTTCAAGGTGAAAAGATAAATCTCAGTGATAGAAAAAAAAATAACTATATAGCAGTTGCACAGAACTTTTTTTCATATCAGAATATAGATCAAGATGTAGTGATCGTTCATGATCCTCAACCTCTTTCCATTGTAAGCTTTTATCAAAAAAGACAGCCTTGGATATGGAGATGTCATGTTGATTTATCTAATCCGTATCCTCCGCTTATCGAATTTTTAAAAGAGTTTATTTTGAGATACGATATTGTTGTTGTCTCATCTGAAAACTATAAAATGACTGATTTGCCTATAAAACAAGTTGTTATAAACCCTGCAATAGATCCGCTTTCGCTAAAAAATAGGAGACTTGATGATGAGTGTATTAGCAGGAATATAAAGAAATTTAATATTCCGACGGACTTGCCTATTATTACCCAAATTTCAAGATTTGACAAATGGAAAGACCCAATTGGTGTCATTGAAGTTTACAAGCAGGTTAGAGAGAAGATAAACTGCCGATTGATCCTTTGCGGAAATATGGCAACCGATGATCCTGAAGGTCAAAAAATCTACGAAGGTGTAAGATATATTGCGCAAAAATTGATAGATTCAGGTGATCTGATTCTGATTATTCAGGATAATAATATTCTTGTAAACGTGCTTCAAAGAATATCTTCTGTAATAATTCAAAAATCTTTGAAAGAAGGTTTCGGATTGACTGTAACAGAAGCCATGTGGAAAAATAAACCCGTGGTCGCATCAAATATAGGAGGAATTCCGCTGCAGATAAAAGACAATGAAACGGGATTTTTATGTGATCCCAACGATTACGAACGTTTTGCAAAACTCATAGTGGAATTGCTAAAAGAGCCTCAACTCTGTAAGAAAGTTGGGATAGCAGCACATGAAAGTGTTAAAAAACAGTTTTTGATAACAAGACTCTTGGAAGATCACATTGACTTGATTAGTTCAGCACTTAAGCCCGCCATTGTTTAAATATTAAGTTGCCTCATAATGTAGTTTTAAAAGAAGCTGCCTCAGTATAAGAAAACCTGAATTCTGATCGCTCCTTTTTATAGCTACATCTGCTTGTTCGAGCAATTTAAGCGCCTTATCAAACTGCCTTTGATTGTAGTTGTTTATACTTTTTCTTAATGCACTAAAAATTATTCCAATTACCAAATGAGGAGGTTTGCCGCTTATTTCCATCTGCTTAATAAAATTATCATTCCTGATAAGATTTTCTGAATTCAAGTTAATCCAAATTGATGATTCTTTTCTATCTAATATTGATAGATCGTCAATATTTATAGTTTTTCTAGAGCTGATATACGAAACCAGCTTTAAAACATTGTTATCAATTTTTGCCAGGTCTCTACCGCAGATAGAATAAATTTCATTTATAATAGCACCGTCTGCCGTTTTTTTGTACTGTTTAAAAAGATATTTTATATATTTTTTATAATCTTGGGTATTAAATTCGTTCATATTTTCCATATAACAATCTTTTTGTTTAAAGCAAATACTCTTGCCGCTTATGACAATTAGATGATTTTCCACAGGAAAATCAAAATCAACCGTTTTAGGAACAAAAGAGAGCATTGCGATTTCTAATTGATTTTTGGAAAAAAGGGTTCTCCTTCTGAGGGAGAGAAGCAGACCATTCCATTGTGTTTCGTCATCGATTTGTAACGATTTCGGCATATCTTGACATACTACGTTTGCTATACGGGTAATTCGTTTTCTTATCAGTGCATGATCGGTGCCTATAAAAATATAAACCTTATGCAGCTTGCCTCTTTTTAATTCATCTTCTAACTTCATTGACAAAAAATTATTGTAACATAGATTGGTCACAAGAACAATAGAATATATTTATAAAATTAGGGGAATTGATTGATAAGAATAAAAGAGGACATAGAAACTATCTTCAAGCGTGATCCTGCCGCAAGAAGCATAGCTGAGATATTATTTTGTTATCCGGGTTTTCACTCAATGAGATTTCATCACATAGCTTCATTCCTTTGGAATCACCATCTGTATTTTTTAGGAAGATTAATATCTCACATTGCACGCTTTTTAACAGGAATTGAGATACATCCGGGAGCAAAAATCGGAAGGCGATTTTTTGTGGATCATGGAGGAGGCGTTGTAATTGGCGAAACCACTGAAATTGGAGATGACGTAACTATTTATCAAGGTGTTACACTGGGCGGAACAAGTCTATTAAAGGTAAAACGTCATCCCACAATTGAAGATCGCGTTGTAATAGGAGCCGGAGCAAAAATTCTCGGTAACATAACAATAGGGCATGACAGCAGAATAGGTGCAGGTTCAGTTGTTGTCAGCGGTGCGCCTCCGAATTCTACAATTGTAGGCATACCCGGCAAAATATTAAAACGGAAAATAAATAATCACAGCATAAAGTTAGAACATAAAGTACCTGATATTGAAGGCGAGCTATACGCCTCTTTGCTTAAACGCGTAGAAACAATAGAACATTCCATAGGTATCAAGCATGATGCATCCGAAAAATGAGGAGCCTCTTAAGCAAATAGACAAAAACTCTAACTTCTAAAAAAAAATTTATCAAGTCTAAAAAACAGCTGCTATATATTTTTGGCAATAGCATCCTCAGAATTGCTAATGCACGGCAATATTTTATAAAGATTGTTTTTTATTTAGTCTCCCCGCTTCAAAAGGCAGGGAGACTATGAATTTGAATATTATGCAGCAATCTCAATCTTTAGTAATCAATCCTCTATCTATTAGAAACTTTTTATGCCTTGAGTTTTCCACTTATTCTTTAGAACATAATGAGACCACTGCACAGTAACCTCATAAAAAACCTCATATATACCCTGTATATAATCCATTTCTTGACTAAACTATCTGTTA
>CAZAPZ010000065.1:0-9179 GCA_964487285.1 uncultured Campylobacterales bacterium | reverse complement strand
TATATAGGGTATATATGAGATCTTTGAGGTTTATATGAAGTTACTGAAGTTTAGTGCGGAGGGGAGGGGCTAAATGAGTTGCCCTTTATCTACGGCACTTTTATCTGAATTGCTGTAGTGTTTGGGCGAAGTCGGGAGATAACAAAACGGCAGATGAATCTCTATACCAAATTGGGTGTCACTCCGCCTAATAACACGGGAATTTAGGTTTAAACATAAAGAGCTTTTTTAATTACAGCCCATAAATCTTGTATTAGCTGGTTTGCCAAGAAATAGTTTGGTAGTTGCAGATTTGGAAGTAAGCTTATTTTTATCTATAGATAGTAAATAAGCTGCGACATTCACAATATTTTTCTTAGAAAGACGATTTTTAATAAATTTCATAACGTCAATATTATTGATGGCATATTCAATTTTACTACTACCTGCACCAACTATATTTGGAGCCACATCACCTTTTGCATCTTTACCATGACAATAAATACATATATGATTATATGTATTTAAACCCTTACCTATACCATCTGCCAACAATTCATTAGAAATTAATAACATTATAAACAAAGTACCTATCGCGACAACAAGATTTCTCATATCTTAAATAAAAGAATCACCGTTTTTTATTAAGTTCTATTTTAAGATACACCACCTCTTGTTTAATAAACTCGCGGGATAATAAAATAATAGAGTTGTAAAAATTAGATTGCGATCTTGATAGTACCTCTGAAAAAAACACATGAATCCAGCTATTAATATAATGTTGAAAAAATAATATTTCATCTTTATTTACCTGTTTTAACATTTCTACGTCATATTTATTCTTTTCTTCCAAATTTACCAAAAAGGACATAAAAGCAAAAATGGCAGAAAGATGATCCGGTTGAAAAACAGAGGTATTATTATTTGTAAATATGATTCCATATCCATTAAAAAAAGAGGAAATTTCTTCTGAAACTGTATAAAAAAGATTTCTGTTAATATTTTCCATTCCTATAAATGCTGAAGCAATTGGAGGTATATATGTTTGGGCTACAGGAACGAGAAACAGGTTTTCATAATCTGTGGATAGAATCTTAATTTTAGGATCGTCGCTTAAGCATTCATTGACAACTATAAAAAGAGAATCTATTGCATTTTTACAATCAAAAAATTCATTTAAAAAATCAAGTAATCCTTCTGTGTGGAATTTCTTTAGAAATTCCTTATTCGGTTTTCCAGCAAAAACCTCTGAGAAAAGGTCATACATAAACCTTCTCTCAGAAGACAAGTAATGTGATTTACCCAACTTAAACAGATACTTTTTTAACTGCTACAGGTGTATCATAATAAACCATACCACCACCAATTTCATCCGTTAAAACGGTTGTCCATCCGTCTTTTGCCGCTATTGAATGATCAAGCAGCATTAAATGATTTGGGTGCACTCCTGTATTTCGTGCAGGATCACCCTCATATGTTTTACCATCTATGTACCATGTTCCAGAGCCATATAGCCACCTGGCAAATGCCTGAGAATATGTTATAACACCCGGTCTAAGCGCAAAACGTATTCTAATCCTATGTATTAAGCCTTTTGTATAGGCAGGTGAACTTAATTTCACATAATCTCCATCTTTCAGCCCTAATCTTTTCGCATCAACTTCACTGATTTCAATAAAATTGCCTGGTAATAGTTCAAGTAACCATGGATCTGACATAGTTCTCGATTTTGAGTGTATTGGTACCTTATATGTGGATAACATAAATGGGTATTCTTTTTTTGAATAAATATCATATATCGGTTTACCTTTCATATTTACGGGTGGCTCGAATTTTACTGAACCGTCAAAGTTCTCACCTGTTATAGCATTGTGATATTTTGCCACATGCTCGGAATATATTTGAACAGCGTGCTTTTTCTGACCCCATCTATGTGTCACCCATTCCGGATCACCTTTAGGTAAATATCCAACATTGTAATCCTCAAACCGCCCGCCTCTTGCAAGCACATAAGCAGCTCTTTTCCATTCTTTTGATTTTAATGCATTAGGATATTTTTCTATATATTTTCTAACACTTTCCATCTCCTCTTTCGCTGTCGCTTCAGGCACAGGACCCTGTACTACGAATTTATTATCTACTTTCCTTAAAAGGTGTTTATTATCATAAGCAATATTGGCTACCATTTTTAGATAGTAGTCTTCTTGAACATTTAAATCACCACCTTCTATAAATGCATTTTTACCAAATCCCGGTAAGTTTAGTTTAATTGCCACATCAATCAAAAAATTTTCCATTGTGACAGGCTTGCCTTCTTTGGTTTTCTCTACAACAGGTTCAATAATAGGCTGTCTTATGCTCATGCGTGATGTTGGATATGTGGGCAAATTACCAAGCATACCCCACCCCTCTAAATACGTTGCATCAGGAATTATATAATCTGCATATGCTGAACTCTCTGCAACCGCTATATCCGTAGTTATAAACAAGGGCACCTTATTTAAATCCTTTATCATTCTCATCCACATCAGAGATTTATCATCTGCACCACCCATTCCCGGTTGTGCCCATGCGGGATTTGCCATATGTTGAAAAAGTATCTTGATAGGATAGGGGTATTCAAAGTATATGCCACCCCATATTTCCTGCCACATACCAAACCCAAATGGAAACCATGGCCTCTGAGCGGGAAATGGAGATTCACCCTTTGCAAGTTTTTCCTTATACTCCAGCGTATCCTCATAAGCACTACGTTCTCGAGATATTCTAACACCCTTTGGAGAAACAAAATTAGGCCATTTTTTAAGATCATATCTACCATTCATGTCATCTGCATGACCGCCACCATTTATATACCCACCTTTATAATCTATATTGCCAATTAAAGCATTTAATAGCAACACTGCTCTTGCATTATAATATCCATTTGAATGCATAGCCGCTCCCCTGTATAAATCAGAAACAGCTTTTCTCCCATGCGAAGTAAATTCTTTTGCCAATCTAATTATAGTATCCTTTGATATACCGGATTCTTTCTCATAATCTTCCATTGAATGTGAAGAAACCTCTCTCCAAAGATATTGCATACCTGTCAAGCAGTTAACACCATTAACATTGACAGTCCCCATAGATAAAAATCCTGTAGGCCAAATCTTAGCTTTTAAAGAAATGTTAGCTCCCATAAAGTTACCTGATGCTTTGTCTATAACATACGGTTCTTTACCTGATTTCAGAAATAATCCATAATCTGGTCTGTTTTTATCTGCAACAATCAGATAGCTTGAATTAGAATAATTTGGCTCAACCTGTTTAATAGCTGAATTATAATTCGGTATTTCTAAATATTTTTCATTGTATCTCTTATTTTCTATTATCCATTTAATCATTCCCATTGCTAAAGCACCGTCACCACCAGGTTTTATAGGCACATATTCTGCATGGGCTATCTGATTTCCTCCACGCGGATCTATAAATATTACCTTCTGGCCGTTTGATGTTGCTTCAACAGATCTACGTGCCAAAGTTTGCATAGGAAAATTGGCTTCATAGTAATTCGTTCCCCAACACAAGACAAGTTCTGCATTTGGCTGATCCGGCTTCAACATGTGCGTACCAGGGAAAGTCTCATCTGTTGCAACATGGTGTGTAAGCTCACACACGGAAACATGGGGAATTGCATTTATAGATCCCAGCGCGCTTGCAAACCTAACAAGAAGATCATGCTGGCCCCCTTCAGCCCTTCCCCAATACGCTACAAACTGATTTGTTTTTGGACCGAAGTCTGGATATTTAGGATTTACAGGAACAAATCTATTGTGACCATTATTCCAAAGATGTTTAAAACCTTCAACAAACCTATTTTCTTCGCCCGGGACATCTTTAAACAGGTGTCCACCATTCACAACATCATCCAGTAATTGCTCATATGATATAACTTTGAATTTTTTAGATCCGCGTGGCCCAACTCTCTTTAGGGGCATATAAACTCTATACGGGTCATATACTGTTTGCCTTCCGGCTTGACCTCTCGGGCAAAGAGAGTGAGAACCACTGGCATATGGTTTTGACGTATTAAATGTGCTCCCCGTATAAACTATAGCATCCTTAACGGGCGTAGCATAATTTATATTCGGCTCGGTAGTTTGAATATCGTAAGGATTGCCATCCAATTTTACTATTGTTCCATTAAACACACGTGCCATTAGGGCACAATCGCTATGGCATTGTTTGCATGTTGAAAATTCCACCTTAACTCCAGACCATGTTTCTATTCTCCCAGGATATGTATATCGGCCGTTATAGCTAAAATACCTTCCCATATTCTGTTGGCTTATGCCTACGCCAACACCTACAAGACCAGCACCGAATATGCCATACTTTAAAAAGTCTCTTCTATCCATAACTCCTCCATTATTTATCAGATTCTAAACTGGTCTCTCTGTGTCTATCTTCCCATCCAAACAGCCATCCCAAAACAAATATGATAACAAGACCCAAAGAAAATATACCTATAGCTGACAATATACCGTCAAATCCTGTCCATGGACTATGAAACAAGGTAAAACCTTGTCCAATTTTAGGTAGTAATTGGCCGCCTATAACAGTGTTATAACGCATTTCCCATACACCTACATTAACCAAAAGCGCCAAAATAATAGCCATAAATTTTGAACGCCTGATTGATTTAAAGGCTAAGAGAAATGCGGGAACAATAAGTCCTAAAAGTATTTGCCATATATGATAGTGTATAGCTAACTGGCCTCCCCAGTCATACACGCCAACCCATCCTTTATATACATCAGCACTTGCATAAGCCCTGAAATGATATAACCAATCTACAAGATCCACAAAAAGATCAATGAAAATCATGTACATTAAAAACAGACCAAGCTTATCCAATGTCTCTATAATTACCTTGTTTCTTTTAGAAATAAAACTAAAACCTATAATATAAAAAAGCATTACGGTGGCTGTGCCGGAAACTATGGCAGATGTAATAAACATAACCATCATTACCGAGCTTGTCCATAAAGCACGCGCTTTTATAGCTCCGAATACAAAGCCAATATAACCATGAAATGCGAAAGCAAGCGGTACACCTATTGCGGCAATGTAAAAAAGCGCCTTTTTATCCCTATTTTTTGATTTCTCTGATATATCTTTACTACCAAGTGATAAAAATTTAGATATAGCACCTCTAATACCACCCTTTTTTGATTTTTCTATATTATCTATACGAAAATCAAAATACATTTCAAAGAGCATCAAAATCACATATAGTGTCCAAATAATAATGAAAACACCCAATGGCGAATACGGAAAGTGATCCCTTGCATACAATTCCCACCATGCCCTTGATGGCTGAAGAGTATCTACAAGCGGAGCCACCGCAGCTAAAATGACAAATCCAAAACTGGAAACAGCCGCCAATTTTGCAATGGGATTAAATTGTTTTAAGCCAAATAAATGAGATAACGAGGCTATAACAAAAGCACCCGCCATTAAACCAGATAAAAATGGATAGACGACAATTGGCAAACCCCATACAGGAGTTTCCAAAAATTGATCAGGTAATAACATAAAAATCCTCCTTCTCCCTCATATTTTAAAATGATATTTTTTAAAAGGGTTTCTTTTTTCTTCTATTATTGGCAATTCCACTTTTCCACCCAATTGTTTATACGCTGTCGTATTAAATCCCATAGTGTATGTAAACATCATGGCAACATCTTTTAAATCTGTTTGTCCGGTTAAATTTCCATTTAAATCAATATAAAATACTTGTGGATCTGTGCCTTGTGATAAGAAAAGTCTTGACGTTGGAAACTGAGTTATCAGCTTCGAGATTTTGCTATTGGGATCATTGAAATCGCCAAATATCCTTGCTCTGCCAACACACGATGTAACACATGCAGGTTCTAAACCATTATCAACCCTATCTACGCAAAACGTGCATTTATCTGCTGTATGCTGAATAGGATTAAAGTATCTCATATCATAAGGACATGCCTGGATACATGTACCACAGCCTATACACACATCATAATCTATCAGTACAATTCCGTCTTGACGTTTATAGGTTGCTTTCACTGGGCACACTTCAACGCAGGGTGGCTCATCACAATGATTGCATATCCTTGGAAGCATAGACTTCTTTACATTTGGAGCAAAATTCCCTTCCTCTGTTACAACCATACCATTTGGGTCTTTTTCCATATGACCTGTCTCTAAAACATCCACTACAGTTCTAAATACACCTAAAGGAACATTATTCTCGCTCTTACACGCAACAACACACGCTTGACATCCTATACATTTTCTTAAATCTATAACCATTCCCCAATGATGTTTAGGATGCGTTTCTTTTATCTTGCTAAAATTGTCATGCCAAATTGGCAAGTTGTTTGGATTTTGAATCATATTCCAATTATTCCATCCATCATTCACGTTGAACGATGGATTTGTCCACCCCATCCATCTATGATTTTTTAACGGACCCGTTACTTTACCACTGTTTGGTTTTGGATTATTATTTGAAGTATTCTTAGGGCTTCCACGCTTTATGTTATCGTCAGCTAATACCTTTTGACCATTGCCAATTACAGTACCTACAGTCAGATAACCAGTAGTTGCAATAGCGAATTTCTTAAAAAAATCCCTTCTACCTGTTTTTTTATCCTTCATGTATACCTCCCTTTATATAAAAATAATTAGTAGCTACTAATTATTTTTATATAATTATTAAGATATACAATCGGGTAAATATAGACTTCTATGTAAGTTAATATGCTAAATCTTTGTAGGGAAAAAATACGAAGTGTAGTATAAAATCTTACAATTATTTTAAAACATATTGAGTTTCAAAATAATTTCAAAAAGCTCAGATCTATTTGAAACACCCAATTTAGAGGTAGCACGCATACGGTAAGTGGCCACTGTCTTTTCACTCAAAAACAATGCAAAAGCAATTTCTTTATTCGTAAAACCCTTAGCTACTTTGACCATAACTTCTTGTTCTCTTGCACTAAGCGTGTTCCACAACATATGCTCTCTATCTAAAGTGTTTATGGTGAATATATTATCAGCTTTGTATATAAAGTTGCCAATAATTGATGGATGGATATACACATCACCCCTTGCAACCGTTTTTATTGCATAAAGAAGATCATCGTCTACAGCCTTTTTCAATAAAAAACCAGAAGCTCCATTGTTTAAAGCTTTTTGAACGTATTGATAATCCTCATGCATTGTTAGTATGAGTATCTTGATTTTTTCTGAAATCTTCTTGAGAGCAGGTATAACATCAATGCCATTTATATCAGGCATCGATATATCAAGCAACACAATATTAGGTCTTGTGCTTTTAACAATCTTAAGACCATCTGATGCATTATTAGCTTCGCCAATAACTACTAAATCACTTTGCTTATCCAATAACATTTTTAAACCGGATACCAAAATAGGGTGATCATCTATTATAACTATAGAAATTTTCTCTCTATCCCCCATTTTATTGCACTGGTATATCAAAAACTATCATTGAACCATGATCTACTTCGGATTCGATATCTAATCTACCTTTTAATAACTCTACTCTTTCTCTCATTCCATATATACCCAAACCCTTTGAAAGATTTTCTTCATAATTAAAACCTTCGCCATCATCTTCAATAACACCGCGAATGTGGTCCTTATTATATTCAAGTATTACTTTCACGGTTTTGGCCTTGGCATGTTTTATAATATTTCGCAAAGCTTCTTGCACAACCCTATATATACTTATCTCTATCACATTGCTGAATCTTTTATCATTTAAGTTTATAGAATAAAAATTTACACTGATATCATACTTTTTTACAAAATCATCCACATACATGCTAACCGTATTCTCAAGCCCCATCACATCAAGAGTACTTGGCCTTAAATCTTCAGCCATATCATGTATAGCTCCAACTTCTTTAGTCAAATCATCTCTTAAAGCTATAACATTTTTATGTATCTCAAATACATCATTCAAATCCTCAAGGATTTTAAATTTTATCTTCGTGTACGTCAAAAATTGTCCTAATTGGTCATGCAAATCTCTTGCGATACGCTTTCTTTCCTCTTCTTGAGCATTAATCACTTTAGACACAAATTCTCTTCTCATTGACTCTTTTTCATTTCTCTCAGACTCTAACATCCTCAAACTGTTACTCATCTCATTAAATGTACTTATTAATTCCCCCAACTCATCACTACTCGATGGTTGGACCTTAATATATTTGCCATTTCCTATGGCCTTTGCAGCTTTAGATAAATCCGCTATAGGCATCATTATAAACCATGCTATGATACTTGATATGATTACGCCTACAATTATAGCAATAACAACAGCAAACGCAACAGATCCTATCAATGATGTAATTATACTACCGGATCTCTTTGCAGAAATACCTACCCTAACAATACCCAATTCCCCTTTTAATATCGGCATTTTTGTATCCCAAACGTTCGCATTTGTCGTTTTAATATTGAGGACGGATTGTGATTGAAAATGCTTATTATTGATTTTTAACAACACCAATGGAAAACCATCAGAAAAATTAGATGCAATAACTCTCCCTTTATTATTTTCAATAAATGCATATATAAGGTCCGGATTGCTAATTACAGCATCCTTAAGCAACTTAGTAAGTTGAAACATATTATCGTCAAGTATGTAATTAACAGACTGCAGAGACAGTTCTTTACTCATAGAAGTACTCAGTTCCCTGAGCTGAATAGTGTTAAATTCAGGAAAAATAAAATATATTTCCAAGATCATCAAAACGCCAATAAAAATTGCCGTAAAAATAACAAGACCTATCATTTTAACACGAAGTGATACATTATATAATCTATTGAACATAAACTGCAATAATTTCACTTTTGATTTATAAAAATTATTCCATATCATTTTTTGGTGTAGTAAATACTGTTATATAAACCTTTGGGAGGTTTTATAAACTTTTGCACACCCAAAATTTTAAGAATCATTCGTCCCCTATTATTTTTATTCATATTTAATAACACATTCTGAACTTTTTTTACAACAGATGTATTGATACCCAAAGGCATAACAACTGGGGGCATAGGAAAAGGTGGAGATTCTAAAAGAATTTTTGTATGTTCTCTAACCTTCTTTGATATTTTCTTCATGTAATTATACACTACTGCAT
>CAZAPZ010000064.1:0-9250 GCA_964487285.1 uncultured Campylobacterales bacterium | reverse complement strand
GATGTATCAGCCGACCCAACCGGTTACGAAGGAAAAGAATATGCCGTGAAAAGATGCGATGATCTTTATGCGGTTGGCGATTCGGTTGGTATGTGCAGATTCAGCACAAAACTTTTTAACTCACCAAACAGTGCCGATTATGAAGATTTCTCAAAAGCTATTTTTGATCTTACGGGAAAAAATTTTAGTGTAGATGATCTTAACAACGTGGGAGAAAATATTATCGGGATAGAACGTATGATAAATTATCGTATCGGGCTTTCAAATAAAGATGATGTGGTTCCGAAAAGGTGGTTTGATGAAGAGATATCAAGCGGTTCATACAAAGGTGAGAAGATAGACAGAAAGAGTTTTGAACTGTTGAAAAATCGATTTTATAAAATATCCAAGCTCAATAAAAACGGAATACCTAATACGGATTTTCACAAGAAACTTGCAAAAATTGTTACCGGTTTTGAGATATTGGTAAAGTTGGGGAATTTGTCAGATACAGTTTGCGAAAGTTCAATAATTATTGATAAACCCGTAACAAATATCCACCAACTTAGGCAAGCGGTTATTGGAAGGCTTAAAAGAGAAGGGGCAAAATTAGATGATACCGCTATGAATTTTGTTGTAAACGGTAATATGATTGCAGGTAACGAAAAAAATGCCGCTATTGAAAATCATGCAGAAGTTATGCTGGTAAGCACCTTTGCAGGAGGATGATTAAAAGAAGTTCAAGTAATCAATATGAGACCACTTCGCAATAAGCAAATTTCCAGAAGGCCAATATTGTGCAGTGGTCTCATATTGATAAAATATTTGTTTTTTTACTTGACAAATAGATTAAGCGACTTATACTTAAGTCAACTTAAGAGAAATTAAACTTTTTGGGAGAGTATCTCAACGATACTTTCCCAACCCCCTACTTTTTTTGCAAAATGTACGATATTGCTTTGTTGTATCGTGCTAATGCTTTTGTTCCCTGTGCCCATATACGGTTTTTGTCCACAACGGCATGTCTATCTATCCATTTTCCTTGAGATGTTCTATAATCTGTTTATTCACAAACCCTCAAACCCCTTCAGGTAATCAACCCTTTCGTTATGCAGCCGCTGCGTCATTTTGCTATAAGCTTTGCCGTATATTTTATGCGGATCGAATTCCGATAAATCAGGCGATTTGCAAGAGGATGCCGTTAGATAGCCAAAAGCATTGTCAAGCTTCCAATCTATATTGCCGCTTACAGCATCTCTTATTACGCGCATAGTTGTATCAGTCGCTATTTTTTTATCGCCTGTGCTTTCCGGTATTGACAATAAAAACTTCGGTATCCGGGTTCTTTTTTAGTACGGAAAGTATCTTATTGCCTTCTTTTGCCGGATTGGTGAGGATAAACGGATTAAATCCTACAACACGTTTTAAACTTACCGGCCATAGTCGGATTGGAAGCTGACGTAATTATGGATTCTCCAAGCATAAAATAGGCAGCAGCTTGATATGAAGAGAGCAGTTTTCCTATTGGCGGAATATCGTTTCTTCTCGTATTAAAAATCATACAGTCAACATGTTCTAAATCAACGCTACCTCTTGAATGAGGAGGAGAAAAACGCGGCACAATACATCTTCCGTTTGAAGTTAATGACAGATCATCAAAATCGACTCCCTCTTCATCGTCAACCCATACATTCTCAGCAATAGCCAGCGGCGATTGAGCTGCATGAAATATCCCGGGCTGACTTGTTGTTATCTTATCGGTTTTAATATATAAGCCTTTTTCTGCCCCATGAGCATATTCATTGTCTCTTAACAGCATAATATCATCCCGAAGTATTGAAATTCCTTCAGGAGGCACTAAACCGTGATTGTTGATAGTTATCGTGGTTTTTACAGTCCCCGAAAGCCCGAAAATCAGAACACCTTTTTCTCTCATAATACCGTTTTTTCCATTCCAAAAAGTTTTCCGCCTGCGTGCAGACTTAAGCGGTTAATTTATCTTGCCCGACCTCGAAGTTATTTTCCCAAGACTCCAAACCATATACTTATATTTTATTGCAATATAAAGTTGCAATCAGGCGGTTGTGCGTTTTTTTTGCAATACTTTAAAAAAAAATTTGTAATGCATCGTATTATAGATATAATCTGCCTCATCAATATAAGTTGAATTATTTAGTGTTAAATGGAGGAAAATTGTTATATCAGGATCTGCTTATAGCTCTTCACAATTATTGGAAAGAAAACGGATGTACAATACTTCAGCCGTATGATATGGAAGTTGGAGCAGGAACGTTTCATCCGGCTACCTTCCTTGGTGTTCTCGGCAAAAAACCGTGGAGATGCGCTTATGTTCAGCCGTCTCGCCGTCCAACCGATGGACGATATGGCGACAATCCAAATCGTCTGCAGCATTACTATCAATATCAAGTTATATTAAAGCCGTCGCCCATAAATTCGCAGGAGTTATATTTAAAGAGTCTTGAAGCATTAGGAATAGACACCCAAAAGCACGACATACGGTTTGTTGAAGACAATTGGCAATCTCCAACTCTCGGAGCATGGGGACTTGGATGGGAAGTTTGGCTTGATGGAATGGAAATAAGTCAGTTTACATTCTTCCAGCAAGTAGGCGGAATAAGCCTTAATCCAATATCATGCGAGCTTACATACGGAACCGAAAGGATTGCTATGTATCTTCAGAAAAAGAACTCGGTTTATGATATAGAATGGAGCAAAGGCTGTAGTTACGGCGACATACATCTTGTCGATGAAAAGGTCTATTCAAAATTTAACTTTGAAGAAGCAGATATAAAACTCCTGTTGAACCTTTTTAACGAGTATGAACAGGAAGGACAAAAACTGATTGGCGATGAACTCGTTAAGCCTGCTTATGACTGCTGCATAAAATGCTCGCATATTTTCAATCTTTTGGATGCAAGAGGGGCAATTAGTGTTACAGAGCGAACAAACTATATCAGACGTGTAAGACAACTTGCAATAGGCATAGCACATGTTTATGTCAAGGAGTCTTAAATGGAATTTTTTGTAGAAATTCTAACCGAAGAGCTGCCTGCAAGCGAAGCAGGCGGATTTGAGAGAGCAGGCTCGGACTATTTTGATAAGCTGTTCAAGAAAAATGATATTATATCAAGTCCTGCAAAATTTATGTTTACACCGAGAAGAATAGTTGTAACATCAGATATCATAGAGCGTAGAAAAAAGAAAGTTAAGCAGATTAGAGGACCAAGATCACCATTGATGAAAGATGGGGAATTCACGGTTGCAGCCTCCGGGTTCGCAAGAGGATTGAAGATTGAACCTGATACATTGATAGAAAAAGATGACAGTATTTATGCGGAAAAAAAATCGGGCGGCGAGCCTGTGGAACAATTTTTGCCTAAGATAATCAGATCGTTTATAAGCGAATTTCCTTTCAAAAAGCGTATGCGCTGGACAAGCGGGGAGATAACATTTGCCAGACCTATTCACCAGATAGTATGCTTTTATAATGGCAAAAAAATTGATGCCGAAATTGATGAAGTTCCAACGGAAACTACTACAGTTGGACATCGCTTTTTGTCATCGGGAACATTTGAATTCAAAAATTTTGCCCAGTATAATGATGAGCTTAAAAAGCGTTTTGTTGTTCTTGAAAATGATGCAAGAAAAGAGCTGATAAAAAAACAGGTTAATGATATTGCAAATCAGTTTGGTGGTAGTTTATTATCTGATGAGAGTTTAATCGTTGAAAATGCAGCTCTTGTTGAATACCCGTTTGCTATCGGAGGCAACTTCAATCGAGAGTTTCTTCAGCTTCCAAAAGAGGTGCTGATAACTTCAATGAAAAATCATCAGCGCTTTTTTGCCGTTATAGATGAGAAGAATGCTATAATGCCATATTTTGCAGCAATATCCAATATGCCCGCTTCATATACTATTAGAGAAGGCTTTGAACGCGTTCTGTCTGCACGCTTTAACGATGCTATGTTCTTTTTTAATGAGGATACATCTGTGCCGTTTGAAAGCTATTACGAGAAACTTTCTTCGATTGTTTTCCATAAGTCACTCGGTTCAATGGAAGAAAGAGTGGAAAGGATTGGGAAAATCGCTCGAATTTTATCTGAGAAAACAGGTTTATCAAATAAAAAACTGATAAAAAAAGCTGCATTGTTATCAAAAAATGATCTTGTAACAGAGATGGTCGGAGAGTTTCCTGAGCTTCAGGGTGTAATGGGAAGAATTTATGCCTACGAAGAAGAAAGTGATGTATCCTGCGCTATAGAAGAACAATATCTACCCAAAGGTGAAATATTGCCGAAAACGGAGACAGGTACGGTACTGGCGCTTGCAAATAATTTTGAACTTTTAATATCGGTCGGAAGCGTTGAAATGCCCACAAGCAGTAAAGATCCGTATGGATTAAGAAGAGCTGCAATAGGCATAATCAGAATTTTACTTGCCAAGAATATAGATCTTGATACAGATGAGATATCTAACCTTTGTTATGATATTTTAACAAGTAAAAAGAAAAACAGTATCAATACGATTAAACGATTTCTTAACGATAGATTCAGGGGAATCCTTATTGATAGAGGGATTAGATACGATATTGCCGATGCGGTATGCTTTCGTGACGATAAAAATCAAATGGCCATCAACTGTTTTGATGCTTATAATAAGGCAAAAGCCATAAATGACTTTTTGAAAGTTGGCAATGCGCTGATTTTTAAAAGAATTGCTCACATTGTACCTGACGACTTTAAGGCGGCTGATTTAAATCATTCCAAAATGTCTGCTATTGAAGAAGAACTTGACCAAACTTATAATACTATTATCAGCGAGTTTAATTCGTATGAAAATGGTAAAGAATATCTAAAAAGTTTAAGCCTTCTATCGAATGCTTCAGATTTGATGGATCGGTTTTTTGATAATGTGATGGTGTTGGATGAAGATCCTGCTTTAAGGTGCAACAGATTGACGCTGCTTTGCAGGTTTAAAACTCTTCAGGATAAAATAGCAAATTTTGACAAAATAAATATATAGGAGTAAAAATGGCGCTTAATATAACCAATGATATAAGTCTAACATTTGAAGATGTTTTGCTTAGGCCGGTCTATTCCCGAATATTACCTAAAGATGTAAATTTGAATGTAAATATAGGGAATGGAATAATACTTTCCAATCCGATTATATCTGCTGCTATGGATACGGTAACCGAGTATCAAATGGCGATAAGCATGGCAAGAGAAGGCGGTTGCGGAGTTATACACAGAAATATGACGATTGACAAGCAGGCATCTCAAGTAGAACGAGTCAAAAAGAGCGAAAGCGGAATGATTATTGATCCTATAACGGAAAGAGAAGGTTCAAGCGTTAGAAAAGCTCTAAAAATTATGAGAGAATATCATATATCGGGAGTTCCTATAACAGATAATAATGGAAGACTGCTTGGCATAATAACAAACAGAGATATACGATTTGAAAAAAATTATGACCTTCTCATAAAAGATGTGATGACGAAAGCGCCTCTTGTTACTGCACCTATTGGAACAACACTGGAGGAGGCAATAAACTATCTAAAAGGTCACAAGATAGAAAAGCTTCCGGTGGTAGATGCGAATTATCATCTTAAGGGGCTTATTACAATAAAAGATATTGATAAACGGGACAAATATCCAAATGCTGCAAAAGATTCCAAGGGCAGACTTCTTGTTGCGGCCGCCGTTGGAGTATCGGACTATAAAGAACGGGCAAAACGGTTAGTCGAAGCTAATGTTGATATTATTGTTGTCGATTCGGCGCATGCTCATTCTGAAAAGGTGATTGTGCTTATATCGAACCTCAAAAATAAATATCCTGATAAAATTATTGTAGGCGGCAATGTTGCAACGGCAGAAGGAACGGAAAGTCTCATAAAAGCAGGTGCGGATGTTGTTAAGGTTGGAATTGGGCCAGGATCAATATGTACCACACGAATTATTGCCGGTGTCGGAGTACCTCAACTATCTGCTATAAATCAATCGGCAGAAGTTGCAGATAAATATGGGAAAACGATTATTGCCGATGGCGGAATAAAATATTCAGGCGATATTGTGAAGGCACTTGCGGCAGGAGCAGATATGGTTATGGCAGGAAATATGCTTTCGGGAACAGAAGAGAGTCCCGGCGAATCGGTAATATATCAAGGAAGAAAATATAAAACATATCGTGGAATGGGATCACTTGGGGCAATTAGAGAGGGAAGCGATCGGTATTTTCAGGAAAGGAGCGACAAATTAGTTCCCGAAGGAATAGAGGGCAGGGTACCTTTTAAAGGAACTGTAAGCGATGTAATATTTCAATTAATAGGTGGAATTAAGGCTGGAATGGGATATATCGGTGCCGAGAACATCAGTGCTTTGCATAAAAAGGCTGAATTTGTTAAAATCACAGCTGCAGGTCTCAAAGAGAGCCATGTTCATGATGTAATAATAACAAGAGAGGCGCCTAACTATCAAGTTTAGAAAAGATTCCGAACAGTTCAGATATACATTGCTCCGTTATAACAGCATAGTTATTATTATAGCGGCGGTGCTTATTTTTGTGTTCTCTTCGCTTTCATCTACTACTGTGGATGTTTATTTTTCCCCTAACGATCATGTAAGATCTCATATTTTAAGACTGCTTGATAGCACAAAAAAAAGTGTGGATGTTGCTATGTTCAGCTTCACGGATATGAAACTTGCTAAAAAGATCGCCGAGCTTTCAAAAAGATTTAAAGTTAGGGTTCTTCTTGATCCGAGAAATGCGAATGATAATGGTTTCAGCAAAGCATATTTTTTATCCGATAACAATGTCAATGTTAGATACGCTAAAGTTTTGGATAGACGTGGAATACCGGGAATTATGCATGATAAATTTGCTATAATAGATGATAAAACTGTTATTACAGGATCATATAACTGGACCGTATCGGCAAATCTGAGAAATAACGAGAATCTTGTTGTAATTCGCAACAAACCCGTAGAAAAACTGTACGAAAATGAATTCTTGATGCTGTGGAGGAATGGAACACTGAATGTTAAACATAAGAGCATTGAGACAATTTCTACAAAAAACGAAATAATGAACAATATAGGTAAAGTTGTGATTATAAACGGAAAGATAAGAGGAATAAGAAAAGGCAGAAGTGTTGTTTTTGTCTATTTTAAAGGAATAAAACGATTTAAAATGGTTGTTTTTAATAATAGCGTTATTTGGAAAAAGGGTGATAATGTAAAACTTAAAGCTCTGATAGAAAACAGTGAAAGATACGGGCTTGAAGGAATTTATAGAGGGCAAATAAAATAATATCAAAAATAAAGAACGGCTATTTAAGGATACTTGATGCAAATTTTAACCGTGCGAGAGAAGGATTGAGGGTTATTGAGGAGATAGACCGTTTTTGCTTTGACAATAAGACTAATATGGTAATTCTAAAACAGTTTAGGCATACGTTATCCGGCTGCGAAATAGAATATAGAAGCCGACTGCCTCTTATTAAAACAAGAAACAGCGCCGAAGATGTGGGGACATCCGTAACAACTAAGGAAGAGATTGACAGAAAAGATTTGCACGATGTGCAGGCAGGCAATTTCAAGAGAATAGAAGAATCTTTAAGAGTTATTGAGGAAATTGGAAAGCTCGTTTTGCCTGAATTGACCGAGTTGATGAAATCAATTAGATATAAGTGCTACGAAATTGAGCAGGCTGTAACGGAAAAAAATAACAAATGTTGAATTGAAGATAAGAGAAGAGAAATTGTTGCTCTAAGCTTGGAATAACATTTACTTTTGTCATTGCGGGGAATTTTCCGACGAGGCAATCACGCACTTATCGAAGTGCGTGATGACTGTGTGGTTATGCATGATTAATTACCTAAACCATTGGAGAAAAAATGATTGATATAAAGCTGATAAGAGAAGATATCGAAAATACGAAAAAATTAATAGCAAAACGTTTACATTATTCGATTGACTGGAATGAAATTATCAAACTTGATAACGAATGTTCGAACCTCAAAAGAACGCTTGAAAAACTGCAGCAGAAAGCAAATTTGAATGCTAAACTATTTAAAGATGCGGCCGATAATGTAGATGAGATTAACAGATTAAAGAGTAGTAGTAAAAAGGTCAAAGAGGATATTAAACAGCTGAAAACCGTATTAGAACCAAAGTTGGACGATCTTAAACAGATGCTTTTGGAAATACCGAATCTTCCGGATGATGATATTCCAATCGGAAGTGAAGCAGATGGCGAAGTTGTAAAAAAATGGGGAGAGCCGACCGTTTTTGATTTTAAGCCGAAGTATCATTGGGAAATTGCGAAAAATCTTGATATCTTGGATTTTAATAGGGCTTCAAAATTATCGGGTAGCAGGTTTGTCGTTTATAAAGGACATGGCGCAAAGCTTGAGAGGGCTCTTGTGAATTTTATGCTTGACCTGCATACGGAACAGGGATATGAAGAAATTTTAACTCCATATCTTGTTAAAAAAGAAGCACTGATCGGTACAGGACAGCTTCCTAAATTTATTGATGAGCTTTATCAAACCGATGATGGAATGTTTCTCATACCTACTGCTGAGGTTAGCCTTGTTAATCTGCATTCAGATGAGATACTGTCTGCCGAAAGTCTGCCGATTAAATATCAGGCATATTCGGCTTGTTTCAGAAAAGAGGCAGGTTCGTATGGGAAAGATGTATCGGGCATTATTAGACAGCATCAATTTAACAAGGTAGAACTTGTTAAATTCACCAAACCGGACAAATCACCTGAAGAATTGTTAAATCTTTTGTCGGATGCGGAAGCTGTGCTTAGAAAATTGAAACTTCCATATCGTGTTATGAAGCTTGCAAGCGGGGACATGGGCTTTTCAGCGAGAAAAACGTATGATATTGAGGTATGGTTACCAGCGGAAAATAGATATAGAGAGATATCCTCATGTTCTGATACCGGAGATTTTCAGGCAAGGCGGGCTAATATAAGATACAAGGAGAACGGAGAGAATAAATTTGTTCATACGCTGAACGGGTCGGGACTTGCCGTTGGAAGAACTCTTGTTGCAATAATAGAAAATTATCAATTGAGCAATGGTACAGTCAAGATTCCTGATGCATTGATCAAATATTTGGGATATAAGTTTATCCCTTGATTTACGGGAATCTTAATATAAACTCTTTGATTAGCAGATTTTAATGGAGAGGTGGCCGAGTGGCTGAAGGCGCTCGCCTGCTAAGCGAGTATAGGGTTT
>CAZAPZ010000063.1:0-9263 GCA_964487285.1 uncultured Campylobacterales bacterium | reverse complement strand
CTTTCCATATCAAACCCGTATTTACATCTTTAATACTTTTTACTATGGTTATAAATTTCTCTCCGTTTGATGTTAGTTCGGCCTTTACAATTCTTTTACCATTAAAAGCATAGATAATGGAAGATAAACCTTTTTGCTGCCAGCCCTTTATATCAACCTTATACCATCCATGATTTTTTTTTAAGACATAAATTTTCGCTCCTATTTCTAAATCACCCACAGCTTTTGTATGAGTATTATCAGAAAATATATTTGTAGAAGAGGATGCGTAAAAAACATCCTCTTCTTTAGCGTACGATACTTGAGAAAATATAAGTACAAAAAAAATAAATAAAATTACTTTATAAAATCTCATTAAAAAATTATCCTCCTACAGGAATATCAAAAGCAGTTACTTTTGGAGGTATCTTCATGTATTTTTCTACCTTGACAAGTGCTGTGTTGGCTATATTTCCTTGACCCAATTTTGAAGTACCTTTATCCAAAGTAAGAAGATTTACATTGCCATGCTTGCACATAGCACCCACTTCTCCAGTTTTATCCGGATCATACCATGCACCTTCATGTATCAGGATAACTCCTTTTCGTATTCTATCTGTAATAACGGCGCTTGCCAACAGTTTCCCTCTTCTGTTATGCACAAAAACAGTATCATTTTCCTTGATACCGTATAGCTCTGCATCTCTTGGATTTATCCACATAGGCTCTCTCTTATTTACCTCATACAGGTTTCTCAACCAGGTATTATCGAGTTGAGAATGTAATCTGAATTTTGAGTGGGAAGATAAAAGATGCAATGGATATCTTTTAGCTTTTTTGCTGCCGAGCCATTCTATCGGCTCCATCCAAGTAGGATGGGGAGGGCAATCGCTGTATTTAAACTTTTCTATTGTTTTAGAGTATATTTCTATTTTTCCAGATGGCGTGCCTAACGGGTTTTTAAGGGGATTTTCTCTGAAATCACTATATCTTACCCACTTTTTAGACTTTTCAGGAATAGGAAATTCCACATAACCTTCCTCCCAAAATTCTTCAAACGAAGGCATAGCCAGTTTCTTTATTTTTGCCTGTTTCTGAGATATAGAATAGAAACGTTTTATCCAATCTATATCCGTCTTTTCCTCCGTAAACTTTTTTTCAAATCCAAGTTTTTTTGCTATACCTGTAAAGATATCATAATCACTTTTAGCTTCGTAAAGCGGATTTATGGTTTTTTTCATGGCCACTATGTATCTATTGGTGTACTCACTTAGCACTTCTATATCGTTTCTCTCGAATGTTGTCGTAACAGGCAAAACAATATCAGCAAATTTAGCCGTAGATGTCCAATAAATTTCATTTATTATAATAGTATCCGGTCGCCTCCAAGCCTCTATTTCTCTATTTCTATCCATTTGATGGCTCATTGGATTTCCACCCGCCCAATATACTAATTTTATCAGTGGATATTTTATTTTCTCTCCATTGAAATCAATAGTTTTGCCAGGATGCAGCAATAAATCACTCACTGCATGCGCAAATGGTATATCTACTTTTACAGGGTTATCTCCGGCAGAAATTCCCGGTAGTGATGGAGAATTCGCTTCCGGCGATCCACCTGAAGCGTAATGATAGCTAAATCCAAATCCACCGCCGGGTAATCCGATTTGTCCAAGCATAGCTGCAAGCGTTACAACCATCCAAGGTGCTTGTTCGCCATGGTCTTGTCTTTGCGTTGCCCATCCGTTCATTATCATAGTACGGCCTTTTGCCATTTGCCTTGCAATACTTTTTATGGTTTCAGCATCTATCTCGGTTATTTCAGCAGCCCATTCAGGAGTTTTTTCAATACCATCAGCCTTACCAAGTACATAAGATAAAAATTTATCAAAACCAACTGCATATTTATCTAAAAATACCTTATCATATAAATTCTCTTTGTATAATGTGTAGGCTATGGCAAGCATCATAGCAACATCCGTATTAGGCCTTATTTTTATCCAGTCTGCGCCCAGATATTCTGCTGTATCTGTAAGACGAGGATCTATGGAAATAATTTTCTTACCTTTTTTCTTAAGTTGTTTTACTGCATTATATGCATAATGATCCGGAGGATCCCATCCTATTTGGTTATTTTTAAGTAAATCAGCAGCCCAAAGAATAACAGTATCAGTATGCTCTATTATTGTTGGCCATGCGGTTTGCCTATCATAAACTTCTATATTTCCGGTAACATGCGGTAGTATGGTCATAGCAGCTTGAACACTAAAATCTCCGGTATCATCCGTAAATCCGCCAAACAAATTTAGCATTCTTCTTAATAGTGTGGGCGAAGCGTGCAACTTTCCTACACTATGCCAATCTACACTGCCTGCAAATATTGCCGCGCTGCCATATTTACCCTTAACTCTCTGCAACTCCTTTGCTACAAGTTCAAACGCCTTTTCCCAACTTACTCTAACAAATCTATCTCTGCCTCTCTTAGACTTGTTGCTTCTATATCCATATTTTAAGTATCCTTCCCTAACCATAGGGTATTTTACTCTATTTTGAGCATTCACACGATCTGCCAATGCCCGAATCATAGGAATAGGATATTCATCTTTAAAAGGTTTAACCCTAATGAATTCTCCACCCTTAACAATTGTTTCCACTGATCCCCAATGCGTTGCCGTGGCTGTTTTATGCGTATTTAAAACCGGACCACTCGGCGACATATCCTTTGCGAGTACAGTTGGAGCCGCATATGCAGCAACTCCTGTTGCAGCCATGGCATTGAGAAAAGTACGCCTCGATACATTCTTCTTATCAAACATCTCAAACCTCCTATTAATTAAGAATTTAGTTTCTTTAATTAATCTACCTAATTTACTCTTAATTATAATGCTTCAACAATTCATATAGATTTAATATTATTAATATTATAACATTAATCATTGTGCCATGCTATAAATTTTATGTAAATTTTATGTAAAAATTATAAATATTAGAACAAGATTGTGCTAATTTATCTCTCATAAAGAAGATTAAAGTCCGGCAAATCGCAGACTTTCTTGACAAAATCCAAGCCATAACATAATGTATAATTATAAAATAAAGAAATTTACGTAAACTAAGTATCATATAAATCGAAACTTAGTAGTGTTCTGTATAGGGGGCAATGGTGACAGATTTTAAAAAAAGAATGGAGAAAATTTGGAAATTCTCTAAAAGTTTACTTAATGCACGAGACGAATATATTAATACTGCAACAGGAGATCTTGGTTTCTGCAAATATGACTGCAGCAGGGAATTGGATCATAATATTAACCAGCTTCGACTGTTTTCTAGAATTGAAAATATAATATCCGACAGAAAACCGATCGGAAATGTAGCGATTATGCTTCCTTATGACGGCTCGGCCTGGCTTAGCGTTGCAATACTTTCAGCATGGATAGGCGGCAATAGAGTGAGAATAAAATTTTCAAGCAAAGGAAGTGAAATTTCTCATCTTACCGAACGATTATACAAACCTATTTTTGGAGATGAGATACAATTTTCTTATGAATCAGGTAAAAAGTTTCTTTCGGATTCATTGCAAGATGATTTTACAGATGCCGTAATAGTTTTTGGCTCTGACAAAAATATTCTTCCTGTAAAAGAAAAAGTAATGGAAAGCGGCAAGAAACTCGTATTTGAAGGACCGGGAAATGATCCGTTTGTAGTCTTTAACGATGCTCCGCTTGATGACTGTATGTACGACCTCGTCCAAAGCAAATACGGTTATTCGGGGCAAACTTGCACAGCACCGGAAAGAATACTCGTGCAGCATGGTATATATCGTGCGTTTATACACGAGTTTATTGAAAGAACCGAGGAGATTGCCAATCAGAAGGATCCGGGCAAGCTTCGTGTTGTTCCCATTGCAAGTAGCATAGCTCTCGAAAATATTAAAAATGTTATCTCTGATGCAAGAAATAAAGGAGGGAAAATAGTTTTTGGAGGCAAGATAGAGGAAAGCATAGTTTCTCCCACTATAATTATTGATGCGCAAAAAGATATGATTGGTATGCAGGATGAGATCTTTGGACCTGTAAGTATGATAATGCCGTTTGAGGATACTAACGATGCTTATAATATTGCAGCAGATAACAAATACGGACTTCGTGCTTCTATATGGGGAGGAAAACAGGCATGGGATTTGTCTGAACGATTGAAAGGTAAAAACTATGCCTATGAAGTAGAAGATTTTATATTTGGTAAATTTGGCACAACAAGTTATAACAAACCGAGAAAAGAGAGCTGGAGAGGAGCACTTGTTACTCGCCCGATAGGAGGATACGGCTATTCAGGATGGATATGGGAAACCGTAAATGACAAATTCATCATGAAACAGGGGCCAAAACTGCTGAGCATTGAAACAACGATTGCATAAGTAACAACGTAAAGAGCATAAGATAAACACACAAAGGGGGTAAGTTGCTGCTTTCCTCCTATATCGCAGATTCTAATCTTGCTAAGGTCTTTTGTTTACCAAAAACTTCGATCAGTTCAAGCAGGGGCGGTCCCGATTGATTTCCTGTCAAAGCCATTCTAATGGGATGATAAAGTTCTTTTCCTTTTTTAAGAGTTTGTTCCGATGTTTTCCTGATAGAGCAGCTAAAATTATTTTCTTTATAAGCTTTTACAAAAGAGGTGAGCACATCTTTATCGGTATATGCCGCTTTTTCAGGAATAAATTTTAAAAACCGATCAATTAGGCTATCTAACTCTTTTAAGGTTTCGGCATTTTTTCTAAAGACAGCAACAAAATTTATCCAATTTTTACTAAAAGCTCTATCATCAAATTCTTTCAAATGCTTTATAAGTTTTTTTTCGCTGATTGTCTTTATTAAGGTTTCATTTATCCTGAGCAGTTTATTATAATCAAACACTATATTACTTTTTGAAATCTTCTTTATTGAAAACTGTAATATCAGATTCTCGTAATTAAAATTTTTACCGCTTCCAAGAGACGCAAGATATAAGACAATTGCTTCAGGCAATATACCGTCTTTCCTTAAATCTTTTATGCTAAAACCGCCCTTTCTTTTTGAAATCTTTTTTCTGTCAACATCTAACATTGTCGGAAGATGAATATAATTAGGTAGTTTTTTATTAAGGGCATTCAAGACAGCTATCTGGCGAGCTGTATTTGTGATATGATCTTCGCCTCTAATCACCTCATCAATTTTCATATCCATGTCATCTACCGAGCACGCAAAATTATAAGTAGCCGTGCCATCCTCTCTAAGAATAATAAAATCGTCGATATCCTTAGGATCAAATTCTATATCTCCTCTGATAGCATCTTTCACAACTATTTTAGACACATTTCTTAGCCTTATAGTATAAGGTTCGGTTTCTGCCATTCGTTCACTCTCTTTATCTGTTATATTAGAGCAGCAGCCTGAATAACGGTATGCAATCCCTTTATGAATAGCATCTCTTTTGGCATCTTGCAATTTATCTTTACTGCAAAAGCATCTATACGCACCGCCTGATTTTAATAGTTCCGAGGCAATTGCTTTATAAATATCCATTCTATCTAATTGCCTATATATATGATCAAATTTTATATTAAGCCATGTCAAATCATCAAGTATTTGGTTTTCATAGTCTATTGTCGATCTTTTAGGATCGCTGTTTTCAAATCTCAATATCAGCTGGCCATCATGCTTTAAAGCTTCGATATAGTTGATTATAGCTACTCTGATATTACCAACATGCAGCAATCCTGTAGGTGATGGAGCAAATCTAAGTATCATAAATAAAAGTATGTCATAAAATATTATTGAACCGGAATGATAGTTTCATCCGGTTTTTTCATGTATAGCTTTTCACGGGCAAGATCAATAAGATAATTTTTATTCTTAGTCTGCTTCAACATAATTTCCATTTTATTTAATTTGATCTTGTTCTTAACAAATTCCTTAGATACACTCAGCTTCCACGATTTCAACGATTTAAGCTCGATATGAGCTCTTACTGCAGAAATAGAAACATATACAAATAGTATAATTAAAATGGCACTGACAATATATTTACGCTTCAACCGTATATAGAGCTTTTTCCGAGATAATCTTCAATTTCTGCCAAACGATTATATTTTACTATTCTTTCACCCCTGCATATTGATCCCGTTTTTAAAAAACCACAATTTTTTCCAACAGCAAGATCTGCTATAAAAGTATCATCGGTCTCTCCTGAACGGTGGCTGACAACGGTTTTGAAGCCGGCGAATTGAGATAGTTCAATTGCGTTTATTGTTTCGGAGACCGTACCGATTTGATTCGGTTTTATCAACACCGCATTGGCAGTCTTTTCTTTTATACCGCGCCTTATTAATTTGGTATTAGTAACAAAAATATCATCGCCTATAAGCATTACCTTATCTCCAAGGCGGCTATTCAACTCTTTCCACCCTTTCCAATCGTCTTCCGCCAATCCATCTTCAAGGATAAATATAGGAAAATCTCCAATCAATTTTTCGTAATAATCTATCATTTCGGAACTATTATAATAGTTTCCTTCAATACGATATTTGTCATCTTCAAAAAAAGAGGATGACGCAGGATCTATGGCAAACTTAATATCTTCCCCAAGCTTGTAACCTGCTTTTTCTACTGCCATTGACATAAGCTCAAGCGGCTCTCTATTATTTTTAAGATTGGGTGCAAACCCTCCTTCATCGCCGACAGCCGTTGAAAGATGCTTATCATTGAGTATTTCTTTTAAGGCATGATAACTCTCCGCTGTCATGCGAAGGGCGTCGTGAAAATTAGATGCTCCGATAGGAACAAGCATATATTCCTGAAGATCAATATTATTATTGGCATGTTTTCCGCCATTGATAACATTTGACATTATAACAGGCATTATATTCGGTGAAACGCCTCCTATATATCTAAAAAGTGGAATGCCCGCTTCGTAAGCGGCTGCTCTTGTGCAGGCGATGGATACGGCAATTGTAGCATTTGCACCAAGGTTTGCTTTGTTAGACGTACCGTCTATTTTTATCATCAATTCATCAATTCCGCGTTGATCGAAAACATCTTTTCCAATAAGTGCGTTTGCAATCGGTCCCTTTATATTGCCAACAGCTTTTAAAACACCTTTTCCACCAAATCGCGACTCACCGTCTCTCAACTCTACGGCTTCATGGATTCCGGTTGATGCACCTGATGGTACTTTTGCTATCGCTTCAGTCTTTTCAGTAACTATATGAGCTTCGACTGTAGGATTACCTCTTGAATCAAGAATTTCCCTTCCATCAATAGATACAATACGTGACATGACAACTCCTTTATACTGAACAGTCCGATGGGTCACCGTTCAATTTTTTTATTATGTGACTAATGGCACCAATAATAGAAAGCAGATTAGATGATGCCGCTCTTGGGCTTCCTGGTAAATTAATAATCAAACTTCTGCCTCTTATGCCCGCTACAGCCCTGGAAAGCACAGCTTTATATGTCTCTTTGAGGCTTGCTGCCATCATAGCCTGCTCCATTCCCCGCATTCTTTTTTCTATAAGCTCTTGCGTAACATCGCTTGTGGTATCACGCGGACTTACGCCTGTACCGCCATCTGTTATAATAATATCATAATGCATTTTATCTGCAAGCTCACTTACAGTATATCTGAGAAGATTTTTATCATCCGGTATAAGATACAGTTTGTTTACGCCAGCTACTTTGGCAATAATTTTCTGTACGAGAGGCCCTGTCAAATCATCTCTTCTTCCTATTGCTCCTCTGTCCGAAAGCGTAATTATCGCAGCCGAAAGTATAGAGTTGTCAATCTCTGCTTCCCGCTCAATTACGCCGTCTGAATCTGCCTCAAGTTCAACACCAAACAGCAGTTTGGAATTCCAGCCTTCAACAATACTATGAGACAAAAACTCGCTTGGTTTAGTATGAAGCCTTAATTTGCCAATCGTTATAATTGACGACGGTTTAATATTGCCGATATCGCAGACTACCGAATGTTCCGGCGGGCTGATACCGCATACGGTTAGACTTGTTTCATCAATAAAATATACCGATTCACCTTTTTTAACATGAAACGGAAATGCAACCGGCTGCAGCTTAATCATAAACTATCCTTCTTAAAATTAGCCCGGATGGACTTCCTGCGCTAAAAGATAAGCGTTTGCCGTTCAAACAATCTTCAACTGCATACGGTGAGTATTGCTTGCTGCCTATTAGAATCAGCAGGCCGATTATTCTTCTTATCATATGTTTAAAGTAGGCAGCAGATGAAATTTTATAAAAGATCCAGTTTCCAACAGCTTTAATCTGTGAGCTGAAAACCGTTGTAATATAGCTGCCCTTGGAGCTTCCTACGGAAAATATTCTAAAATTATGCGTTCCTACTATCATTCCTGCAGCTTTACTAACTGCTTCTATATCTATAGGTTTATTGATTTGCAAAGCATAATTAGAAAGCATGGGATTGTATCTGCCTATTTTTATTGTATATACATAATCGCGTCTCACCGCATCTCTCCTGGGATCAAATAATATATTATCCGAATATTGCATTTTAACAATCGATATATCTTGCGGCAAAAGAGCATTAAGAGATTTTTTCCACCTCTTAATGCTCAGCGTTCTATCGCTGTTAAATGCTGCCACCTGACCTGTGGCATGTACCCCTCTATCGGTTCTGCCTGCCAAATCGATCATCACTGCTTTATCCTCAATAGTTGATACGGCGTTTTCTATCACGCCTTGAACGGTTCTCGACTGCGACTGTCTTTGTGAACCGTAAAAATTTGTACCGTCGTAGCAAATAATCATCTTAAATCTCATATTTAAGAGATTTTCCAGCTTATTTCCTTAAGTTTTTCTCCATCTCAAGTACCGAAAGCGTGGTTTTCATAACACTGTCAGGATTAAGTGACATGCTGTCAATTCCTTCGCTAACCAAGAATTGAGCAAACTCCGGGTAATCGGAAGGAGCCTGACCGCAAATACCAACAGGTTTATTATATTTATGAGCAGTCTGAATTACCATGTGAATCATTCTTTTGACCGCTTCGTCTCTTTCATTAAATAGAGGCGCCACAATGGCCGAATCTCTATCAAGCCCAAGAGTAAGCTGAGTGAGATCGTTTGATCCTATCGAAAATCCGTCAAATATTTCACTAAATTTATCCGCAAGAATAACATTACTCGGAATTTCGCACATAACATAAACTTCAAGACCGTTCTCACCGCGTTTAAGTCCGTTTTTTTCCATAACAGCAAGGACTTTTTTGC
>CAZAPZ010000062.1:0-9284 GCA_964487285.1 uncultured Campylobacterales bacterium | reverse complement strand
AATTTATACCTTTTCATTGTAGTCTTGGGGAATAAGAGTTCCATTTTTTATTGTATGAATTTCTTGGGGGATTATACTATCTCGGGTTTAGCTGAACACCTGTTTTTCCCAATCCTTTCTCTTTCGGCTTTACTTAGTGTCTGCATACAACCAGGATTTCCATGTATGAACCTTCTAATTCTTATTTATCTTATATAACAATTAGTATTGCAATATCTGCCACATTTGTGCCTGTAGGACCTGTCATAATGAGGTCGCCTAAAGACTTGAAATAGTGATAAGAATCATTCTTTTTAAGAAAATACTCAGGTTTTATACCTATATCTAATGACTTATCCAACGAGTTAGAATCAGATATTGCTCCTGCCGCATCACTTTCTCCGTCAATGCCGTCTGTTCCCATAGATGCGAAGACACCCTTTATGTCTGATAAAAAAGGGGTTAAGGCGAGAACAAACTCTTGATTTCTTCCACCTTTCCCATTTCCTTTGACAGTAACTGTAGTTTCTCCACCAAAAATAATTGCCGCAGGTTTTCTAATATTAAGCTTTGCGTTAAAGATATCTATCCCTACGCCGCCCACTGCTTTTGCAATTTCTCTTGCTTCACCTTGAATACGAGAACCAAGATATAATGTATTATATCCCCTTGCCTTTAGATAGTTGTCTGCTGCTTTGCACGCATCGAAGTTTGTAGCAACAAGAATATTTCTAACTCTTGCAAGATCAATGGAATTACTTTTCAGTGTTTCTTGAATTTTGCCTTCAATGCCGTTATTGATAATGCTAATTACGCTTTTGGGAATTTTATTCTCAAGATTATATTTACTTATTGCGTTATATGCATCTTGAAAGGTTGTTGAGTCAAAATATGTTGGACCTGACGCAATCGTATCTATAAAGTCGCCTATTACATCGGATATTATAAGTGAAACTATATTTCCCTTAATTGCACCAAGAAGCTTTCCGCCTTTCACGTTTGAAAGATGCTTTCGCAATGTGTTAAGTTCGGTTATATCAGCGCCCGATTTAATAAGCGCATCGGTTGTTTTTTTAAGATCGGCAAGGGAAACAAGCGGAGTTTCAACAAGCGATGATCCCCCACCGGATATAAGCACAAAAGTAAAATCCTTATCGGTTATTTTTGAAGCAAGATCTAAAATCTTTTTACCAGCTGACAAACTACCTTCATCAGGAATGGGATGTCCGCCTCGAATATAGCTAATATTTTTAGATAGTTTTGTAGAATAATCTCTGTTTACGACAATCCCTTCAGATATATCGAACATTTCAAGTATTGGTTGAGCCATTTTAATGCTTGCTTTTCCAAAGGCTATCAAATAGAGTTTGTCGAATTTGGATAAGTTTAAGGATTTATCTCCTATCTTCAGCAAATTGCGATCACCTTGAACGCAATTTTTTATACAATTTTCGGGATCTATTCGCTCCAATGCGCACTCAAAGGCATTTAAAAGGTCTTTCCGTTGATTTGAAAAAGTTCCTCTTATGAGATCTGATCTATTTTTTATCATCCTTGCTCTCTAAAATATATTACTATGATCATTTTTGTGTCTAAGTTCAGCTTCTTCCAATTAATTTACTATTTCAGCAAATCTAGTAAAGTTATAAATGCGTAATTGAACTGTGCATAGTTTACTTTTGCAAAAGATTACCAACATTTCATCTGTATCTCGCACCATAGTAGGTACTTGCATACTGCTGTTTTTTTACTTGCAACTTTTTCCCGTTAAATTAAAACAGACTATACCACCCCAAATTGTCAAGGCAACTTTATCTCAAATTCTTATTCTCTTTTTTACCTATTATTTTACACCGCATTTTTATTTGTTGGATGACCTCAGCGCATATTGAAGTATGCCGCCATTTTTGAAATAAGTGGTTTCTATTTCCGTATCAAGTCGCACCGACACTTTAAATTCTACTGTGGAACCATTTTTTGATGCTTTTACATATTGAACCTGAAGTTCCGTAGTAATCAATCTGAACAGAATGATCTATGACAAGATCAACAGGAACTACGGGATTTATAATAGAAGGATCTTTGCCAATTTGCTTAACAGCATCCCGCATAGCCGCCAAATCTACAACAGCAGGAACTCCGGTAAAATCTTGCATCAAAATTCTTGAAGGATGATACGGTATTTCAACAGGCGTATTATAACCGTCTTTCCATTTTAATAGATGCTCCAGATCCGATTTAAAAACAATGCTTTCATCCATATTTCTCAAAATATTTTCCACAAGAATTCTTATAGAAAACGGAAGTGTGTGAACATCGTATCCATCTGTTGAGAGCTCCGTAATATCGAAATACTTGTAATCAATATTTGATATTGTAACTGTTTTTGGTCTATCTCGGTTCACGGAAATCCTCCTAAGTTTGTAATATTTATCATAATAATGCTACGGGGAATGGGATTTTCAAATAGACATTTTTTATTATCCGGATCTTAACTCATTTGATTGGGAAGATAAAACACTATTTCAGGAAAAAGCACAAGTATCACAATGGAAAGTATCATTATTAAGAAAAATGGAAAACTTTGTTTTATAATGTTTCCTGTACTTTCATCCGATATGCCCTGAATAACAAACAAGCTGAATCCTACCGGAGGGGTAATTTGGGCGAGTTCAACCATAATAACAAGAAATATTCCGAACCAAAGAGGACTAAAGCCCGCGGAAACGACTATGGGCAAAATTATAGGCAATGTCATTACTACCATAGATATGCCGTCAAGAACCATTCCCATTAGCATATACATAATTCCTACCACAAGAAGAAGCATATTAGGAGATAGCCCTAATTGAGCAACAAACAGGCTCAATGCTCGCGCCATTCCCACAAATCCTACAACTTGAGAAAGAAACGCAGCTCCCATTATGATAAATGAGATCATCGCTGTTGTTTTTATAGAATTGATAAATGCGTTTTTCACAGTTGCAAAGGTGAGGCTTTTAAAAATTAATGCTGTTACCATAGCTCCTACAACACCAAGTGCCGCAGCTTCCGTCGGAGTTGCAAAGCCGAGATAGATACTTCCGAGCACAATAAGTATCAAAACCACAACCGGTACAATTCCTGTAGATGCTCGCAACTTTTCTTTAAAGCTGTACTTCATTGTTTCTTGGGGTACCAAAGAAGGATTTATCAGGCTGCGTATTATTATATAGCCTGAGTAAAAACTGCCGAGCATAACTCCTGGGAATACACCTGCAGCGAACAGCTTCCCTATGGATGTGTTAGAAAGTACTCCGTAAATGATCATAATAATACTCGGGGGTATTAAAAAACCTAATGTTCCGGCTCCTGCAAGTGATCCTACCGATAAACCTCTATCATAACCTCTTTTCGAAAGCTCATTCAGTGTGATTTTTCCTATGGTGGCTGTTGTGGCGGCACTTGATCCTGAAACAGCAGCAAACATTGAGCATGCGATAACGTTGATATGAAGTAACCGGCCTGGAATTTTGGTAAGCCATGGCGCCAATCCGTTAAATAGTTTGGATGAAAGATCTGTTTCATATAACAGTTCGCCCATTAAGATAAAAAGAGGAAGTGATGCCAATGACCAGGAATTAAGGCTGTTCCATATTGAATTTGCCATAAGCCCTCCTATTTTATTCCATATAGAGATGGCAGGAGGCAAATTAAAGTTATAAAGCAGCATTAACGACATTCCGGTGGCAAAAAGTGAGAATCCTATCCAGAGACCTGATAATAAAAATGAAAAAAGTATTACCACAAGCAAAATAGTGAGAATGAGCGGATTCGAGATCATTTCACTATTTTTAATAATCGTGCAGATAATTGAAGAGCAAGTAGAAAAAATCCAAGCAGAATAAAGATTTGAGGTATAAACAGTTTTGTCTCGCTAACTGTATCAGCGCGTATATTAAGGGTTAATGATTGATAAATCATAGCGGCGGAAAAATAGATCATAAAGAGACTTATGAAAAATGCTATGAAAGTTGAAGCAATAGTTACAAACTTAGCGGGTTGTTTGCCAATGTTACCGGTAAGCAGATTGATTTTTATGTGAGCATTTTCTTTAAGGGCAAAAGCAAGCGCAGACATCACAACGCCTACAAATAGATATGCGCTGTATTCGTCGGTAATTAAAATAGATGTTCCTATCAACGATCTACCTATAATATTGACAAAAATCAATAATACCATAGCTGACAAAAGTATTGCCGATAGATACGCTCCCCATTTAGAGAGCATATCTATGAAGCGCATTATAATATTAATCACTTAATAAATTGTAATACCACCGCTTTTTCCTGTTTAGTTGCCTTTGCAAGAAACTGATCGATTACTTTTTTGGCGGCTTTATCCATTGCTAATCTCAATTTTTTGCTGACGCCGGTCACAATCATTCCATGCTTTTTGATTGTTACCAGAGCATTTTTATTATACGATTTAGATCTATTCCATTGAATTCTTTCGGTCTCTTTAGCGGCTCTTAGCATAGCATGCTTTTGAGATTTTGATAATGAATTCCAATAATCCAAATTGATTGTAACCATGTTTAGCGGATACGCATAATCAATTTTTTTAAACTGTTTTAGAACTTCCCAAAATTTTCCGTTTTTAGTGGATTCAGCTGATGTCAATACGCCTTTAACCAATCCCGTTCGTAATGCTGAGTAAAGATCTCCCCATGGCATTGATACGGCAGACGCCCCAAGGTACCTTAAGAATTGAGCGCCGTTTCTATCGTATGTTCTAATTTTAAGATCTTTAAGATCACTCAATCTCTTTATTGGATTTTTCGTAACAAGTCCGCTTGGCGGCCATGGAGCCGCATATAAAAACTTTTGATTCCATTTCAAAGCCGCTTTTTTATAAAGAGGTTTCGACATCTTGTAAAGCTTTTCTGCTTTTTTGTATGAGAGTACAAGTCTGGGAAGAGAACTAATGCCAAAAACATGAGCGCTGCCTGATACTACACCCATCAAAATATCGGACATTGGAACCTGACCTTCTTTTACAACACGCAAGAGTTCAGCTCCCTTGAAGCCCAATGCGCCACCTGGATAAACAGTGATCTTTACACTGCCTTTTGAATATTTATTAACCAGTTTTGCAAAATGGATTGCCCCAAGCGTGTGAATACTTGTTGGGCCATATATTGCGTTTAAATTCATTTTTACAATCTTTGCCGCTTTGGATTGCAAACTTCCAAAACATACAAATCCTAAAAGTAGCAGAATTGATAAAATTTTCTTCATTTTAACTCCTCATAAGTTTTTTTCCATATCCGCCGCCGCCGGGTGTCTCTATTCTTATAATATCGTCTTTTTTGAGCTTTATGCTAAATTTAGACGGCATATCTTTGAAATCTTTCCCTTTGAATTTAATAATATTCTTACCTTTTTGTCCGGCATCACCTCCTCTCAATCCGTATGGAGCGTTCTTCCTTCTCTCGGATAAAACAGTTACCTGCACATCGGATAAAAGTTTTATCTCCCTATTTAATCCATTACCCCCATAAAAATTTCCTTCACCTCCCGAATTTTTTCTTATGGAATATTCCGTTACGATGAACGGATAACTGTATTCAAGCGCTTCAATAGGTGTATTAAGTGTGTTTGTCATATGTGAATGTATTGCAGATTCACCATTACTCCTGCTGCCGGCACCCATGCCTCCGCCTATAGTTTCATAATAAGTGAACGGCTTTCCCGATTCATCTGCACCGCCGATTGTAATATTGTTCATTGTTCCTTGACTTGCCGCAGGTATAGTTTCAGGTATAGCTGAGAAAAGAGCGCCTAAAATAACATCTACTATTCTTTGAGATGTCTCAACGTTTCCTGCAGCCACAGCAGATGGAAATTCAGCATCAACTACGCTTGCCTTTCTTGTTATCACCTTAATCGGACGCATACAGCCTGAATTAGTAGGAATATTCTGTGGTACCAAAGACCTGAATACATAAAGAGCGGCTGACATAGTTATTGCATAAACCGCATTTATATTGCCTTCCGTCTGATTATCCGATTCTGAAAAATCAAGCTCAGCGGCGTCGTCTTTGATTTTCATTGTAAGCTTTATTTTTACATCGGTTGTGGATTGTCCGTCATTATCCATGCGATCTACATATCGGTATATACCGTTTGGAATTTTCATGATTGTTTTTCGCATAATAGATTCAGAGTAATCGTTTAAACTATTCGCATAAAACAGAGTCGTATCAAATGAATATTTTTTAACTATCTCCTCTATTCGTTTAATTCCTGTCAAGTTTGCCATAATCTGACTTGAAAGGTCGCCTTCTCTTTCAAATGGTGTTCTTACATTGCTGAGAAAAAATTTCATAAGCTTTTTATCAATGATGCCATGCTCTATAATTTTCATAGGAGGAATAATAACGCCTTCCTGATATAAAGATGTTGATAACGGCATCGACCCAGGACTAATGCCTCCTACATCGGAATGGTGAGCTCTGTTTGCAACATAGAATTGAGGTAAATCTTTACCGAGAAATATCGGAGCAACAATTGTTATATCTGGTAGATGCGTACCGCCTTTATAAGGATCGTTTACTATTATCATATCGCCGCTATCCGCTTCAATCGTCTTTACGGCAGATTTAACAGATAACGGCATAGATCCGAGATGAACGGGTATATGAGCCGCCTGGGCAACCATTTCAGCATTCTTATCAAAGACCGCACATGAGAAATCAAGCCGCTCTTTAATATTCGGAGAAAATGAAGTTCTCTGTAAAGTAACCCCCATCTCTTGAGCTATTGAAGAAAAACGGTTTTTAAAGAGTTCAAGCGTTATAGGATCTGACTTCATTTCTCCTCCATAATCATATTACCGTATTTATCAACTGTCAAAAATGCAAAAGGAGGCAAAACTGTTGTGGATGAATATTCAACTACGATTGCAGGACCGTCAATACGATTGCCAAACGAGAGCTGATTGCGTGACAGAATATTTGTCCTATAGCTTTTATCATCAAAAATCGTATCGGACCATCCAATGAATGCGGATTTATCCGGTATTGGCCCGGCAAAATCGTATTTTTGCATCTTTGGTTTTTTAGTTTTTCCGGTGGCTTTTACTCGTATATTTACCACTTCAACCTCTTTTTGTTCATCCGAATAACCGTAGCGCAGCTTGTGAAGATTGTGAAAACTTTCTATAAAATTTTTGTCGAACGGCACAATAATTTCATACGATTGGCCAATATATCTGATATCGGCAAAACGGTTTAAACTTATATCCTTTTCCGATAATCCTTCATTGGAAAGCTCACTCATCGCATCTTGTTCTATCGGTTTAAAAAGAGCGGATAGTTTGTTTGCAGTAATGTTATGTTTCATAACAGTCTGTGAATAATCTTTAATAATATCAGCCGTTAGCATTCCAATTGCCGATAGTATTCCTGAATCTTTTGGTATCACTACTTTCTTAATATGCAGAAGATGCGCAAGGTATGCCGCATGCATTCCACCCGCTCCGCCGAATGCAAACAGTGCAAATTTGGATGGATCGTATCCTTTTTCAACCGAAATAACCCGTATGGCTTTTTCCATATTGCCGTTTGCTATATCAATAATCCCTTCGGCAAGTTTCTTGGCACCAATGCCGGCTTGCTTTGATAGTTTATCGAAATAGTAATCAAGCCGCTTTGTCTCAAGCAGCATTTTACCACCTAAGAACTGATCGTAAACCAAACGGTTTAGATATAGATTTGCATCGGTAACGGTAATCTTTGTGCCTTTGCCGTAGCATATTGGGCCTGGACTTGCTCCGGCACTTCTCGGTCCTACCTGAAGAGCTCCTCCGTCATCAAAATAGGCAATTGATCCGCCGCCTGCACCGACTGTATGTATATCTATAACAGGTGTTTTAACCGGATAGCCGGCAATGTCCGATTCAACATTAATGGGGAGGTTTGATTGAAGCAGAGATACATCTGTTGATGTGCCGCCCATATCAAAGGTTATGATATTATTAAGTCCTGCCGTTTTGGCTATGTTGTAAGCCCCTACTACTCCGCCTGCGGGTCCCGAAAGGATCGTTTTTACAGGAACATTCATTGCCGTATGAGCCGAAATACTTCCTCCGTTTGACTGCATGATATGAAGTGATTTAAGCTTTGGAGAAGATGCAATATCATTTATGTAAGTTTTCATCAATGGCATTACATAGGCGTTTATGACTGTAGTTGAAGTTCTTTCATATTCTCTGAATTCTGCAACGATCTTATGTGAAAGCGAAACCATAAATCCGTTATCTTCTAAGATTTTTCCTACGGTCAACTCATGACCGGAATTTTCAAATGAGAAGAGAAACGATACGGCAACCGATTTAATGTTGCTTTTTTTGAGCTTTATGATAATTTCATTTATCTTAAGTTTATCAATACTACTTATGATATTTCCATTATGATCAATTCTGCAGTCAATTCCGAATCGATAGTTTTTCTTTATCAAGGGAGGATTTCTATGATAATTGAGGTTATAAATATTAGTTCTGTTTTGCCTGCCGATTTCTAAAATATCTTCAAAGCCGCTATTTGTAATAAGAGCACAATCAGCGCCTCTTTTTTCTAATATTGCGTTAGTTGCAACTGTTGATCCATGAACAACATCTGTTATGCCGCTGCATAGATGAGAGATGCCCGCTAAGACAGCTTCGGCAGGATTATCAGGTGTCGAGAGGAGTTTATAGATGCCCCAAGTATCGCCGTTGTTATATATAAAGTCGGTAAATGTCCCTCCCGTATCAACACCTATTATCATAGGCAATACTCCTTTTTAACCAACCTTATGCATCTAATGCAACCTTCAGCGGCAATAGCGGTGTACTAGGTGATAGGTGCACAAGGAAAGGTCGGTTTATAATCTTTTGTTACACACTTGCAAGCAACTATTTAACAAATTCTTTTTATGATTATAACAGTTGTTTCATAATTATACAATGGATTAATCAATTAATAAGAAAAAGACGGCAGATCATTATTTGGATATCTATACTGAGCCCCAAGCTTAAGACAGATCTACAGATTAATGGACACACCCCTCCGCAGAGCTGTATATAAAATATAAACTGTAGTGGTCTCATAGTTTAAAAAGCCCACAGAATATGGGTTTATTCGGATAAAATGTTGAAGTCGAGAAGAATTTTGATATTTTATTAAGACAACAAACTATTGCTTATATAGTTTGTTGGATTTTTTAAAAACAAGCTTGACACGTAAACCCGGTTTATTGTCTTCAAAGATAAGATCGGCATTG
>CAZAPZ010000061.1:0-9357 GCA_964487285.1 uncultured Campylobacterales bacterium | reverse complement strand
TTCCGGATCATTTTGAAATTGCTCCAGCCAGAAATTATATTTTGTTCCTACCACAGGATCTCCGCCCAAGCCGGCGCATGTGGTTTCACCGACACCTGCCTTAGTAAGCTGATCAACAATTTCGTAAACAAGTGTTCCGCTTCTGCTGATAACACCGGCTTTTCCTTTTTTAAAAATATTTCCAGGCATTATCCCAGCTTTACATTCATCAGCAGAAAGTATCCCAGGGCAATTCGGACCAATCAGAGTTATGCCTTTGCCATCAATAAATCGCTTTGCATTTACCATATCTCTTACCGGAATACCTTCCGTAATACATATAATTAGTTTCAGACCTGCATCGGCTGCTTCTATTATTGCATCTGCCGCAAACGGAGGCGGAACAAATATGAGCGAGCAGTTTGCTCCTGTTTTTTTAATTGCCTCTCTGACCGTGTTAAATACAGGGACACCAAGATGCGTTGTGCCGCCCTTATTCGGTGTTACTCCTGCAACAACATTTGTGCCGTAGTCAATGCATCCTTTTGCATGGATCGTTCCTTCCTTTCCTGTCATACCTTGAATCAGTACTTTTGTATCTTTGTTGACAAGTATACTCATATTATTTGTATCTCCTTTTATTAAGCGTTTGTCATTTTTACGCTTGCTAACGCAGCTTCATTCAGGCTGTCAAAAACCTCAAATTTCAAGCCCGATTCTTTCAATATTCTGCTGCCTTCCTCAAAATTGGCACCTTTAAGTCTAACGGCCATAGGAAGTTCAAGTTTAAGCTCTTTTGCCGCTGCCACGATACCGTTTGCAACCTCGTCGCATCTGGTTATACCGCCGAATATGTTTATCAGAATAGCTTTGATATTTTTATCTTGCAAAATCAAGGAAAATGCATGAGTAACTTTTTCTTTGCCGGCTCCGCCGCCTATGTCAAGAAAATTAGCAGGATTTCCGCCCGATATTTTTATAAGATCCATTGTTGCCATTGCAAGTCCGGCTCCATTTACCATACATCCTATATTTCCATCAAGCTGCACAAATGAAAGCCCGTAAAACGAAGATTTCGTTTCCGTTTCGCTTTCCTCAGTAATGTCACGAAGTTTTGCGATATCTTTGTGTCTAAATAGTGCACTGTCATCTATATCTATCTTTGCATCAAGGGCAACTATATCGCCCTCATCGGTTAATATAAATGGATTAAGCTCTATCATAGATGCATCGCTATCCATAAATGCGTTGTATATCGAAACTATGAGTTTTGCCGTTTGTTTGACCTGTTCCCCTAATCCAAGAGAATATGCTATTTCCCTTGCCTGAGATGGAACTATTCCTGTGGCAGGATCAATAACTCTTTGGAAAATAGCATCGGGGTTCTTTTCGGCAACCTCTTCAATCGCCATTCCTCCCTCTTTGCTTGCAAGAAACATTGGTCGGCCGCTTATTCTATCAATGGAAATGCTGATATAAAACTCTTTCTTAATATGAGCAGTTTTTTCAACAAGTAATCTTTTCACAATCTTTCCGGCACTACCGGTTTGCTTTGTGACTAACTTCATACCTATCATAGAGTTGGCAATTGCTTCAGCCTCTGCAGTTGTTTTTGCAATTTTTACACCGCCTGCTTCTCCCCTGCCTCCTGCATGGACCTGAGCTTTAAGTATGACAGGCAATCCCAGTTGTTTTGCAGCTACCCATGCCTCTACCGGTTCGGTTATGACAACACCTTTCGGTACATTGACATTCTGTTTTGATAGGATACCCTTCGATTGAAATTCATGTAATTTCATAATTTATCCATCTCCTCTATTTTTTTTATTTTGTGCATCAACAGATGCCAGTGCTACCATATTCATGATATTATCTACACTGCTGCCTCTTTCAAGTATGTGAACTGATTTTGGAAGTCCTGTTAAAATCGGCCCTATGGGTATTGCACCTCCTAGTTTATAAAGCAGTTTGTATGCAATGTTGGCTGAATCAAGATTAGGGAAAATAAGAACATTGGGTTTATGACCATTAAGTTTTGAGAATGGATATGAACGACTTATCATATCGCTATCCAATGCCACATTAGCTTGTATTTCGCCGTCGATAATGGTATTAGGCGAAAGGGATCTCGCTATTCCTACGGCATTTCTTATTTTTTGAGCAGCCATGTTATCTGTTTCTCCAAAGTTAGAAAATGACAGCATCGCTACAACAGGATCAATTCCTACAACTTTTCTTGCGAGGTCTATAGTTTCAACGGTAATCCGAGCTAACGTTTCTTCATCGGGATTGATATTGATTGTTGTATCTGAAAGAACATAGATATTATCTTTTACCAGCATTATATAGACGCCTGCTACAACCGGATTAGTCTTTTGTGTATTATCTTTAAGGATTCTCAAGAACGGTGTAATTCCAGCTGCGTAGTTATAAACCTGACCGGTTATAACAGCGTCAACATATCCTTCATCAAGCATCATAGCTGCAAGGTAGTTTTTGCGGTTTTTAATATAATTTTTTGCTTTTGAGTATGTCATACCCTTTCTCTGGCGTTTTTCATGTAATTTTTTCGTATATTCTTCTTCAAAAGGGAGGTTATCAGGGTCAATTACATCAATGCGGTTCCAATCTATATCTATATTTTTCTTTTTTGATTTTTCCATAAGATTCTTTCTTTTACCTATTAGAACGGGTTTTGCCATATCTTGATTTAGGAGGATCTCAGTGGTTAGTAATATTTCATTGGCACCAGCTTCTGTAAAAAGTATTCTTTGAGGATCAGCCTTCGCTCTTGCGTAGATCCCTCTTGTAAAGCTGTAAGATGCATTTGATTTTTCCTCAAGTTGCTCTTTGTACATACCGAGATTAAATGTTTTTATTTTCGCAACACCTGTTTCGACAGCTGCTTTTGCAACAGCAGGTGCAATAAAGCTGCGCAGACGATGGTCAAACGGCTTTGGAATTATATAGTCGGGTCCAAAAGAGAAACTTGTATTTCCATAAGCTTTCATAACTTCGGGAGGTACAGGTATCTTAGCAAGTCTTGCCAGAGCGTAAGTTGCAGCCTTTTGCATCTCGTTGTTTATTGCTGTTGCTCTAACATCCAACGCACCTCGGAAGATAAATGGGAAAACTAATAAGTTGTTAATCTGGTTCGGATAGTCGGATCTGCCTGTTCCAAAAATAGCATTAGGATTTGCTTCTCTTGCATCATCGTATGATATCTCAGGAATAGGATTAGCCATAGCAAATATGATCGGTTTATCATTCATGGATTTTACCATAGCCTTTGACACAATATTTCCTTTTGATACACCTATGAAGATATCGGCGCCTTCCATTGCATCGGATAGCGTTCTTCTATCAGTGTTCTGTTCAAAATATGCCTTATATTTATTGATTGATGCAGGTCTTCCTTTATATATTACTCCCTTGCTGTCGCAAACGGTAATATTTTTATGATTGATGCCAAGATCCTCCAAAAGTTTAAGACAGGATAAGCCTGCGGCTCCTGCACCGCTTGCTACCACCTTGGCCTCCTTAATATCTTTTCCGGTAAGTTCGACGGCATTTAAAACCGCAGCTCCGGTTACTATCGCTGTTCCATGCTGATCATCATGAAAAACCGGTATATTCATTATTTTTTTGAGTCTTTCCTCAATATAAAAACATTCAGGTGCTTTAATATCCTCAAGATTTATTCCTCCAAATGTGGGTTCGAGGGATCGAATTATATCAATTAGTTTATCCGGATCTTTCTCATTTATCTCTATATCAAAAACATCCACATCGCCGAACTTCTTGAATAACACCGCTTTTCCTTCCATAACAGGCTTTGCAGCATCAGCTCCTATATTGCCAAGTCCTAAAACGGCAGTTCCGTTAGAGACAACTGCAACAAGGTTTGCTTTTGCCGTGTATAAATAGCTGTCGGATTTATCTTTTGCGATCAAATTGCATACCATGGCAACTCCGGGCGTGTATGCTAAACCTAAATCAAGTTGAGTTGTCAGAGGCTTTGTAGCACGAATTTCAAGCTTGCCAGGCCGTCCCTTAATATGGTAATTAAGCACTTCCTTTAGTTTCATCTTACCTCCATAAAATTATATTTATAAATTAACTTCATATAAAATACTAACTTTGTTACCATCAGTTAATATTACTTTAAAGTTTTCTATATATATTCATGTTTTTAGCACGGTATCACGATATTTATTAAACATTTATAACCATATCAGCCATGGTGCGCCTGGAGGGATTCGAACCCCCAATCGGCTGATCCGAAGTCAGCAGCTTTATCCAGTTGAGCCACAGGCGCTTTATCTTTATAAAATTAGCAAATGTTTGGTCATTTGTCAATCTTTTTTATTGAATTATACAAAGCATTGTGTAAACTGGCATCTATGATTAAAGTAAAAAAAATTAGCAATTTATATGATATAGCCAATGGAGATCTATCAAATACTATCTGGTCACACTTGGAAATGCCGACTGATAGCGAGATTAACACACTTTGCAATAAGCTTGATATTCCGGAGGATTTTTTAAGAGATCCCCTTGATAGGGATGAACGATCAAGGGCGGAAACGGAAGATAACGCCAATTTCATGATAATCCGTGCTCCTGTAAAAATTGTTGACGGTGATATACCATTTATGACTGTTCCGTTAGGTATAATAATTTCTAAAAAAGATGAAGTAGTGACTGTAACAAGCGAGAGCACATTATTAAACAGCATTACAAATATGAAACAAAGAAACTGCATCAATAATTCAAAAATGCATTTCGTTTTTAACTTGTTATACAAAATCGCCATTCTTTACCTTAACGACCTCAAGGTGATTAACGCTATTATAGAGGAGTACGAGGAACATTTGAGGCGGTCTATGAGAAACCAAGAGCTTACTATGTTGCTGAATCTGGAAAAAAGTTTAATCTATTTTACAACATCTCTTAAATCAAATGAGCTCACACTTGAAAAAATAAGAGCGATGAGGCAAGACAGATCCATGCTCAATGATGACGATATAGAAATCTTAGATGATATCATCATTGAGTATAAACAGGCTCTTGAAATGACAACAATCTACAGCAATATTTTAAGTGGAATGATGGATGCATTTGCCTCAATTATATCAAATAATATGAACTCCGTAATGAAATTCCTGACATCTTTTGCCATAGTGCTTACAATTCCTGTAGCGTTAAGCGGAATTTACGGTATGAATGTCGCCTTACCATTTCAGCATAATCCACACGCTTTCCTCATACTAATTTTTATATCCCTTGTCTTGTCAACTTTAACATCTTTGGTATTTTTTTGGAAAAAGTGGTTTTGAAGGTTTTTAAGTGAGATAGAGAAGAAAAGAGCGGGTCTTTCCTGCAAAAGCGGGAATCGATTCACTCTTTCTTTCGTTTTTTACTATTTTTAGACCCTGTACTTAAGTTGTTTTTTTGAGGAACTATTGCGATGTTTGCTTTTGCGTTTGCTGTTTCCGCCTGAACCGGAATTAGCATTATCACTTATAATTACATTGCTTCTATTATTAATATTCTCGTTTTCTTCTGTATATAAAGGTTGTTTAAAGGCAAGCAGTATTGGACTTGCGATGTAAATTGATGAATATGTACCGCTTATTATGCCTATCATTAAAGCGAACGAAAATCCATGTATAACACTTCCTCCAAAGAAAAACAGCACAACTATGACAAACAACGTGGTTAGTGATGTTAGCAGTGTTCTGCTTAAGGTTTCGTTTATACCCAGGTTTATTAGCTGCTTCAACGGAAGTTTACCCCTCGCCATTTTAAGCCGTTCTCTAATTCTATCAAAAATAACTATGGTATCATTTAATGAATAACCTATTATTGTTAATACTGCTGCTAATGTTTGAAGCGTAAACTGAAAGTGAAATATAGCAACAAATGTAAGTGTTACGAGAACATCGTGCATCAATGCAATAATGGCTCCAACCGCAAATCGAAATTTAAAACGGAAAGTCACATATAATAATATAGCAATAGTGGCCACAATTATGGCAAGTACAGCTTTATCCCGCAATGTTTTACCAAATTTGGGGCCTATCACATCAACCGATCTTAAATCAACACTTACTTTAGGAAACATCTTTTTAATGCGTGTTACCATCTTGTCAGCTATTCCTTTTGACTGAGTGTCGGATACAACTTTATTAACATATATGAGATATTCGTCTTTTGACCTTCCGATGGTTTGAACTGTTGGTGAAAGAAATCCCATCTTGGTAATGACATTTCTAAGTTTGTTTATTCTTATATTTTTACCGAACTTTACTCTTACTTCTGTTCCGCCTTTGAATCCTACCCCGTAGTTTAATCCATATATAGATATATACAGAAGACCCATAGCAATAACAACTGATGATATTATTATTGCTATCTTATTTTTTCCTACAAAGTCAATTTTAGTATTAGGTTTTATAATCTGCATGTGTCCTCTTATATACTTATTTTTTGTTTATGACCGGAGCCGTATATTGTATCGAACATAAGTCTTGTAACGATAATAGCAGTAAACATACTTGCAATGATTCCTATACTTATCGTAACGGCAAATCCTTTTATCGGTCCTGTACCAAACTGATAAAGAACCAGAGCAGTTATTAGAGTTGTTAAATTTGCATCGAGAATAGTTACTATCGCTCTCTTATATCCTGCTGCAATTGAAGACATGATTCCTCTTCCGAGCCGTATTTCTTCCCTGATTCTTTCATAGATTATGACATTTGCATCAACCGCCATGCCGATTGTTAAAACAATACCTGCAATACCGGGCAGTGTCAAAGTAGCATTAAACATAGCAAGTGCTCCGATGATAATAACGATATTCAGCACCAATGCAATGTCTGCAAATATTCCTGCAAGGTTATAATAGGCGACCATGAAGATGATTACGATTGCCAGTCCTAAAATTGCCGATACAATTCCTTTGTGGATTGAGTCTGCACCAAGTGACGGTCCAACCTCGGATTTTTCCTCAACCGTTATTTTGGCGGGAAGTGATCCGGATCTTAGAACGATAGCAAGATCATGAGCTTGCTGTGTTGAAAATTGCCCTGTTATTTGCCCGTTTCCTCCACCTATTCTCTCTTGAATTACCGGCGCAGAATATACGATATTATCCAAGACTATGGCCAGTCTCTTGCCTACATGAGAGCCTGTAAAATCCGCAAAGATAGCAGCTCCTTTTGAATTAAGTGAAAACTCAACATATGCCTGATTTAACGATCCGCCAAATCTGACATCCGCACTCTTTATCATTGTTCCATCTATAACCGCTTCTTTTTTAACAACAATTGGAGTTCGTGATATTTCCCCGGTCGTTGGATCTCTATTCTGCTGATATAACAGTATATCGTCTTTAGGCAGTTTTCCGTTTATCGCATCAGACAGACTAACACTATCATCAACAAGATGCAGCTCTAACTTCGCAGTCTCGCCTATCAAGCTTATAGCTCTTTGCGCATCTTTTAATCCGGGCATATCAACTGTTATCTGATGAGCTCCCGATTTTACTATTGTAGGTTCCGTTACACCGAACTGATCAACCCTGTTTCTAATAATCTCAATACTTTGTGCTATAGCTCGTTTTTTTATTGAGAGCGATTTTTTTTCTTTCATAGTAAGTGTGATTATTTTTGCGCCATTGCTACCTATGGTATAATCTGTAAGGTTGCTCAAAAAAGAAACAGCTTTTTGATTATCGGTAGGATCGATTAGACTTATAATGACTTTTTCACCTTTTATTTTAATGCTGTTATAACCGATTTTCTGTTTTGGCAATTCTATTTTAAGCCCCTGTTCGGTCTGATTTATAATAGATTCCACAGCCTGTTCGGTTTTAACATTCAAAACAAGATGTACACCGCCTTTCAAATCAAGGCCTAAACGAAGAGTCTGCTTTGGAAGGTGAAGCAGTTTTGAATTGCTCTTGCTTAGAAAATTAGGTAGAAAATAGGCTAAAAAAAGCAAAGTGATAGATAGAACAATAGCGAGTCTGATATTATTTTTTTTCATTCTATCTTTTCGTTGCTACACTATCTTTGCTCAATCTTACGATAATTCCTTTAGATATTTCTATATCAACGGTTGTTGGATCAACTTTTGAAATTTCCCCGTAAACCCCGCTTCCGGTTATGATTTTATCGCCTTTTTTAAGCGACTCTATCAAAAGTTTGTGCTGCTTTTTCTGTTTTTGCTGTGGCATAATAAGAAGTACATAAAAAATTGCAAATATCAATATTAACGGTAAAAAAGATCCTATCATTCCCGCACTCCCTGTTTTTGCTGCTGCCAATAAACTAAAATTCATCAAATCCTCCATCAATTTCATTTAACTATGGACATTGTATATTCCTAATTTTATTTTTCAATAGATTTCTATTTTTTACACGGATATTTTCTTTTGATTGCAACTTAATAACCGACCTTGCGCATCTAACACAATCCTCAAGCGGCAATAGCAATGCAATCGTGCGAATCCGTGATAGTAAGAAAGAGTAAGCTGTATGAATATACGGATATTATAAAAGAGATTCCTTCTAAAAAACTGCCGGTAACCCATTTACCTAAATTCTCCTGTAACTTTCATTAACCAAACTAAAGTCTAACTTGCCCGTGATTAGATAAACCTGTTTTTATAGTTTATATCACTGCTGCAACCTCTTGCTTTAGATTCGGCAGCTTGAATAATGGAATTTAATCCTTCCAATATTCCATTATTGTCTTATCTTATAATAACGAACTATGCCGTCCCAGTGCCTCTTCTAATACTCTTTGCAGCCTTTTTAATGGGTTCAAATCTGCTGTGTGTTGCCCAGAAGTAACATTTATTTAAAAAGGTTACAAACTCATCTTGCGTTTTGGCTTCATAGATATTTGAAATGCCTTCCTTATGTTATAAGTCCTTACTGTTTTTAGGTTCATATTAGACATGGTGCATTCCTGCAGCCTGGCTTTTTGTTTTTGAGTTAGATTCTTTTCATTCTTTAAAAATAGGTATTCTGTTCCTTTGAGCAGTTTAATCTCTCTGGATTCTTCTTTTCTTACCGTATCCACTGCCTTGTTTATAAGCTTTATGATGTGGAATTTATCAAATGTTATTTCAGCATTGGGCAAGTTATCTTTTACTCCCTTGATAAAAGAAGGCGACATATCACAGCTTAGCTCTTTGATAGATTCCTTATGTCCATGATGAATCTCTAAATCCCTGACAAAATCTTTTAGTGTACCGCTGTCTTTACCTTTGGTGATATAGATGGTTCTTCTTTGTTTTAAATCTATAAACAGTGTAATATAATCATGACCTTCGACTCTGTTTGTTTCATCCGTTCCTATAGC
>CAZAPZ010000060.1:0-9385 GCA_964487285.1 uncultured Campylobacterales bacterium | reverse complement strand
CAATGGTAATATCTTTACTGTTTACGATAAATAGAAACGGATGAATAATCCACTCTATATCGTAATCTTTATCTGTATAGCTGAAAGGAACGCCTTTTATACTTTTATCTATTTGATCATTTTCAATTAACGCCTCTTCTTTAAGTTCATTGAGCGCAATTTTAATAGCTTCCGAAGGCCTATCATAATACCCTGCCACTGTGCACCATTTGCCTTTGTATGTCCTAACTTTATTTCCTCTTTTTGCCAAGAAAATCATTCCATCATACATTATAAAGCATGTTACTATGGGTATTATTTTAGCATTAGTGTAATCTGTTCTTCCATCTTCAAATTTTGGATAGCTTTTTTGAAGCTCTTCGATAAGTTCAATGTCAAATTTTATTTTAGATTGCCTCAAATCCTTTTGCAAATTCATCCTCCTTTATACCGAATTTTATTCCTATTCTTGTCAAGCTAAAATCGTATTTCACAGGATCCTCGGGTGATATTTTAGCAAAATAATCTGTTATTTCAACTGCAGTTTTGAGATTGGCACTTTTATTAGTGGTAATTTTTAATGATTTACAAATATTATACATATGTATATCCAGCGGAACTATAAGTTTTGATGACGGCAGATCATTCCAGATTCCGAGATCTATTTCATCATGCCGTATCATCCATCTTAAAAACATGTTGATTCTTTTGCAGGCGCTGCCTTTCTCAGGATTGGGAAGCAGACTGTTGTTTCCTGAAAAAAATTGATTAAGTATTTTGATCGTCTTAATTTGGCTATACAAATAATTTTCGTCTTCCTGTCTATAGTTTAAAGCAAAAAGATTATGGATTGAACCATATTTATTCAAAACATCTTTAATACCTAAAATTGTATATATCAAGTCATCTTCAGTAGTGAAACGATGTTTAAAGCCGTTAAAGCAATATCTAAGCGATTTTTCGGTACAATTTTTTATCATGCTATACGGAGGATCTAACTGCTTTAACACATAGTTGGAAGATTTAATGATCTGCGCCACTCTACCGTATGATAAAGCTGATGCGATTAGAGCTGCCGTCTCTTGATCAAGAGGATTCTTATATCTATAAACTATTGTTATAGGATCGGGATATGCAAATTCTCTCTTATTTAATTTGCGGTATAGCGATTCAAAGTGATCTTTTTTATTCTTCATCTGATTCATTAGCAAGAAAAACCCGACTAAACAGTTAATCGGGCTTTTTATAATAGTCTATCTTATAGTTCGGCTTGCCATAACCCGTGCAGATTACAATATTCAAGTACAGATACTTTGGCAGCTGTAATTTCAAAAAATGCCTCAGGAGCATCACCTGGATTAAGGAATTTTCTATATGATCGTCCATCAGCTACAATTTCAATCCATTGTATATAATGATCTTTGGTCATCGGATGTGCTGTGCTGCCTATTTTAATGTTGTATCCGCCGTCTTTTCTATTAATAACAGGAACATGTTTTTCGGTTGCTGCATCCATAGTATTTGCTCTCAATAATTTCATAGGTTTTCCGCAGCATACCAATGTTCCGCTGGAACCGTTAACAACTTCAACAATATTACCGCATATGGAGCATCTATAAATTTCTAAATTTTTAGCCATGACTTCCTCCTAATCGTTTTTATGTTTTGAAAGATATTCCGCTACACCTTTCGGAGTAGGATCCATTCCCTCTTTACCATTTTCGAAATTTGCCGGACAAACTTCACCGTTTTTCTCATGAAATTGCAGTGCGTCAATCATTCTCAATGCCTCGGCAATACTTCTTCCCAATGGAAGATCGTTGACTATCTGATGCCTTACAACTCCTTCTTTGTCAATGAGAAAAAGTCCGCGTAAAGCTACGGAATCATTGAACAACACATCGTAATCAATTGAAATTTTCTTTGAAATATCAGCAACAAGAGGATACCGGATATTCCCTATCCCCCCATTATCTACCGGCGTATTTTTCCAGGCAAGATGAGAAAACTCCGAATCCGTAGAAACTCCAATAACCTGACAATTTCTCTTTTTGAACTCATTCAACTTTTTATCGAATGCTAAAATCTCCGTTGGACACACAAATGTAAAATCCATCGGATAAAAGAAAAGAGCTACATATTCTCCTCTATATGAAGATAAAGACAGATCTCCGATGCTATTGTCTGCCAATACCGCTTTTGCACTAAAATCAGGTGCCTCTTTTGTAACTAAAACCGACATAATAAAATCCTCCTAAAATTTTTTCCTTTTTTATGAGACAAGCTGCCTGCCTTTCTCAGTTATAGCGTATTTGCATCTCGCAGGTGATTCAATGAAACCTTTTGCTTTTAGCTTTTTAATGATATTTGACACAAGCTTGGACTCAATCTTTGCTTCCGAAACAATATCCTTTGTTCCCACCGGTAATTTAACGCCTGCCAACGCTGATAATACTGTTTTCTCTTCACTGCTGAGTACATCTGTTTTACGTTCCATATCCAACTCCTTCATATTTTATTTTCAATACACTCCTTGCAAATTCCAATAAATTCAAGTCTATATCCGGTAATAACAAAATCATCTTCCACCATTTTCTCAACTATTGTCTGCTTGTTGTATTTTTCAGGCAGATCAATGAGTCTGTCGCATTTAATGCATCTGGCATGATAATGGAAACAGGTATTACCATCAAAACGACTTTTATTACCCGTATCTATTTTTCGTATAACTCCGAATTGACTCAATAGCATAAGATTGCGATAAAGCGTTCCAAGGCTTATTTTAGGGTAATGCTTTTTGACGATTCCAAACAATTCATCGGCAGTAGGATGATTCGTGAGCTTTTTTAATTCCTCAACTATTGCAACTCTGTTTTTCGTCATTTTTACCGATTCAATTTTCATTAACTACCTCTCAAATCTTATCCCGCTTTTTCAAATATCATTATAGGAATGATAACTATTCTTAAACGTAGGATTTTCTGCTCTTTTGTCAAGTAAAAAAATTAAAATATAAGAATAAATTTATAAGCTGCTCAAACGAAAAATAAAAGGCTCAAAAACAGTGCAATTAGTCAAAAAAGTTCACGGTTTATAGCAGGAACATAGTTTGCTTCTATAAAAATTAGCTAAAAAAATGGAGGCTATATGTTTGAAGGAGCATACATAAATAGCGGAGCTATGGTAATTGCTTCAAAAATGCTTGACAACACTGCAAATAATCTGGCAAATGCAAGAACTACAGGTTTTGAGAGAAGTTTAATAATCCAAAAATCATATTCAAAAGTTAAAGGTTATCAGAATGTTAATTTGCCAATTTATAACAACAAGGCTAAGCAATTCATAGCCGAAACATTTGGAACTGTGCCTCATATGGATACTGCTTTAGATAAATCAAACGGTTCGTTGATGCATACATCCAATAAGCTTGATCTCGCTCTCACCAAAGGGTATTTTGTCGTAAAGACTCCAAACGGAGTAAGGATGACTAAAGACGGGCATTTTTCTATAAATGCAAACAATGTACTTGTCAATGAAAACAATTTTCCCGTACTCGGAAAAAATTATTTTAAAACCGGAGATTTTATTCATATAAAAGGGAAAAATTTTCTCATTAGATCAGACGGTTCGGTAATGGATAACGGCAGCAAGGTAGATGAGCTTTCCATTCGTCAGCCCCAAAAAATAACTCCTATTGGCAAAAATCTTTTTAGCGGACAGCTTGGAAGTGAGCTGAGCGGAAATTTAATCTCCGTAGGTTACCTTGAAGGCTCCAATGTAAATCCAATTCACGAGATGACAAATATGATAGAAATTAACAGATTATTTAATCGATACGAAAAAGTGATAGATCTTTATTTAAACGACATAGCCCAAATAGATAACCGAATATCTCGGTCAGCATAAGGAGGAGAAATGATAAGAGCATTATGGACAGCAGCAACAGGTATGCAGTCGCAGCAGCTATCGGTTGATACCATAGCCAACAATCTTGCAAATGCCAACACCGTTGGCTTTAAAAGAGGTAGAGCTGATTTTCAGGACCTTTTATATCAAACGATAAAAGAAGCCGGTGTTTCCACAACATCCAGCACAATTGATCCGACAGGCATTCAAATTGGACTCGGTTCAATACCTGCTGCTGTCAGCAAAAATTTTTCTCAGGGTAATTTTAAAGAAACGGGCAATACATTGGATCTGGCAATTGCAGGCAAAGGATTTTTTCAAGTTGCAATGCCTGACGGAACGATAAACTACACTAGAGCAGGTTCACTTAAACTTGATAATACGGGCAGAATTGTAACTCCAAACGGTAATCCGATTGCACCTCAAATCGTTATTCCAACCGATACTACATCCATATCCATTGGAAGCGACGGCACTGTTTCCGTGCTTGAAGCAGGTCAAAACACTCCGTCTCAGGTCGGTACTATTCAGCTTGCATCTTTTGCAAACCCGGCAGGATTAAAAGCACTTGGCCACAATCTTTATCAAATAACACAAAGTTCAGGGGCTCCAAATCTGTCAACTGCAGGAACAAACGGACTTGGCAATATAGAGCAGGGAGTTCTTGAAATGAGCAATGTCAGCGTTGTGCAGGAAATGGTGGATATGATTGCCAGTCAGAGAGCATACGAGCTTAACGCCAAGGCAATACAAACAGCCGATTCTATGCTGGAGACCGTAAACAGCCTTAAACGATAATGCGGCAGGTATTTTATATTTGCCTAATTACTCTTTACTGTATTAATGGTTTTGCCGGCACAATCAAACTGAAAAAGTTTATATATATACAGGGTAACTACATACGAATGTCAAATATTTCTGATCCTCCGATAGAAAAATGGCAAAAAAGTATCATCATAGCTGCCGCTCCGTCGGAAGGATCTTCGATCTATTTATCATCTAAGACTATCGGCAATGTACTTAAAAGATATGGAATCCGGGAGCAGATAAAAGGTCGAGGCGTGTTTGTAAAAAGTAAAAGTTTTACAGTGAATCCTGATTATATACGTATAAAGCTGCTTGAATATGTAAATAAGCAAAACAGTGCCATTACCATTAAGAAAATCGTAGGTCCGACAATTCATTTAAAAAATAGAAATTATGAAATAGGAATTAAAGTAAATGTTAAAATCTTTCCTGCCTCGGTAGATCTGATACTGCGATCCAATCACTACGATAGGACAATTAGGTATTATGCATTTTTGAAACATAATATTAAAATACCGATTTCATCTAAAAATATAGATAGAGGATCTGTTATAACTCAGGCTTTGATAAAATATAAAGAAGTCAATGAATACGGACTGAAACTTGCGGTTATTAAAAATCCAAAAAATATACTTGGTAAAAAACTAAATTTTAATATGTTAGCAATGCAGCCATTTTACAAAAGTTCGATAAATCAAAATGTAGTGGAAAGAGGAGATAAGGTAAAACTCGTTTACAAGATGCATAATTTGTTAGTTGAACGAACGGGTACCGCCCTTAATAATGGAAATAGCGGAATGATGATTGCAGTTAAGCTTCGTTCCAATAAAATTATACGAGGTTTTGCTGCAGAAAAAGATGTGGTGAGATTATTTTAATTTATCTTGTCAAAAAACTAAGGTGACAGGTCTTAGCATTTGGCAAAATGCAAAAATATATAATTAGAAATTGTTGTAAATGTAAAATGTGAAGATCTTGCCCCGATTACATAAAGCCTCGCAGTGACGGAGTTTCCGGTGTCATTGCGACAGCTTCTGTCATTGCGGGCACTTGAAAAGTGCGAAGCAATCTCGCTCTTATCTTAAACCGACCTCACGAAACAGGCGAATAAACAGAAGGAAAATGCGTATAAAAAAACAACTGTTTGAGCTTCTAATGCGAGTTTTTGTTTTTTTAGCATTTTTAGTTCTGTTTTAGTCAAGTTTTGAGCAGTCTTGATTTTTTGGTTCTTTTCACCTTACTTTTGAAATTTAAAAAGCAGCTAAAACCCTCAGCAGATAAAAAAATAGTAAATTATAAATGTACGTGCCGTATGTTAGATATTTGCTTCCATATTTACATCAATCATCGACTATAAACTATCCGCCATTCACCATTAACTTCGATTTCATTTTATTCATATCTTTAAACATATTTTTTAAGGATTTTTTTGTGGGCATAAAATCCTTAATAGGCACTGAACTTTTTATTGATGCCTCTTTCATATTTACATAATGCAGAAGCTGCCACAAATAGTTGGCGTTTGGATTCATTGCAATGCCTTTTTTTGCATAATATTTTGCCTTTTTCAGATCGCCGTTAAATAGATATGCCATACCGAGATTATATTCGCTAAGCCATATTTTATGAAGTTTTTCCTCCCTTTTTGCCTCAATCAAGATTTCTTTCTTCAGGATGGCAGCCTTCGCCCTATCAATATCTGTCATTTTTATATCTTTAATGTCAGCTTTAAATATCAGAATATGGTTAACACCTGTTGTTTTTTTCATATAATACGGCAGGCTGATGTGTAAAAATTGCGATGAGGCCATCCAGAAAAGATATGGATTATCAGACAGTTTATACAAACGATTAAGCTTTGCATATTTATCTTTATGTGTAAGGGAATATATTACATCATCTTTTATGTTTGAAAACATAAAAACAGAAGAGATGACGTATATTAATGCAGCAGCTATTAAAAATATATTTTTGATTTTGCCATCTATCGATATAACAAATCTGCTATTTACCAAAGCTAAAATAACAAAAAAAACACCAAGCAGAGCCGGGTGACGCAGCGGCCAAGATAAACCTGCCTGAACAAAAAAGATTATAAGTAATGCCGGTATCATCCATCTACTTATATCTTTTACGCTTTTTATTGTTTTTATATAATAGATAGCGGTGCCGAAAACAATCGGTATAAATGCAAAAATACCCAGTTCTTCTAATATCTGAAGCGGCTCGTTATGTGCCCATGTGAAGTTGCTTATTATATCTGATGGAAATTGAAGAATATGACAGGCTTTTATTTGATATGGGTTATTTAGAAATTTAAATGTTTCGAGCCCTGTTCCAAAAAAGGGATGCTTTAACCACAACATAATAGTGGATAGCCAGATCATTAAACGCGCATCTATGGAATTATCCGCTATCAATCCTTGGTGTGCAAATTTTTCAAATGGAGAATATTTATTAAAAGCAAATACGGCAATATAAATAACAGATAGATAGATCAATCTTTTTTTATCCTGTTTTGTCAGTTTGAGTGCTCCAAAACGCTTTGCGATAAAAATTGCGGCAAATACGCAAAATACAGCAAGCATTCCTGCGCGTGATGCGGTTACAGATGCGGCAATTGCAAAAAAGAGATAAATTATATAATAGTTTAAAATATTTCTCTTGTTTTTTTCCGCTTTAATATGCACAATCTTAAACATGGTTATAACTAAACCTAAGTTTATCAACAAAGCATTTAGATTTGGCTGATAAAGAAGCCCGCCGATAGATGTTGTATTTGATATGTAAAAAAAACCGGGAATAATAACGATATCCATCCAACCTGATGATTTCATTGTATATTCAAAAATGGTAAATAGTGCACCAAAATACGTAATGAAAAATAAACCGTCTATAATTAGATGTCTCTGCTTGCTGTTTTCGATCGAAATAAAAGCAATATAGACGGCAAAAAGAAAATATAACAAAAAAAGCCCATCATAAATATAATATCCGAAAATTGTCACAAAAAATGCGTAAATTAGAAAAATAGCTATAAAGATGGATAAAGATGAAAATTTGACAGTTTTTAAGCTTAAAAGAAAAATAAGAAAAACCGGAACAAAGATGATATATACAAACATCTTAAAGCTGAGATGAAAAAATTCAAGCGAATACAGATTTAAAATAAATGATAAAAAGACTATTATCGAAAGAAGGTATATAAAAAATTTATCTTTAACGTCGCTTTTTAACATATAAATCCAATAGATACCCTCTTTTCTAATTTTCGCAACTTGTTTACAATAACAAATTTTACAGATAGTGTCAAATATAAAAGCCGAATGTCAAATAGATACAATTCGAAGATATCCTCGTTCTTTTTCCTTGATGAAAAATAATCAAAAAATCAAGGCATTGCAAAATAAGCGTTATGAAATGCCGATAGTGGAAAATATATTAAGCCAAAAGGCACTTAGAAGAAAAAAATACGAACCTCAAAAAAATATTCTTTGTTCGGAATGACGATTTGGTAAAAAACAAAAAACCGGCAAGCGGCAAACTCACCGGTTTATATTTAAGCTTAAATATCAAATACCGAATACAAAGATGCAGTCGTTAGTTTGTTAAGAACCTACAGGCAGCCAGCTACCACTAGTGACATCATATGAATCTCCTTTAGTTGGTGTAGTAACAGTTCCAGTATGCGGTTGTTGCATAATATCGCTTGTATCACTTGCTGTACCGTATTCTTGGCCTGCGCCGAGGGGATTATATGTGATTGCGGCATATGTTTTTCCTGTAGTACCACCTAAATATGCGGCAGTGTCATTTGCGGAAAGACCGATAGTAACACTATTAGGGGAGGTGCCAAGAATTATAGTGCTGTTGCCAGAAGTTGTACTGCTTGTAGTAGCAGCAGCAAAAGACTGCGTTGAAAACAGAGTTATAGCAAAAACAGATAAAAATAATACAAAAATATTTTTCATAATTTCTCTCCTTTTAATACGGATAATGTATATGATCAGCGTAAAATGCTTCCGCTGATGTCTGTATCGTTTTCAGATCTGATAATGCCGCTGAATCCTGAGCCCTTTGTCTGTATTTTGCATACTGCGGAATAGCAATAGCCGCCAATATTGCGATAATCGCAATAACTACCAACAGCTCTATCAATGTAAAGCCTTTGGCATTTTCATTTTTTTCTTTCAACCTGCTAACAAGTTTGTTCATTAAAAACCTCCTATTTTTTCATTTAGTTTGCAAAGACCCGTTACGCAACACCAGATCATCTCAAATACGTACTCATTCGCATCCTCCTTAGACCGCTTGCCGGGCCATATATTATACAAAGCTTATAAGCAATTCTAATATTCAGTTTAATTATGTAGAAGAAGAAAGCAATGTCAAGAGGAAAAAATGATGTTAAATAGAAGAGAAAGAGAGACTGCCGCAGCCTTCGGCTTCGCAGTGACAAGGGAGAAAGAGAGACTGCTTCGCAAAAGCCTCGCAGTGACGGAGGGGAATTTGTCATTGCGACCTCTCTCTGTCATTGCGAGGAACGAAGTGACGAAGCAATCTCACTCACCACAGGCAGCGAAGCAATCTCACCCTCTGTCATTGCAGCTGCTTTTTCTTGTCATTGCGACCTCTCTCTGTCATTGCGAGCGCAGCGAAGCAATCTCTGCGTTGGATTTAATAATCTTGCTCT
>CAZAPZ010000059.1:0-9609 GCA_964487285.1 uncultured Campylobacterales bacterium | reverse complement strand
TTCACTTTCTTTGGAAAAGATGATGCATCCGAGAGAATCGGGTAAAAAACCTGAAGCTCTTGATGGTATAAGAGTGCTTGATTGTTCAACTGGAATGATAATAGGGCATTGGGCATCGTCAATGCTTTCGGAACTCGGTGCTGAAACAATACAGGTTGAACCTCCGGAAGGTGATCCGCTAAGAAAGCTTACTCCTTTTGGAAGGAAGGATTGGTATTTTAAAGATAAAGAAAAAGGTGAAGAAATTGGGATGCATTTTCTTCATGAAATGAGAAATAAACAGTCGGTTACATTAAATCTTGAAACAGAAAAAGGCAGGTCAATTCTGACCAAACTCGCCTTAAAAGCAGATGTTCTAATTGAAAATGCTCCTCCGGGGCAATTCGATGCATGGGGGATAGGCTATCGTCAATTATCAAAAACTAATCCAAGACTTGTATATTGCTGGGTAGGTCAAAAAGGACAATGGGGACCTGACAAAGATAGACCGGGCGAACTTGAGCCTACAGCTCAATGTGCAAGCGGATTTACGCATGCTACCGGATTTCCTAAAGCATTTGGAGGCATTCCAACGCGCTCAGGGCTATGGATGGCAGACCATGTAGGGGGCACAACAGCTGCAATGGGCATAATATCTGCCCTCATATATAGAGAACAAGTTTCCAGAAAAGGCCAATTCATTGAAGCCACAGGAGCTGAGGCGATTATCCGAATTCTTGATTACAATTGGGCATGGTATGGAATGGATGGGAGTATAAGACCGAGATACGGTAACTGGGACCTCGCAATTAACATTTACGGCGTTAATCCTGTGATTGACGGGTATTTGATGGTTGGCGGCGGACATGACAGATTATGGTATCGTATATGGAAAGCCGTAGGCAAGGATAATCCTGCAGTTGAAGAATTGATAGTGCTTGATAAAGGACTTCGTGATGTTACCGAAAGATTGCCTCATTATGCTCAGGTGAAAACATATACAGCTCTTTCCGAATGGGGCAAGGATAATACAAGACAGCAGGCTGAAGATAAGCTTTTGGCTGAAGAGGTTGCATCCGGTGGAGTTTTATTTGTAGATGAAGTCGCAGAGTATCCTCACTTTAAATATAGAGGCCATGTTGATGTTGTGGATGATGCTTTGTACGGCAAGGTGCTTTACGGGACAAATCCGATTTTTGCCGAGAAAACTCCTTCACGATTAAAATGGATCGGAAGACCGATAGGATATGACAACAAAGATGTTTATTCAAGATTATTAGGTTTCCCAAAGAGAAAGTTGAAGGAACTTTCAGAAGAGGGGGTGATATGATGAGTGATATTGCAAACGATCCGGGCAAAAAAAGTTTTGAAAATTACTGCGAGGAACAGTTTGGTATAAAAAATGTTTTTGAGAAGCCGGAGGCATTTAAGGGATATAGAGTGCTCTCATGCACACAGTATATTCTTGGACCTGCGGCTGCGGCATATTTTGCTGAACTCGGAGCTGAAGTTATAAAGATAGAGCTTCCTAAAGTAGGGGAGCCGATGAGACATACTACGCCATTTAATGAGCCTGACTTGTATCCTCTTTCAAAATGGTATCCGGAGAAGGCAACAGGCCTTGGATTCTTTGGTGCAAATCCAGGTGAATATTTCTGCGGGCTTGATTTCCATAGAGAAGAAGGCAAAGAGATAATGCGTGCCCTTGCAGCCAAATCCGATGTAATGGTTGAAAATTACAGACCTGGTACTTTTAATAGATGGGGAATTGGATACAACCAGCTGAAAGAGGTAAACCCGAGATTGGTTTATCTATGGGAAGGCGGTTTTGGCGGATTTGGCCCTGGAAGAACGAGGGCATCGTATGATATTCTCGGACAATCTCAAGGCGGAAATTTTTCTATTACAGGATTATCCGGTGAGATGCATGGACATCCTTCAAAACATGCTATATGGCTTGCCGATTATTGGGGCGCTATGATGGGTGTAACGGGAACATTGGCTGCTCTTTACTGGAGAAACAACAAGTCGGGTGTTGGTCAGATGATAGAGTATTCACAGGTCCATGGAGTTCAGAGACAGCTTGAATATTCACTGCCGTTGTGGGGTAAGTTCGGCGTTGTAAGACAGAGATGGGGCAACTGGGATACCGAGTTATCCATTCATGGCATTGTTAAATGCGGTAAATCTTCGTACCCTGATTCTGATAATCCGCAGGAACTGGAAGAAGGATTTATTTTGGTAAGTGCTTATAAAGATGAGGATTTTGCTCGTCTCGCTAATCTTATGGGTAGAAACGACCTATTGGATAAATATGCATCTTTAAATGCCAGAGTAAAGCCTGAGGCTCAAAAATATCTATATCCTGAGATTGAAAAATGGACTTCAAATAAAACTAAGGAAGAGGTTGAACAGACTTTGCATAGCCATGGGGTAAATTGCCAACTTGTTGCAAATGCTAAAGAAATTGCCAACAATCCTCACTGGCTAAAGCGGGGAGCGCTTGTATGGCTTGATGACCCTACATTCGGAGAAATGTTTAGCCAAGGGGCATTTGTGCATATGTCCGATACTCCTCCAAGGGTCAAATGGGTATTTAAACCTGTTGGTGCCGATAACCATTACATCTATCAAAAGCTCCTTGGTTTTGGCAATGGTAAAATCAATGAGTATGAAGAGAAAGGCATCATCTAAATCGTAAGGAGGTACTAATTAATGTCTAAATTTGAATCTATTTTAACTTGTGAAAAATGTGGAGTAACTAATTATTTGGATCCATATACATTTTGGGATTTTGAAGGCAACTTTAAATGTGCCGGCTGCGGGAAACTGTATTTTATTAAAAGAGTTAACGGAAGAACCGTCGAAGGACCGTCTGATGCAAAGGGTACCGATTTTACGCTGCCAGGCTGTGCCGAGAAGAGAGAAGGCAACAATTTCATCCCCATGAATGAACCTGGTAAAGTTTCCCCTCCTGCTATGGCAAGCGCCGTATTTCTTGGTAAGCCTAAACCGATTACTAAGAATGTCAGAGGAAATCTTGTTGCAGGCAGACCGCTTAAACCCGACGAGCTTAAGGGCGGTATTTGGAAAGAGATCTACGATTAAAAGGAGGATATAGATGGATATACTTTGTAAAGAATGCAAAAATTTTCGTCCGGCTTTGGCTCCGCATATGATTCCTGTACTTGACGGTTATTGCGATTCATTGGATTATCCGTTCTCAAGAGGAATATTTAAAAATCACAAAATTGGAGCTTTTATTGCGCCGGCAGAGTGTGAAAAGTACGAAAAGAAGGATTGAGATTGACTGAACTTGAGCTTGAGGATATCGACTCCTCAAGCTCCCTGCACCTTCCAAGACTGCTTTTGTATAGGGATGACTGTTTTGATGACAAAGATACTGAAGAATATCTCAATAAGACATGGCAGGCTTTGACCGACATGGGTTACGATATGATATTTGGAGCATATAGAGGACTTCATCATTATAAAAAGAATAATGAAATCTGTATTACCTTTCAAAAACAGCTGGGAACGGGTGATCAAGTGATGATGGTTGCATTCAAAGACGGCGATTGGAGAATAGATTTTGCATATAAAGAGCTTGTAGATATAGAAAAAGAAAAGAATAAAAAACAAGAGGAGGCTTGCAATGGAATTTAAAAAGGCCAGATTTTTTTATAGCAGCAAAGTAAAGCCTAGCGAACAGTTTGCCTGCAATTATGATAATGCTGTGAATTTATTAGATGCATTAAAGGCTAAAGGAATGAAAGTTGAGATTGATGATGTTGCAGGAAAAAATGAGGATGATACTTTTATGGATTATCATCGAGCGGCAAACGGACCTGTCGCTTCACTTAGATCTGTGTTTGGAACCAAAGGCGCTTTAGCAGCTGATTTTGGAAGAAGTGCACCGGCATTGCTGTTTTACAAAAATGCAGAAGATAGCTATCCGGAAGAAGTTTTTCCAAGAATGGATAGAGAAACATCAAAGATTATAGACATTGAGAAAGCTTTGAGCGGTGAGCTTAATGTTAGAAGCTACACTGAAGTAAATACGGAAGATCTCGAAACTTAGCAAGCGGGATTTTAAGGTGCAATCAACCATAGTAAGACCACTGCATAATACACATTCTCAACTTTAGCAGCTTTCCTACTAGGCAAGGCAAGTTTCTGGCAGGACTAACCGGTTAGTACCTCAAATTTTAATTTTTAAATCTCACCCAATCTTAGCCTTTCGTGGATCTGAATATTATGCAGTGGTCTCATAATCTTTAGAGATAGTTAATAAACCTTTTTTGAGAGCAGTGCTTGCTTTCAGCACCTCACAAAGCAGGAAATTTATGAATACTATTATTATGCAGTGGTCTTTAAAATTAAAAATAAATAGAACGGAGGATATTATAGATGAGTAAGATTCCAGAAGAGTTTTTGCCGCCAAAGGAAAATTGGCCTGACTACACTATACCGGAGGAGCTTGGCAAGCTTCCGGAGAAAATAAATTTGGGATATGAATTTCTTGATAAAAATATCGAAAAAGGTTTGGGAGAAAAAGTTGCGATTAAATTTCATGACAAGAATGTTACTTATAACGAACTCAAGAAAGATTCCGACAGATTGGCAAATAGTTTAAGAAAACTTGGAATCGGTGTTCAGGATAGAGTAGCTTTAAGAATTGCCAATACGCCTGAAGCGTTGATAACAAATTTTGCTATAATGAAATTGGGTGCTATTCCTGTTCCGATCTCTTTATTGTGGTCGTATCGCGAAGTTGCTTATGCATCGAATAACGCTGTAGCATCGGCATTTGTCGTTTCATCTCCTTTGCTATCGGCTGTGGAACAGGCAGAGCCGCTTTTTGACAGCAATATTCCTGTAATAGTTATAGGCGGGAGTTCGGATGCTGCAAAATCAAAAGGCTATTATTCATACGATAAACTTATAGATGAAGGATCGGAAAAATTTGACTATGGATATATTAATCCTGATGATGTAGGCGTGTTGCTATATACATCAGGTACTACCGGTGCCCCTAAAGGCTGTGTTCACTTTGCGAAAGAACTTGTTTATGAGTCTGAAATCGTGAGCAGATATGTTTGGGATTTTGGCGAGAATGATGTTCTCGGAGGTGCGGCACCGATAAGTTTTGCTGCAGGCTACGGTACATTTGCTATAATACCCTTCAGGGCCGGAGGTACGATCTCTCTTATTGGAAAATTTAAAGCCGATGAGATGATGCAGACAATTGAAAAACATAAAATTACCATTCTCACAGGTTTGCCTACTGCCTATAGAAAACTTCTAACTATGAAGGATTTTGATTCTTATGATTTTTCCTCCGTAAGAATGTGTACTACAGGCGGTGATGCTCTTGGCCCTGAAACGTTTGAAAGCTGGAAGAGAAAAACAGGAATTGAAATTATAGAAGGTTTAGGAGCAACGGAAATGATACATTTGGTTACTTCAAATGCTGTAGCCCCAACGCCGAATCCGAGATCTATAGGCCTTGCGCTTCCCGGATTTAAGCTTGCAATTTTTAAAGAAAGCGGTGAAGTATGTACGACTTGCACTCATTCAGGAGAGATAGGTATTCTTGGAATGAAAGGTCCTACAGGCGCTCTTTATTGGAGGCCGTATATTGATGACGGCAGACTTTTAAAAGAACAGAAAGCAAGAGTAAAAAACGGGTGGAATATATTGGGCGATGCCGTGTATCAGGATTTAGACGGTTTTGTATATTTTGTTGCTCGTGACAGCGATGTTATTAAGAGTTCCGGATATAGAATCGGGCCGTCTGAGGTAGAAGATACGATAAAGAAATATAAGAAAGTTCGGGATTGCGGTGTTATTGGATTGCCTGATCCTGTTATGGGAGAGAAAACGAAGGCATTTATCGTATTAGAGGATGGTATAACGCCATCAGATGAGCTTACAAAAGAAATTCTGGAATACACAAAAGACTATATTGCGATATACAAACTGCCTCGTGAAATAGAGTACATTGATTCACTTCCAAGAACAGCCACAGGCAAATTGTTACGAAGGATGCTGAGGGATAGATAAGAGAGTCTATTTTCCGCGTTAGACACCGTTTTGCTTGAGAGGGGTCTGCGAGCCTGTTTGTTTTTGATGGCTGCAATGAAACAAGTCTGTGTGGAGGCCGTATATATTGTTTGTATGAGAAAAAGTTCTGCCTGTACTTAAAATGAGTGCAGGCAGGCTTGAGCATCAAACTAAATGCAGGACAATTGAATAGGCGACTTAAGTTGGAATCTTGTCACCGTCAGCCTCAGCTATGCAGAAAAATAGTTTTGCATATAATGCCTCTTTTTTCTTCGCTGTGAGGCATGCTTTAGTAGGATGTGCAATGCGAGTTACAGATGAAGCGTTTCTTTTATTTTTATTATTAATGCATCAGGCGTGAACGGCTTTGCAAGATAATTATTCGCTCCGGCTTTGACAGCTTCCACTACGCTTGATCGCTCAGCTTCTGTAGTCACCATAATAATAGAAGTTGAGTTGAATTTAGAATTTTCTCTCAAATTTTTTACAAGTCCTAACCCGTTCATCCTCGGCATGTTCCAATCCAAGAGTATGAGATCTACACTATTTGAGGATAATAGACTGAGCGCATCAACGCCGTCGGAAGCCTGAAAAATTTCTGTTATATCCATCTTTTTCAGAATTTTGCTTATAATTCTTCTCATCGTTGACGAATCATCTACAACCAGTACTTTTATACTCATAACTTTATTCTCCGCTCTTTTGAGGTGCCAATGATACCTGCATTGCAAACTGTGTTTCCAGGGCTACAAAAATTACGACAATACAAGGAGTATCTTTTGGATGCGATATTTCATAGCCATGCCCCACTACTACCGTTGGTATAGACAGCGTAAAGTGGTATTTCGTGTTGCTTAATAATGTTTTAGCTTTACCTGCAACCATATTTAAAATTTCTCCAACACCATCTCTCATATCGTCATCGTTTATTTCACCTTCCTCCAATCCGAGAATGCTGGATATTAGCCTATTTGCTAACTTCTTGGGAAAGTTAATCACAACAGAGCCCACTGCATCGCCGGTAAGTCCCATAATGCCGGATACTTCCCCGAACATTTTATAGTCTTTTTTTAGAAAAAGTGATTTTCGCTTTATGGGAATCCCAGCCATTACATTAAAAACCTCTTTTGTGCCGGCAATGAACGGGTTAATAAGTTTTACATCAAGCGGCACTCGTTTGCCTGCAGGTTGAGCGTTTTTCTCTATATTCTCCATTAAATCCTCCTTGCTTATGGGTAAAATTATACTTGACGAAGCACCTGCGTAAATAGATTCTCTCAAAATAAATTCCGAAGCGGCGTTACCTACTGCAATTACAGAAATATTACGAAAACCGCATAGTCTTCTTATGTTTGTGATAGTTTTCTGACATTCGTCAATGTTTAATCGGGAAAGATCTATATAAACCATTTCTATGTCATCAAGAGATTCTATTTTGTCAAACGATTCGATGATGTCAATCCGATATTTATCCGCAAGCGATTTAAACGGCTCATCTAATCCGATTACTATAATCCTTCCTTCCATTACATATTCATATTATGACTATCTTTTAAAATGAGTTGAGTTATAGAGCTTGCTCTACGCTTTTCTATATCAATAACTACGCTGCATAATCGATTATCGCTACTACCAACTTTGAATTGGGAGGGTATGCCGTACAAAAATCGGTTTATTGCCTCTTTGGGTCTGAAACCTATAACTGAATCAAAACTGCCTGTCATTCCAACATCTGTTATATACGCAGTTCCTAACTGAGTAGTTTCCGCATCAGCGGTTGGCACATGAGTATGCGTACCTAAAACAGCAGATACTCTGCCGTTTAGATAATATATCATGGCTTTTTTTTCAGATGTTGCCTCAGCATGAAAATCGACAATTATTGCGTCAGTTTTTGCATCAGTTTTTTTAAGCAATGAATCAGCAGTTCTAAATGGACAATCTATAAGCGGATCCATAAAAGTTCTGCCTTGTAAGTTTATGACACAAACGGTTTTTCCATTTTTCGTCACGGATACCATTCCTTTTCCATGCGTTCCGTCAGGATAATTAGCAGGTCTTAATATCGGTTTATCAGAATCAAGATAACTATATATATCTTTCTTATCCCATACATGGTTACCGGATGTTATAATATCAATGCCGTATGTAAATAGTTCATCGGCAATTTTAGGTGTTATACCGAATCCTCCTGCCGCATTTTCGCCATTTGCTATAATAAAATCAGGTTTAAACTTGTCCATAATACCGGGCATAATGTATTTAAATGTTCTTCTTCCTTTTTCACCAATAATATCTCCAATAAAAATTACTCTCAAATGCGCCTCCGATGCCATATTACTCTAACTCTTGATATTATTCAATGAAGTTTTTTCATAATACTTAGACTTGAATAATATTCGGCTTATCTATACGTAATCATTTTAATTGTCTTGCTATTTTTGAAGTTAGGATACAGTTAAAAACGGTTTTGAAAAACTGTCAAAATAGTAATTATTTATTTGCAGATCCCAAGATTGTCTTGACACTTTTGCAGTTGTACTTATTATTGTTCGTATGCTGTTTATTCCTTTCACTATTTTATCCTTGTTATTAATCATCTTCTCTCTAATTTTATTATTCTTTTTCATACAGATAGGCTTGGCAGCAAGAAGCCTTGAAAAGCTAAAGCTTTCCAGGAAAGCCATTGTTTTACTGCTATTTTCAAGTTTGGTAGGCAGCTTTATTAACATACCGATTATCACAGTAAGCTCTGATGGTGCAATACCTATGCAGGCATACCTTTTATCTCCGTTCGCAAGCTATTCCGGAATTGCTCATACGACTATTGCAATTAATGCCGGAGGTGCGCTGATACCTATAATTATTTCAGCATGGTTGATAATTAAGCATGCCGCTCCGACATATAAGACAATTATTAGTACTTTGATAGTGGCATTTATAATGTATAACCTTGCCCAGCCTATAAAGGGGGTTGGAATATCCGTGCCAATGCTTTTGACACCTCTTGCAGCAGCTGTTACGGCTATGCTGATTGCTCCTAATCACAGCGCTGCGGTTGCATATACTTCCGGCTCTATGGGTGTACTTATCGGTGCAGATTTAATGCATATAAGTGATGCCGCATTGTTTGGCAATGCAATCTTGTCAATCGGAGGAGCGGGTACATTTGACGCTGTTTTTTTAACTGGAATAGTAGCGGTTCTACTTGCATAGAGGGATACTTTTTTGTTAAGGTTTTAGAAGAATGAAGATCTCTCTAACTTTCCTTCATTTTTTCCGTATTATTGCCGAGCATGAACTTATCTTTTAAACATTGGATTCAAGATTTTCAGAAAATATTTATCGAGTTCGGATATTGGAGATATATCAAAAAATAAAAAATCTTGAAAATATTCTAAATAAGGCTTTACAATTTTTTTTAGTGTGCTATATTACTCTCTTGTTATTCATTGATGTTGTGCTTTTTATACTCGTGCAGGTAATTTTTATGGCGAATCGAATTAGCAGCAAGATTAGTTAGTGAATCGTGGAGAGGTTCCCGAGCGGTCAAAGGGAACAGAC
>CAZAPZ010000058.1:0-9969 GCA_964487285.1 uncultured Campylobacterales bacterium | reverse complement strand
TTTAACCTACTCATTACCTTCCAATTGTCAAGCAGACTGATGTAGGGATAGGTTTATACTGACCTTCCCTGCGGGCAATATTTGCTTTCCTCTATGCTTGCGTTTTGCTTCTTTGAATTAACCCGGGTTAGTCCTGCCGGAAGTTTGCCTTGCCTATAGGAAAACAAATATTGTTGGGAATTTGAATATTATGCAGTGGTCTCACTATATACTTTTAAAAAATTTTGTCTAAACTTTGTGCATTATGGATTATAAACAACTGTTCGGTAATAGTGGAAAAAGAAACAGTTATAATTAAGGAGCGAGTATGCGTTTTGATGCAGCAAGAGCGGAAAATGGTTTAACTTATGAGATAAGAAATATTGTTGCGGTTGCGGACAAACTTAAAAAGAACGGCATTGAAATTGTTTGGGAAAATATCGGTGACCCCATTGCAAAGGGAGAAGAAATTCCTGAGTGGATGAAAAACATTCTTTCGGATATTGTTCATGACGATGAATCTTACACGTATTCGCCGACTCAAGGAGTGGCGAAAGCAAGAGAATTTATAGCAGAAGAAAACAACAAAAGAGGCGGGGTTCAGATAACAAAAGATGATATAATATTTTTTAATGGTCTTGGAGATGCAATAGCAAGATCATATAGTGCCCTTCGCGTTGATGCAAGAATAATTATGCCTGAGCCTACCTATTCAACTCATTTGCTCGCAGAAGTGCTGCATGCATCTTTTCCGCCAAATTCATACAGGATGAACCCGTACAACAACTGGGCTCCCGATCTTAAAGAATTGGAACGGAAGGTAAAAAGTCACCATTCCATTGTAGGCATACTGGTTATTAATCCAGATAATCCAACCGGCTATGTATATGATGAGGAAACGCTAAGAAGGATCGTGGCTATTGCTAAAAAATATGATCTATTTTTAATATTCGATGAGATTTATAGGAAAATTATCTACAACGGGAAAAAGAGTGCAATGCTTTCGGATGTTATTGGAGATGTGCCAGGCATAAGTCTGCAAGGCATATCAAAAGAGTTTCCATGGCCAGGTGCCCGATGCGGCTGGATGGAACTATTTAATATGGATAAAGACAAAATGTTTAAAAGATATATAGATACAATTTTAAATCAAAAAATGGCAGAGGTTTGTTCAACAACATTGCCTCAAATTGCTATTCCGCCAATAATGAGCAATCCTGAATATGAAAAACACATAAATAAAAGAAAAAATCATTACGAGAAACTTTCCAATATAGCTTACAACCTGCTTAAAGATGTGCCGTATATAATTGTGAACAAAACAAATGGAGCATTTTATGTCAGCGTGGTTTTCAATGAATCCGTGCTGAATAATAATCAGACGCTGCCAATTGAGAATGAAGATATCAAGCAGTATGTGAAAGGTATTGTTGATGATAATTGCGAGCATGACAAGCAATTTGTTTATTATCTCCTTGCATCAACAGGAATTTGCGCGATACCGCTTACATCTTTTTTTACTTTACTGCAAGGTTTTAGAATAACTCTTCTTGAACCAGATGTGGAAAAATTTGAGAATGTCATAAAAATAATTGCTGCTAAAATTGTAGAGTATGTTGAATCTTGTAAATGATTTTAGAATTCAGCACAAACGCTATTGTAGCATTTATTAAAGAATACGGTGTTATAGCGGTTTTTGTCGGGACATTTTTAGAAGGCGAATCAATTTTAATGATATCAGGAGCCTTGGTGAGTCAAAGCTTCTTGGACCCGTTATACGTTTGGGTTGCTGCATCTCTCGGAGCTTGGAGCGGACACATTGTATGGTTTGCTATTGGCAAATTTTTTGGCAAAACTTCTGTAGATAAAATTGCAAACCGATACAACCTTTCCGATAAAGTTAATTATATATACGGTCTCATAAGTGCAAATAAAATTAAAACGGTTGTATTGCTTCAGTATTTATACGGCGTAAGAATGATTGGAGCTCTAACATTCGGTATATCGGATATTAAACTTCGATGGTTTTCCATTGCCGAGATTATAAATTGCTCAATATGGGCATTGGTAATAGGTTCTATTGGTTTCATACTCGGCAAAACCGTATCGGTATTTTCGCATTCTTCCGTTTATACTATATGGATTATTGCGTCTATAGTAATATTAATTTTTGTAGGAATGAAACTGTTTTATAAATTTAAGAGTAACGGGAAATTATGGAAATGAGGTTACCCAAAAGTTTTTTTTCAAGACAGGCTGATGCGGTTGCCGAAGATCTGCTTGGAACGATTTTAATAAAGCAAAAAGGCATAAAGCGGCTGGAAGCAAAAATTGTTGAAACGGAAGCTTATTTTGGAGCGGAAGATCCTGCATCAAGGGCCAATAAAGGAAAAAATAAAATAAGTGAAATGATGTGGGCTTCGCCCGGTACAATCATGATATACAATGTCCACAAATATAAGATGTTTAACATAGTTACATGGAAAGAAGGCAAACCTAACGCTGTCTTAATAAGAGCATTAGAACCTTTGAATTTTAGTGCAAGATTATCAGGACCCGGACTATTAACTGAGTCTCTTGAAATAGACAAAAGATATTATGGGCAAGATATTACAACTCTGAAAGAACTTTATATTATAAAAGGAGCAATCACTCCATTTACAGTCAAAAGAAGCTTCAGAGTAGGAGTTACAAAAGATTTAAAACAGAAAATGAGATTTTTCATTTCCGACAATAGATTTGTCAGCAGATAATTATGCAGTGGTCGCATTATCCCAAATAAGCCTGTTTTATCTTTTTGTCTTCCGCAATATCCGATGGATTTCCTTCATAAGCAACATTACCGGTTGTTAAAAGGTAAGCGTAATCCGCAACAGCCAGTGCCTTTCTTGCGTTTTGCTCAACTAAAAGAATTGTGATGCCGTTGGATTTCAGTATTTTGATAGTTTCAAATAAACTTTTAATGAAAAGCGGTGCAAGACCGAGGGATGGCTCATCTAAAAGCAAAAGCTTGGGTTTTGCCATAAGTGCTCGTGCTATAGCGACCATCTGCTGCTCGCCGCCTGATAATGTGCCTGCAATCTGGCTTGACCGATCACGTATGACAGGAAAAAGCGAGCACACCCATTCGTAATCTTTTCTAATCTCTTCCTTTTCCTTTTGTCTTAAATATGCTCCGAGCATTATATTATCCATAACGCTCATTGTGGTAAAAAGCTGCCTTCCTTCCGGCGAACATACTATTCCCGATTTCACAATCTCTCTCGGACTGCTTTTTTTTCTTATTATTCCGTTAAATGCTATAGTTCCTTCATAATTAACAAGGCCTGATACAGCTTTAATAAGAGTGCTTTTCCCTGCGCCATTTGCACCAATTATAGTTACCAATTTGCCCTTGGCAATGTTCATGGAAACACCCTTCAAAGCTGCTATTCCGTTATAATTTACAGCAATATTCTTTATCGCAAGCATCGTATTATCCAAGATAAGCCTCAATAACCTTTTTATCATTTTTAATTTCTTCAGGTATTCCGTCAGCCATTTTCTCACCATAATTCAGAACAGCTATTGTATCAGCTATTTCCATCACGAGTTTCATATCATGTTCTACGAGAAGTATGGTTATTTCCCGTTGTTGGATTTTCTTAATTAAATCTGAAAATTGTTCGGTTTCTTTATCATTAAGTCCTCCTGCAGGTTCATCAAGAAGTAAAAGTTTTGGATCTGTTGCCAATGCACGTGCTACCTCAACTGATTTTTGCAGCCCGATAGGCAAAGAACCTGCCGCTTGGCTTCTTGTTTCATACGCTCCTACAAAATCAAGTTCGGCATCGGCACGTTCGGCAATTCTTTTTTCCTCGATTCTGGTTCTTGGAAGCCTAAACCCGCTGTCGAAAAATCCGGATTTAGTTCTGCAATGTCTGCCAACCATTACATTTTCCCTAACACTCATCTGCTTAAAAAGTTTTACCTTTTGAAATGTTCTTCCTATCCCGAGATATGTTCTTTTGTATGAAGGCAGATCATTTATGATTTTATCTTCAAATATTATATTGCCTTTGCTTGGATGCAATGCTCCGCTTATCACATTAAACAAAGTAGTTTTTCCTGCTCCGTTAGGTCCTATTACAGCCTTTATTTTGCCTCTTGCAACATACATGGAAACATTACTCAACGACATCATTCCACTGAAACTTTTCCAAATATTTTCTAAAACAAGTATAGGTTTACTTATTTTTGTTGCTCCATTTAATAATTTTTATTTTTAGGTTTTTATATTCCCCTGCAACTCCGTTTGGCAGGAACATAAGTAATAGAAGAAGAATTATGCCATAAACGAGTGTTGTAAGCTTTCCAGCGGAAGAAAGCCATTCTGAATCAAGAAAAGTCATAAACCATGTTCCAAAAATTGTACCCGGCAAACTTCCCAATCCTCCTACAATAACCATAATCAAAAACTTTATTGAAGGAAAAAATCCAAACGATGCAGGGTCGATAAAATTGAAATAATAGGCATATAATGATCCGGCGATAGATGCGAACAATGCGCTTAAAACAAATATTTTCAGCTTATATTGATACACTGCAATACCTGTTGCATTTGCGGCATCCTCATCCTCTCTTATTGCTTTAAGTGCTCTTCCGACACGTGATTTCATTATATTATGCGAATAGATAACTTCCAATAGAAGCACCGCATATACAAGAAAATAATATTTTAAATCGCTGTCAAAGCTGAATCCGAATATAGAGATTCCCTGAATGTCTGGTAAGCCGGACGGGCCGCCGGTAAGAGAACTTTCCTCTTTGAAAAAGATATAGATAATTATGCCGAAAGCCAAGGTTGCCATAGCAAGATAATGCCCTTTTAATTTAAGTGCCGGAAGTCCTATAAGATAGGCTATCGTCGATGAAATCGCAGCTCCGGCAGCTAATGCAGCCCATGGATTTATTCCAAATTTTGTTGTCAGCACTCCTGCACTGTAAGCTCCGATACCGAAAAATGCGGCATGTCCAAGTGAGATTTGACCTGCATAGCCCACAAGAAGCGTGAGACCCACAGTTATCATAGAATAAATTCCAACTATTGTCATTATATTTATATAATAGCTGATACTGCTATTTGATGCCGCTATTACCGGAAAGACAGCCAGAAGGATCATCACAACAGCTATTGCTATTTTTTCTATCTTCATTTCTTTCCAAAAATTCCGCTCGGTTTGATAAACAGAATCAAAAGCAATATTGCCAGTGATGCGGCATCTTTATATCCGCTGCTTATAAGTCCGGCAAACAGTGACTCGGAGATACCGAGAATAAGGCCCCCTATGATGGCTCCGCCAAAGCTTCCAAGGCCGCCGATTATTGCAGCTGCAAATCCCTTAATTGTAAGCATAGGTCCCCTATCATATTCCATAAGAAGCGATGGAGTAATGGCTGCTCCGGCGATTGCACCTATTAAAGCACTTATTGCGAATGAGAGAAGAATCATTCTTTTAACAGGAATTCCCATTAAAGACGCCGAAGTCGGATTATCAGAACATGCTTTCATTGCCTTTCCGGTTACTGTTTTATTAAAAAAATAGTTCATTGATATTACTGTTACAGCTGAAATACCTATAACCCATATATATTGAGGAAATATCGCAGCTCCAAATAAAAATATGGTATGACTGCCGGTAAAATATGGCATACTATAGGAATTTCTGCCCATAATCAGCACTACAGTACCCTCAAGTATCATTGAAATTGCCAGTGTTATCAAAATAAGAGTAACCTGATTTGCATTTTTTAGCGGCCAGATAGTGATTCTTTCAAGCAGCGCACCTACGATAAAAGCAAAAAGAATAGCCAAGACTACACTTATTGCCAGCGGAAAATGAAGAACCGTCAAAAAAAAGACGCTTGACATGCCTCCCAGCATAACAAAATCACCTTGTGCAAGATTTATTATTTCGGTTGAATTATAGATTATATTAAATCCAAGCGCCACAAGACCATATACGGATCCAACAGTTATTCCTGTGATTATATACTGCAATAGCTGACTGCTAAAACCCATACTATCCATAAATGTTATGTTTTTTTATATACTTTGAAAGCAGAGACGGGGATAACTCCCCGCCCAAGTTTTATTTCGCAATCGCCCAATCGCCGTTTTTAACTACAACCATTACAAATGCTGCTTCTGTTAGACCGTTGTGGTCTGTTGGTGAAAAATTGAAAATCCCATGCATTCCAACATAGTTCTTTGTATGTTCAATATAGCTTCTTATCTTTGCTCTGTTTGGACCTACAGCCTTAAGCGCATGCACAACCAGCATCAATGCATCGTAGGCATGCCCGCCGAATGATGAGATCGGTTTATGATATCGTTTTTCATAACTTCTGATATATGCCATTATCGGCTTTTTTTGAGGATCACTTGCAGGCAATATTCTTCCTATATTGACTTTTCCAAGCGGCAGGTAAACACCCTCGGCAGCTCCTCCTGAAAGTTTTATATTTCTTCTGTCTCCAAATCCATGACTCTGAAAGAGCAGCATATGTTTTGAAAGTCCGAGTTGTTTCCATTGTCTTGTCACAATAACCTGTGATGGACCTATAGACCAATTGACAATAGCTTGAGCATTTGTTCCTTTAATTTTTGTAAGCTGAACGCTCATGTCGGTATCTTTGGGACCATACTTTTCATCGGCAACGATTTTTATACCGTATTGTGGAGCGTACTTTATAAGCGCTTTTCTTCCACTTGCACCAAAACCTGTTGTTATGGTGGTAATTGCAATCCTCTTTATTCCTCTCTTTTTCATAAATCCGAATATTTTTTTTGCTGCCAGTGCGTTGGACTGCGGGGTCTTAAATACCCATTTTCTGGTTTTTCCGGTCCTTGGATTTATAATTATTCTATCACTTGATGCACATGAAACAAGTGGGGTCTTGTAACGCTTTGCAAGATCAATCACAGCAAAAGATATGCCTGAAAGTGAAGGTCCTAATAAAGCAAGTACATGGTCTTGTTTTATTAGACGCTCAAAATTCAGTCTTGCTTTCGTTGCATTGCCTTCATCATCATATATGATGACCTTCAGCTGATGTCCGTTTATTCCACCTTTTGCGTTAATCTCGCTGACTAGAAGTCGAACCGTCTTTGCTTCGGGATCACCAAGGAATGAAGCACGCCCGCTAATTGAAAAATCTGCACCTAAAACATAAGTACTCTTTTTGCTGTATCCATTAGCGGCAAGCATAGATAACATGATTATTGACGTTATTGTAAAAAATAAGCCTATTTTAAAAATTCGTGTCATATTTCCCCCTTTCATAAAAAATTTTTCAAATGACCAATACTCTTGTTAACGCATCACCCCCTTTATTGTCTTTATATTTAATAACTTTATGTTACATTATAAATTTTCAGTGTCAAGAAATTGAATTGTTTTATAGTAATTCATTATTTCAAATAACCTTGCAGAAATTGAAAACCAGTGTATAAAAGCTGTATGGAGGAATGGCTGAGTGGTTGAAGGCGGCTGACTCGAAATCAGTTGAAGGGAGTATTCTCTTCCGTGGGTTCGAATCCTACTTCCTCCGCCATAATCTAAAATTTAGAACGCCGGTTGATTAGGGATGTTGAATTTAAAGACACTATTTTATTATATTTAAGAAGCAAGATAAATGCGTTATAAAAGAACAGGTAATGAGGAAGGAAAGAAAGTGTACGGAAAATATACAAATATAAAGAAAATTATTTTTGAAAAAATCAAGATTTTAAAACTGGAAATAGGCAATGCGCTTGAGTTACTTTTTATGAAACTAATAGTTGTCACCAACCAACCGTTTAATTAATGATATCCTTTTATAAATAGAATTATATCATGCTTAACATGTTACTGCTAATAATAATCGTCTATATAGTCGGCTTTTTTGTAGCTATGCCTATAGGTGCCACCCAGATAGAAATAGTTAAACGCTCGATGAACGGTTATATTCGTCAGGCTTTATTGATAGTTGTAGGATCTGCCAGTTCGGACCTTATGTATGGCTTTATAGCAATGTTCGGCATGGCTCCATTCCTACAAGATAAAAAGGTTATGGCAATCTTTTGGTTTGCAGGCTCGGTCATACTACTTGTTTTAGGAATCCTAACATTAAGAAAACGAAAAGGTAAGGATATAAAAAAACGCGAATTGCTTATCTCCAATGATCGCATATCTTTGTTTGTTGGTTTTTCTCTTGCTGTTATAAATCCTACCATGATGCTATGGTGGCTGATTGGAGCAGAGTTTTTAAGAAGCACCGGTATCATTTCGCATTTTACCACAACCACCACAATCATATATTTATTGTCAGGTGCAGCAGGTATTGCATCTTATCTATCTATACTGGCATTGGCTTTTAAACGAATCGGCAAACTGCTATCAAAGAGATTCGAGCAAAAGCTTAATGCTTTCTTGGGTGTTTTTCTCATCCTCATAGCAATCTATTTTTTCATTAGATCTGCCATAGTTTTTATCTGAAAATGAACGAGATAATAAAAGCGGGACAAATTTTATGGCAATTAAAATTAAATGATTCCCATAGTGGAAATATATCAAAACGCAGTGGAAATGGATTTATCATAACAAAAACCGGCACTATGCTTGGTTTTTTGGATAAAAGCGATATCTGTCCGGTAGATATGTCCGAAAAAATACCGCAGGCTGCATCATCTGAGTCGGATATACATAAATTTATATACACAAATCTAACTTCCTGCAATGCTATCATTCATTCTCATCCGGTATATGCAACGGTTTTGTCATACTTCTATATGCATATAAAACCGTTTGATTATGAGGGTAAGTTCTATTTTCCAAACGGTATAAATATTGTGCAAGACAGGACGCAAATAGGCGGTGATAGCGGCATAGTTATTTTAAAAAATCATGGCTTATTTGTATGGCAGGATAATATGGACGAAGCTATCAAAATAACAAGCACGGCTGAATCATCATCAAGGTTAATATATAAAAGGCTCTTGCTTGAACATATAGTACAACAAAGAGGATAAATGGAAGATATACAAAATAGCATGGATGAAAGAAATATAAAAATAAATCAGGTAGGCATAAGAAACATACGATATCCCATAACTTTACTTGATAAAACAAACAATCTTCAACATTCGGTTGCATTAATTAATATGTATGTATCACTTCCAGAACTATTTAAAGGAACTCATATGAGTCGTTTTATAGAGATCTTAAATGAAAGCCATAATAACATAAATCATAAGAAAATTATGGAAATACTTCAAAAAGTAAAAACAAAACTCCGCGCCAAAGAGGCGTATATAGAACTGTTTTTCCCATATTTTCTTGAAAAATATGCTCCTATTACTAAGCAAGAGTCGTTGATGAGTTATGATTGTGCCATATTTGCAAAAAGCGGTTTAAACACAAAGATGGATATCCAAGTCAAGGTGCCGGTAACGACATTATGTCCATGTTCTAAAGTCATAAGCGAAATCGGTGCACACAACCAAAGAAGTTTTATCAAGATAAGGGCAACACTTTCTAATTTTATCTGGATTGAAGATATCGTTGCAATAGCCGAGAAATCTGCAAGCTGCCCAATATGGTCTCTACTTAAAAGGCCTGATGAAAAATATGTAACCGAAGCAGCATATAACAAACCTATGTTCGTAGAAGATGTTGTTCGAGATACGGCAAAATTGTTAGATGCGGACATCCGAATATCCGCATTCAAAGTTGAAGTTGAGAATATGGAGAGCATACATACTCATAATGCGTATGCTCTGATAACAAAAGGAACGCTAATCAGTTGATATTCGCCGTATAACCTATAACCGGCGACACGCATACAAAAATGGCGGAGGAGGTAGGATTCGAACCCACGATAGAGATGACCCTATAACGGTTTTCAAGACCGCCGCCTTCAGCCACTCGGCCACTCCTCCAAACTCTAAAAAGGCAATGGCGGAGAGGG
>CAZAPZ010000057.1:0-9977 GCA_964487285.1 uncultured Campylobacterales bacterium | reverse complement strand
AATTTTCCATGGAGCTGCAGCTCCAAGTATCTGCCTGTATAATTCTTTATCATCTATATCTCATCGGATCATAAGCTATGCTAATTTGCCGCAATAATGTCGGAGGAACCCGTTTAATAAGAGAATAATAAGTCTCATCCCGCTATCTTGCCCTGCTTGTTATAAGAACTCCTACAATAACGAGCAGTCCTCCTATTATTGCGCTAGGTACTATCTTTTCATGAAGGAATATAAAAGATGCTGCAGCACCGAACACAGGAACCAGGTTGACAAATATACTTGTTTTAGCCGCTCCAAACCGCTCTATTCCTTTATACCATACACTAAAAGCAAAGAATGTGGCAAATATAGACATGTACAAAACTGACGCCCAAGCGGAGAGAGGATATGACAGCAAATTCTTGTTACCGCTTTCAAACAGAGCAAAAGGGAGAAGATATATTGTTCCTAAAATTGTAGAAATAGCAGTGACTTCTATAAATGGCAGCTTTCTCATCGCTATTTTACCGGCAACGGAATAAACAGCCCAAAGAAAGGTGGCCACAATCATGAAAAGATCCCCTGTATTAAATTCCAATTTTTCTACCATTTCTAAAGAACCGTGAGAGATTATAAATATTACCCCGAGAAGCGAAATTATGACTCCGGCAATCATCGCAGAGTTGATCTTTTCTTTCAGTACAAGTGCGGCTATCAAAGTGGTCAGCACAGGATTAAATGCTACTATAAGAGCGGAATTTGATACTAATGTCATTTTTAGCGAGTAAAGATAAAAAAAATTGTATGCTGTGTATCCGCTTAAAGCCATAAGTGATAGTATAAAAAAGTTTTCCTTAATATCTTTCAGAATGTGTCTATATTTTAGTGCGATTATTACAGAAAACAGTATTGATGTTATCAGGAAACGAAGAAATGCAAATGTAAATGGCGGAATATATTCTATTCCCAGTTTCGAAATGGGGAATCCTATACCCCAAATCATTGCGGTAAAAATTAGTAGTAAAAAAACAAAATAATCATTCATATATCACGATTTTTATCAGGTAAGTCCTATAATTGCAAACATTCTTCCCGTCTCTTTCCTTTTGCGCCATGAGTACAAAAAATCATCTCTACAACCTGTGCAATATTTACTTATATGAATATTATTTTTATTGACACCGCAATTTATCAATATTTGCCTATTTATTGATGCTAAATCAATATATGGTTTACCGTTTTTTGTTAAATAATCATACTTCTTGAACCTGTCTGCGACATCAAAAGAGACTTCATAGCAGCACTCTCTAATCGACGGCCCTATCCGAATTTGCAGATCTCTACGATTGACATCAAATTTTTCGACAAGATCTTGTACACAAAATTTTGCAATCTCTTTATCCGTACCTCGCCAACCTGAGTGCACTGCCGCTATTACCTTTTTTTTATTGTCATACATTAAAATAGGCACGCAATCGGCAGCAGCAATTGAAAGAAACAGTCCGATCTCATTGGTTATAACCGCATCAGCTTCAATAACTTCCGTTTTTTTTGTAACAACAACAATCTGTTTGCCGTGAACCTGCCTTGGACGATAACATAATTTTATTTTATCAGCTAATCGGCTTAATTTTGCAGCCTTTATTATTTCTGCCGCAGAAGACTGTCCATAAGGCACGCGGTATTTAAATCTTTTATTTGTAAATAAATAGACAATCTTGCTATCGCACTTCATAACAGCTTCCATTTTTTTAAATTAAGTTTATAAAGTATCAAAAATATTATGCAGCCTGTTATGTTTGACAAGGGCAGAGCTGTCCAAACGCCGAATGTACCGTAACCCAAACTAACGGAAAACAGGTATGCCAATGGTATCATAAGAAAGAATAGATTGACAAGATTCACTATGCTTGGCGTGAGAGTATCTCCCACACCCATAAAAACTCTTGAAAATATGACCGTAACCCCTACTGCCGGATAGCTAATAGCCTGAAGTTTCATAAAAAACGATCCGTATGCTATAATTTCCTTATCAGATGAAAAAATTCCTATAATCTGACTTGAAAATACAAAATATATGACTGATACGACGAGAATAAATTCAACGGTATAAGTTAAAGCTACGGATACTGATTTTTTTAAAAGATCAAATCGCTTCGCCCCTATACTATAACCTACCATAACAAATGCTGCGTTACCTAATCCGAATGTTGGAAATAGTATGACTTGAAAGCTTCTTATTACTATTCCGAAAGCAGCAAGTGGCTTTGAACCGAAGATGCTGACTATCCTAACAATCACAAGCATGCTGAGAATTCTCCATGTCAAATGCATTGCCGCAGGTATAGCTTTTTTTATTATAGGTAATACAAAATGCGTTGCCAAAGCTATATATTTTTCAAAAGATATGTTAAATACGGATGACTTTTTAAGAAAATAAATTTGCAGCATTACTCCGCACAAACGTGAAATAACCGTACTTATTGCAGCGCCTTTCACTCCAAGAGGTGATATAATGCCTAATCCGAATATCAATATAGGATCTAATATGATGTTAATTATATTTGCCACCACCACCACTTTAAGCGCTTGAGCGGGTTTGCCTATGCTTCTTAAAGCTGAGTTTACTATCGGTAGAACAAAAAAAAGAGGCATTCCGTAAAAAGTTATTAAAAGATAACTTACCGCAAGGTTATAACTGCTTCCCTTTAGTCCAAGGACAGATGGCAAAGATTCGGAAAGTGTTCCGGAAAACAGTAGAATCACTAACGAAATGGGTATAGATAAAACTAAGGCATCATAAAGAATATGTGGAATTTTACCGTTTTTCCCTCTGCCCTTTTCTATTGCGATGAAGCTTCCTGACGCAGCTGATATACCAAAAGCCATTGCCATAAAAAGCATAAGCAGAATTGCCGAGCTTGTAACCGCAGCAATTGCTGCATAACCTATTTTTGATACAAAAAATGTATCAACGAGATTGAAAAGATTCTGAAAAAACATTTCGGAGATCATAGGAAATGATAATCTCCGAAACTCTTTTGCTATCTCTTTTTTCGTTCCGTTATGAAATAGCAATAGGCTCAACTTGAGAAAGCTTTGCGTGTTGATAAAGAAAAGAGGAATCTATATTTAACACTTCCCCTGCACTTCCGCTAAGAATAATTCCTTCGAGCAGTCCTTCATCGCTAACAATTAATTCATCTTTGCATCGTTTCATAATTTCAGCGAGAATTAGTGCTCCGGCAACAAGAAGATCTTCTCTCCCTTTTTGGACAACGGGATATTGTTCAAGAATAGCAGCACTATTCAGATTGCTAAGTCTTTTTATTATTTCCGTTACAGATCTCAGTTTCATTCTATATCCGTTTACTTTTAAAGAATCGTATATGTTAAGCCCAAGCATCATTGCTGCCAATGTTGTAGGTGTTCCTGCGGTAGCAATCAATGTGGAAGGGTGATCACTGCAAAGTTCGTCTGATATATTGCCGTTGATCCATTTTTTTGCCTTTATTAATTCCATATCATCCGGTGGGTCGGATAAAAACTTCTCTCTTATTTTTAATGCCCCTATCGGTATGGATAAAGTTGCCGGCTTCTCTTTATTGATTGTTATAAATTCGGTGCTGCCTCCGCCTATATCTACAATCAGAATAGGACGCATCGGGTTAATTCTCATCATAACTCCGGATGCGGTCAAAATGCCTTCGGTAATACCTGTTATAACATTGACTTTGATTCCTGCTTTTTTATGAACGGCTGCCACAAACTGATTTTTATTATCAGCTTCACGTACTGCGCTTGTCGCTACGGCTTTTATTTCCGAAGGCAAAATTCCATACTTTGTATAACAGATATCATCGCCGAAATATTGTAAAATCTTTGTAACTCTATCTATTGCACCGCTGCATAAATGACATTTTTCCCCTTCTCCGAGTCGTCCGATTTTTGATATTTTTTCTATAACATCTAAATTATCGGTTACAATTAGAAGCCTGACTGTATTTGTTCCTATGTCTATTGATGCTTTCACCTAATGAAACCGAATAGGTTGTATATCAAAGCGGAAAGCAGCATTGAAGCCGGAACCGTAAGAAACCACGCATAAAAAATATTTTTAAGAATGGAAAGGTTGATGGCTCCTATTCCTCTTGCCAACCCAACTCCAAGAATTGACCCGACCACAACATGAGTTGTTGAAATAGGGAGACCTATTTTAGAAGCCACAAGTATTGTTGTAGCTGCACCAATCTCAGCAGAAAATCCTCGTGACGGCGTTAATTCTGTTAGTTTTTTTCCAACTGTTATAATCACCTTGTATCCGTATGTAGCCAATCCCACTACAATACCTATACCGCCGAATGCAAGAATCCATATGCTCACCGGCGATCCGATTGCTACGGAGTGAGATTTAATTGCATCCATCATTCCAACAAGCGGCCCTACTGCATTTGCTACATCATTTGAACCATGTGCAAATGCCATATATGAAGCAGTGATAATTTGAAAATATCTAAAAATTCTTTCTACAGCAGGCAATCTTCGCCAAGGTTTTTTTGTCATATCTGATTTTATTGTTGATAACAATACAGATGAAACTACGAAAGCAACTATACCAAGCAGCGTTGATATGATAAAAGCATTGTAAAACGGCAGATCAAGATGAATATTTTTTAATCCTTTATAAATAACTGACATGGAAAGCAAAAAAATAAGATAAAAGCTTATGATCGGCATATAACGCTTAGTTGCTGCAACAGGAAATTTACTTCTTAAAATCTTTTTCAATATGAATGAAAAAACTAAAAATGAGATGGCACCGCCCATAATAGGTGAAATAATCCAACTCGCTACAATCTTGATTATTACAGACCAATGTATAGCTGCGAAACCCTTTGAGATAATGCCGAAACCAACAACAGCTCCCACAATTGATTGCGTTGTTGAAACAGGCCATCCTATTTTTGTACATATATTAAGCCATATTCCGGCAGCCAGTAAACTGGACAGCATTCCAAAAATATAATCGTTTGGATTTAAGCTGAATATCAAAGGATTGACCACACCTTTGCCTATTGTTGCTGCTACATGATTACCTGCAAGAACAGCTCCGAGAAATTCAAAAATCCCGGCTATGATAATAGCCTGTTTAAATGTCAGCGAATGTGATCCAACCGATGTCCCCATGGCATTTGCAACATCGTTAGCGCCAATATTCCATGCCATATACAATCCGACAACAGAAGCAAGAATTAGAAGAATTGCGTCTGTTGATATCATCTTGCGAGAATTAGTTTGATCCTATTGCACATCTTCTCGGCTGCATTTGCCAATCCACCCAAGGTTTCAACTATTTTCAATAAAAGTATTAATTCGGCCTTACTGAAACTATCTTCTTCAGTTACCACCAACTTTGTAAGCTCAAGCTGCAAACCGTCGGTTTTATGCTCCTGTCTGTTCACATCAAACAAAAGTTTTTCAACCTCTTCAACAACCGGCCCACCAAAAGACGATTCTCTTAAATCATCAAGTTTTTCTATTATCAATGCAGCTTTTTTCACAACTTCAATACTGTTTTCTTCAAGTTCCTTAAGTTTTGTCTTTATGCCATCGGTTATGGAAAACCGTTTTATGCTCATTAACACACCTATATCTTCTGCAACATCCGCTATGGAATCTTGAGCCGAGAGTATATGAAGCACATCTTCTCTTGCAACAGGCATAAGAAGGCTGCTTGGCATATTAATCCTTATGTCATCTTTTATTTTATCAGCTTCATATTCAAGATTGCTGCATCGTTCCGCTTCCTTGGTAAGTAGATCGTAATCTTCGGCTATAAATGCGTCGGAAATGGGACCAACCACATTAACGCATTCAATCACCTTATCCATCATTTTGCGAAGTGAAGTAAATGGTGATTTCGTAAATATGCTAAATATACCACCCATATATTCCTCCTAATAATACAGTTTTTCAGCAATTGTACTAAATATCGTGTTATTATCGGCTGCAGCCACAGGTTTGCCGGTATCGCCCCCTTTTCTTATGGACAGATTAATGGGAACATCACCTAAAAACGGTATGTTAAATTTCTTTGACAACATTTTGCCTCCGCCTTCTGAGAAAATATAGCTTTTTTCACCGCAATGGGGACAAATAAAATAACTCATATTTTCGATAACACCCGATATAGGAACCTTGAGCGACTGGAACATATCTATTGCTTTTTCCGCATCACTCATTGCCACGGTCTGAGGGGTTGTGACTATTATTGATGTAGAAATAGGAACCGATTGCGTGAGAGTAAGTTGAGCGTCGCCTGTTCCTGGTGGAAGATCAACGATTAAATAGTCCAAATCTCCCCATTCAACATCGCCTAAAAGCTGCTGTATTGCCTTGTGTATCAATGATCCTCTCCATATTATAGCTTTTCCCGGAGGCACCATATTTCCTATTGATACAACCTTAATATTATACACCTCAATGGGTTCAATTTTTTTGTTTTCATTAACGCCGACAGGCCTGCCTTCAATTCCAAGCATTGTGGGTATATTAGGACCATAGATATCCGCATCCAACAATCCTACCTTATATTTTTTCCCTAATTCAATAGCAATGTTTGTGCTTATGGTAGATTTCCCAACGCCTCCTTTGCCGCTTGTAGTCGCAATAATATGCTTTATCGTAGGAGCAAGATTTTTATTTACAGGTTCATCTTTTTCCTTCGTAGAATGAACGGACAATTTTAGGTCAACATCTATTATTCCATCTACAGATTGCGCAGCAGCAGGAATGCTCTTGCGCAAAGCTTCAATCGTCTGCTGGTTATCTGTTTTTATATCAACTTCAATTATCGCAACTCCAGCTCTTACTTCAACATTCTTTATAATACCAAAAGATATAATATCTCTTGAAAATCCCGGATAAATCACATTTTTCAATGCTGCTAATACCTTATCTTTCATAGATTTCTCCTTTTATAACATAGTATATCAAACCTGATAATACTACATTTTATAATTTATATAAATAATAAGCTTTCACCGCCAATCTTCAATAAAGACAAGAGCTTTTGCCAAAAATTTCCTTTTTAACTCTATCTAAAGTTTGACCGGCTTTTTCACTTGCCTCGTTTGTTCCTTTTTTCAACATATCAAATATATCCGAATCTGTTATCTCAGCTCTCTTCTTTCTATAAGGAGAAAGTTTGTCATTAATATGCTCTACCAATATTTTTTTACACTCAACGCAGCCGATTGCAGCACTTTTACAAGAGCTAATAATATCATTCTGCCGAGAAGTTTCGGTAAATAGTTTATGCAGAGCAAATATGGGACATATTTCAGGTCTTCCTGGATCGGTACGTCTTTTTCTTTGAGGATCGGTAAAACTTTTCATTATTTTTTTAGCCGTTTCTTCTGGATTATCCGAAAGGTAGATCGCATTATTGTAAGATTTGCTCATCTTTCTTCCATCGGTTCCGAGAATTTTAGGCATCGATGACAGAAGAGGCTGCGGTTCCGTTAATATCTTCTTTTTATAAAGATTATTGAACTTACGCGCAATCCATCTTGTTATCTCTAAATGAGGCAACTGATCGTTTCCTACAGGGACATAATCGGCATCATAAAGCAGAATATCACTTGACATAAGAACCGGATAGCCGAGAAATCCAAAATTGTTTGCGTCTTTATCCTTTAGATTGGCAATCTGCTCTTTGTATGTAGGATTTCTCTGAAGCCAGCCTAACGGTGTTAGCATAGAAAGCAAAACGGTCAATTCGGAATGAGCAGGTATCTCCGATTGAATAAAAAATGTTGCCTTTTTAGGATCAAGGCCAAATGCAATCCAATCTCTCACCATTTCAACACTGCTTTTCGCTATATTACTGCTTTTAGATAATCCTGTAGTAAGGGCATGGAGATCGGCAACAAAAAAATAACATCTGTTACCTTCGTTAGAAAGTTTAATCCAGTTTGAAAGAGCTCCGTAAAGATTGCCGAGATGCAGCTTTCCAGTAGGTCTCATTCCGCTTAAAATATTTTTCATTTCGCCTCTTTTATGTGTTATGTATCAAGTAAAGTAAAAAACAAGAATATATCATCTCCGCCGCACAGTCTTCATTTCTTAACTTAACACCTTTTTATTAGCCTATTAAAATATTTATTAAAGATGTCAGCGTTGAAAATATGAAGCTGTTTAAAATTCCGCTGAATAAAAGAACAGCTATAATAATCATGCCATACGGCTCAAGTCTCATAAGGGCAATCTTAGATTCTATCGGAAGAACTTCCTCTAACATATGTCCTCCGTCAAGCGGGGGTATAGGTATCAAATTAAATATCATCAGCATAAGATTAATAGCTACGCTGTAGTATAGCATTGAGCCTAAAGGAGCGGCAATAAAAGTTGGAAGAAAAATTGTAAGTCTTATAAGCACAGCTGAAATAACAGCAAGAAACAAATTCATTACAACTCCGGCGGCAGAAACAAACAAAAGCGCCCTTTTCCCCCTAAGATACGATGGATTAATAGGCACTGGTTTAGCCCATCCGAAAAGAACAGGCGATCCAAAAAGAATAAGAAGTAACGGTACTGCAATCGTTCCGATCGGATCAATGTGAGGCAACGGATTAGCTGTAAGTCTTCCGGCTAACTTAGCTGTAGGATCTCCAAATCTATAAGCAACATATCCATGCGCAACTTCGTGAGCAATAACAGCAATAAGGATAGGAATAGCTGATATAATAATTGTTTGTAGTGTATGATAAATTCCCATTGATTTTTAAAAATTCAGAAAAAGTATGTCAATAATATCACCGGCCATTTTGGCGATACCTTTTTTTATTGCACCTTGCTTATTATTATTAACGACCGATGGTGAACCGTTGGAATCATAATCTTCAAATTCTATCATATCATTTTTTCCTCTTATCTGCTTTCCGTCTTTTTTTAATTTAAATGAAACCGAAATTATTACCCTGTCTCTTGTGGACTTTCCATTCTTATCATATGCAATATGACTGTTGTTAATGCTGTTAATTTTACCGCTCAATATGGATTCGGCTTTGCCAATATTAGCCAATCTTAGTCTTTTGTTTGTAATTAAGTTACTTGTTATGGCAGATGTCATTAGCTGTCCGGCGTTAGCAACATTACTGATATTTTCAAATGTTTTCACATACACGGTTTTTACCGGCAATGTATTTACTTCGGCAAGAAACGAATAGCCGCATCCCGAAAGAAGCAAAAAACTGAAAATTAAAAGTCTCTTCATGCTACCAAATTAACAACTTTATTTTTTATAACAATTATTCTCTTTATAGGTTTTCCATTGAGAAACCGTAGCACTTTCTGAGATTCGGCGGCAAGAAGTTTAATCTTTTCTTCCTCCAAGTCTGGACTCACCTGAATCTCGTCTCGCAATTTTCCGTTTATTGTGACAGCTATGTTAACTTGATCAATAAATATCTGATCTTTATTGTAATTCGGCCAGTCTGCTTTAGAAACAAATTTGTTCTCTGAAAATTTTTCCCACATCTCTTCACAAAAATGAGGTACCATAGGAGTTAGCATCTTTATAAGAGCAGACGCTGCAAAACCTGCAATTATACGATCGTTTTTGTCTTTAATCTCATATTGATTAAATTCGTTGGTCAATTCCATAAGTTTGCTAATAGCGGTATTAAAATGGTGATGTTCCATGTTCTCGGTTACTTTTTTGATAGTCCGATTCACAAATGAGAGAAATTTTTTCGAGCCATGTGAAAGTTCATCGTATATAACTCCGCCTGCAGTCTTTTGAAGATGAATTTCATTTGTAAAAGGTAATAGCAGATTCCATACCCTATTTAGAAATCGATATGATCCTGCAACACCATCATCACTCCAATACAGATCCTTTTCAGGCGGTGCTGCAAAAAGTGAAAAAAGTCTCGCCGTATCTGCTCCGAATTTGCTTATAAGCTTGCCCGGATCAACTACATTGCCTTTTGATT
>CAZAPZ010000056.1:0-10047 GCA_964487285.1 uncultured Campylobacterales bacterium | reverse complement strand
GAGATATCTTCATCTCACGTGCAACACGTCTCATTGATCCGTATTTCTCATATAAGCGTTGTATTTCTTTGACATCGTACATGTTTTTCAACCTCCTGTTCCTCCTTCCTAAAATGATAAAATCTATTATCTCCATTTTGGAAGAAATTTATCTCAGGGGCGAATCATCTTTTCTGGCCCTTGTGGATCAATTTATTGTACCTTATACAGCTCTTTATAAAGCCAAGCTGATTTATGGCTTCTTTATTAAGAAATTTTAGATATTTTCTCTTATTATCTCTTTCACCATATTTAATTTGGAAAAATCATAAAATGTGACAGCCGCCATCATGTTATCCTTTCCCAGCAGCCTATTTCTGATCTGTTTTGCGGAATAGCCGCTTTTATATAGTTTGATTATATTATATCTCAATGTTTCCATATATTCTATTTTGCTTTTAATGAGCTCGTAAGGATTTTCCGATATAACGCCCTTGTGAGCGCAGAAGATTGTCTCGAAATCTAATTTGAGCAATTTTTTGAGACTTTTTATCTGTAGATTAAAATTTTCACCTTTTCTTAAATATTTCGGCTTTGCTGAAATAATTAGATCACCCGTAAAAATCCATCCGTTGTTTAGTTCTAAAATACATACTGAATCGCTTGAGTGTCCCGGCGTATCAATTATCTGAAACTTTAATTTATCAATATTTAGAAATTGACCATAGATATAATTTGGCGTAAATAGTTTAGGCGTTCCCCAAATAAACCGTTCATAAGGCAATAATCTATAGCCGTCTTTCAAATAGCTTACTGAATTTTTGTGAGCAAAAACTGTTATATTTTTTGTCTTTTGAAGCAGCCCGGCATTACCGGAATGATCTTCATGGTAGTGCGTCAGCAGACAATATTTTGTTTTCTGTTTTTCTGCAAGAAATTCTATCCGTCTCCTTTGATTATTTTGTGCCGAATCAATGATTGTATTATTGATAAAAAATAGATATACCGATGCATTTATTACGGATGATATGCCTAACTTTGCGTAAATAACCCTGCCATACCTTGCTTCTTCAAAAATCGACATCTGAATTTATTCTCTTTTTATTCCAAAAATAGGCCAATCAGCCTCTTTTTAAAATTCGAGTATGGCGGATATTTAATGAACGGTTCAAACCAGTTTGCCTTAAAAAGTATGCCTTTGTAGTGGGTAAAGGCATCAAAACCGTATTTTCCATGATATGCCCCAACGCCGCTGCTGCCTATTCCTCCAAAAGGGAGATTGGAATTTGATATATATGCAACCGCATCATTGACTGAACCGCCGCCGAAAGATATTCGTCTTAGTGCCTCATTTCTTAGTTTGCCGCTGCCGGTAAAAAGATATAATGCCAGCGGTTTCGGTTTTTTTCTAATAATCTCAATTATACGATTGAGATCCTCAAACTCAATTACAGGCAAAATGGGACCAAAAATTTCTTCCTGCATAACCTTGTCGTCGAATGAAACATTGTTTAAGATTGTCGGAGAGATGTAATTCTCTTCTTCATCTGTAATGCCGCCGTAAAACAGTTTTTTCGTATCAATCAAAGAAACTATTCTTTTGAAATGTTTTTGATTGATAATTCTTATATAAGCATCACTTTCTTTTGGATTTTTACCTTGATTTTCGATTATGTTTTTGACAATTTGGTTCAGCAGTGCTTCTTTGATATCTTTGTGAACCAATAGATAATCGGGGGCTATGCATGTTTGTCCCGCATTCAAAAATTTTGCCCATGCTATTCTTTTTGCCGCCATCTTCAGATTTGCATCTCTCATAATAATTGCCGGACTTTTTCCTCCAAGTTCGAGTGTAACTGAAGATAGATGTTCTGCGGCCGATCTCATAACAATCTTTCCCACGGCAGTTCCACCGGTAAAAAACAGTTTGTCAAACGGGAGATTGAGCAGTGCACCGGCTGTTTCCGCATCACCTTCCTGAACAAAGAAAAATTCCTTATCGAAGCTGTCGTTGATTAGTTCAGCCATGATTTTTGAGCTATTTTTAGACAGTTCGCTTGGTTTTAGAATTACCGTGTTGCCGGCAGCAATTGCCGATACAACAGGATGCAGAGAAAGTAGATAAGGGTAGTTCCATGCTCCTATGATCAGGGAATTTCCATAAGGCTCAGCCATTATATAACTTTTTGCAGGCAGATTTGCCAGATTTGTTCTTACGCGTCTAATTTTCGTCCATTTTTTCAGTTTTTTTATAGCAAGCTTTATTTCATGATAGATCAATGCCAATTCTGTGGCGTATGTCTCAAATGATGATTTCCGAAAATCGGCATAAATTGCTTCATAGAGTTTATCTTCATTCTTTTTTAACAGATTCAATAGTTTGATAAGCTGTTTTTTTCTAAAATTTATCTCTCTCGTTTTATCTTTTAGAAAAAATTGCCTCTGATTTTCAAATATTTCGTTAATCTTTTCCATGATTTTTGCCCTTATGCCCCACAAAGTTATCCATACCTTTATAAATACCTAACACTCTTCCTGCAAACCAGTCAAAGACGCGAGTCGTAAGAATTCCTTTAACTAACGGCACCATTTTTACAAGCAGCGGCTCTCTGACGAACAGTTTGTTGTTTTTGATTGCTTCAATAATGACATCGGTTATCTTATCGGAATCCAATATTGGCAAAAATAAATTGGACTTAACCCCCTCAAACATTCCGGTATTTATATAAAATGGGGTAACGGTTGTAACATGAAGATTTTTATGAAGTTCTTCAAGCTCTATGCGAAGCGATTCGGACCATCCAATCGCAGCCCATTTGCTTGCAGCATAGACAGACATTTTTGGATTTGCGACATAGCCGGCAGCAGATGATATATTAACTATGTGAGTGTTTCCTTTTTCAATCATATCCGGAAGGAATTCAAGTGTTATATGCATCATTGCAAGTGAGTTGACATTCATCGTAAAATCTATTTCTTTATGAGACAGATTCGCAAATCTTTTCCCTGTTACGACCCCGGCATTGTTTATTAATATATCAACAGATCCTGTCTCTTTCTTAACCGTTTTTGCCAATTCGACTACTTTGTCGGTATCTGAAATATCTATAATATGCGGAAAGACGGTAAATCCTCCCGCATTTAATTCAGAGCTTGCTTTATCAAGATTTTCTCTATTTATATCCCATATAACAAGTTGTTTTGCGCCTGCCTTGAGTAGTTTTTCTCCCATTAATTTGCCGATACCGGACGCTCCGCCTGTTATCAGAACGGTTTTACCTTTTATTGAAGACATTTGCTCCCCCTTTTTTTTGCTCTTTCAAGTGTTAATTTTTTCAGCAATATGCGCATTGAGGGCATTTTATTCGTTAGAGATGCCGCCTTGAGCAAAATGAGAAGGCGCACAATGCAAAAACGTATTTTTGTATAGACGTTTTTTAATCATCGTAAACCTTTTCATCGCTAAATTCGGCACCAGCGGCATCTTCCTCAACATCTCTGCCTTGTTCGGGATTAGATAGAAATTCTCTGTAGAATTCGTGCTGTATAACCAGATCCATAATTTCGTTAGTTCCCGTCCAAATAGTGATTAAGCGCGTATCACGCAGAAGTCTCTCAATGGGGTATATATTTGTATAACCTATGCCTCCCATAATCTGCATAGCATCATTAACCACTTTCCAGGCTGCATCAGTTGAAAATTTTTTTGCTTCCGAAACAAGTCTTCTCACTGTTCCTGGCAATATATTCATATCTGCCGCCGAAGCTGCCATACTGTTTATGCCTCTTGAAGCATCTAAGAGTGTGAGGCTATTGCTTATTTTGAAACTTACCGCCTCATACGATCTGATCTTTTTTCCAAATGCTTTTCTTTTGTTTGCATAATCGGCTGCTATTTTAATCGCTGATCTGCCCATACCGACAGCTGCTCCGGCAGAAGTCAATCGTTCTGGAATCATCATTTGATAAAATACTCGGGTTCCATTTCCTATTCCTGCTTCACCACCAAGTACATTTTCGACTGGAACGGGCATTCTATTAAAAACAAGTCTTCCAGCGCCTCCTCCGCGTGTTCCCATAAGCCCGTACAGATGCTCTACTTTAACATCGGGAGTTCTCTCAACTAAAAAAGCCGTCATTGCTCTCTTAGGATCACTTATTCCATCTACCTTAGCATAAACCAAGATAACATCTGCACCCTCAGCACCAACAACAAAACGTTTTTGACCTGTAAGATAGAATACATCGCCTTCTCTTTTGGCTGTAGTTGTAGCACCGAAAAAATCAGATCCGCCGCGAGGTTCAGTAAGCCCTTCTGCAGCGCCCATGCGACCTGCAATTACAGGTTTTAGATATTTTTCCTTTTGATCTTCTGTGCCGAATTTATCTATAGCTTCACCCACAATTGAAACAAGTGCATATAAACATCCTAATGCCGTTCCCAATATTCCAATCTCCTCAAGGGCAAGAAGCTCGGATTTCCAGGATACTCCCTTTCCGCCCCATTTTGGGTCAAAACGTAAACCGAGCAGACCGCTTCTGCCTGCTTCCTGCAAAAATTCCTTAGGATACTTGATCTTGTCTTCATCCATGTCCAGGAGAAGTTGTTTTGGAATTGCAGAAACAAAATTTCTTACTTTCTTTACCAGGTTTTTATCCTCAGTTGTTAATAAATCTAATATCATCTAATCCTCCTACTCGGTATTATTTTCTTTGTTTATTAGAATTATATTTTCCTGTAACGGTGAGTTAACTTTAATGAATGGAGATTCATTCAATTTATATCTAATTTTTTAAGTTGTCAAGTACTTTTTATTATAACTAAGCCGTAAAGCTGCACTGTTTTAGATGAATAAAATCGCAATGTCCGCCTTTTAAAATCACTAAGGGCATTATGAAGGTCACTACATAATGTAATCCGATGACCCTTGCTATTTCCGAAGCTTTACTTATAATTAACCAACCTTACGCATCTAACACAGACTCAGTATAGAGAAGATATTAGATGCACGGCAGATTCTTGTCGGCATATCTTAAGCTATATCGGCGGAATCTAACGCCTGCTGATGTTTTGCTTTATCTCTATGCTCTTTATAAGCGCAATAGTAGTGTAGAGTGCAAGGTCGATCATTTTAAATAGAGAGGTATAGATTATGATTATTAGTCGCAAAGAGATGAAGATTGAACTAAGAGATAAAATGATGGGCGGAGAAGGAACGATTACTCTTGTTCATTTTGTTGACGGTGCATCTATGAAAAATGCCAGACTCTTTTCGGAAGTTACCCTTCCGCCAGGCGCATCTGTAGGAGAACACCGGCACGATTTGGAAACAGAATATTATACGATTTTGGAAGGAACGGGCGTTGTCATGGATAACGGTGTAAAAAAATATGTTAAATCGGGAGATGTGATGATTACCGGCAACGGTGCAAGCCACAGTATTAAAAATACAGGCAATATTCCACTAAAATTGCACGCAATTATTATTACCTGACCTTACGCATCTCTCCGCATAGAGAAAGTATTAGATGCAAGGCGGATTTATTCAAAAGATTAGATATTCATTTATAAAACAATCTTGAAGTTTACTGTGCTGCGAATCCCAGATCATCAATTACCTTATCAATGCGCTTTTTTGTTTGGTCATCGCCATCGTATTGAATAGTCCATGCCGAATCTTCATAACATGCATCTACGTTTTCCACACCTTTAATCCGTTTAAACGCCTTTGTTACAGTAAAAAAAACCGTCGCCCATCCGCATAGTTCACAAGGTTGATGTTTTGTTCTAATAGTTATTTCTTTCATGATATAGCCGCCCCCTTAAAATTCCATACTTCGAAATTCAATCTCTTGATGTTTAGTACTATAATGAAAAATATTAGTTTAAACTTTTACAAAATTCAGAAAAACTTTTCAAATATGATTCTAAAGTATCTATTTTTGGCGTAACCATTAATTCGGTTATGGTTTTTTTGCCATCATTGTAAATACGGCAGCTTTTCACCGACCTACTATGTTTTAAGAGTTTCAAGAACTTTACGACTTCCTTATCCACTTTGGAACAGTTACCTTTTCTATGTATTATATATGTGATATCATTTACGATAATCTTATTTTTTTTAAATGGATTTCCATATTTTTTTTTGTCGTAGCCCCAAGTGCCCTTTTTACGCAAATACATTTCGCATGGAAGCTGCTTTTCTAATATATAACTCATAAAAAATCTGTCGTATCTTGTCAAAAGCAATGATACCGGAATCCAGAAAGGTGATTGTCTTGGAAGAAGATTAAGCATAGTGCGGCATTTCTTAGTAAAACTATCCTTAAGGATGTAGCTTGCTTTATAACCGATCTCTCCGCCAATCCATATATAAGTTTGATCAACCGGTTTTAGAAATTCCTCGGTAATTTTACTAATTCTGCGTGCTAAGCTTAGATTTTTCTTTCTTCCCCAAAAGAATCCAAGTGACGCAACTCCCGCTAACAAAACTATACCTATAAAATACAACTCTCTGTGCAACATTCGGCAATCATATATCAAGTCTGCAGAAAAGCAATAAAATTATAGAATGTGCGCTTTGTGCTATAGTCTCATTAAATAGTGATAATTTCCATATCTGATCTTGATGGCTAAAGCGATTTAAGGATATACAGTTAATAAAAAGTTTATTATGGCTTGACAACAAAAATTTCATAACTAATCTGTTTTTTTAATTATCAAGATTAAGGAGGGTGTCCGAATCGATTTAAGGAGTCAGGTTTTTTGAGATAAAATTATTTGCAAGACAGAATCGTGAAAAAAAATATTAATTTTAGGAGGTGAGTATGAATACAGCATTTCTGATTATTTTGGCTTTGATTATCTATTTTGCCGCATATTGGATTTACGGCAAAAAGATATCCAAGAATTTAGTTAAGGTTGATGATTCGAGAAAAACTCCGGCAGTAGTTCTTAATGATAATATTGATTATGTGCCGACTAACAAATGGGTTTTATTTGGTCACCATTTTGCTTCAATAGCGGGTGCCGCTCCTATTATCGGACCTGCGATCGCACTCGCATGGGGCTGGATTCCAGCTATTCTGTGGATATGGTTCGGTAATGTATTTATCGGAATGGTGCATGATTATCTTTCATTGATGGCATCGGTAAGAAAAAAAGGCAAATCGATCGCATGGATTGCCGGAGAGCTTACCAACAGAGGCACCGGTTATCTATTCAGTTGGTTTATTTTCCTAACGCTGATACTGATTGTTGCGGCATTCGGTGCTGTAATGGGTATAATATTCGTTAAAGAACCTGCGGTTCCTACAGCTTTCATTCTGTTTATTGTAGCCGCTATCATATTCGGTTTGTTGACTTATAAAGCAAAAATTAATTTTGCTCTTGCTACGGTTATAGGCTTGATTCTAATAATCTTGTCAATCTGGATCGGTCTTGTATATCCTATCCATGCATCTTTTCATACATGGATGATAGCTGTTCTAGTCTATATTGTTATAGCAGCCGCTCTGCCTGTTTGGATTCTTATGCAGCCGAGAGACTATTTGAATTCATATATATTATACTTCGGTCTTGCCGTTGGCGGACTATCTCTTCTGGTTATTGGCTTTTCCGGAGGCGGACAGCTTCTTACACCGGGATTTACTACTTGGAGCGCAGCTGTTGTTGCCGGCAAACCAAGCCCGTTTTGGCCGGTTATTCCACTCATAATTGCATGCGGATCATTATCAGGATTTCACTCATTGGTTTCATCGGGTACCAGTTCCAAGCAGCTTGACAAAGAATCAAGCGGATCATTGATTGGAGCAGGCGCAATGCTTACAGAAGGTTTTCTTTCAACAATAGTTGTTGGTTCGATAGCCGCATTCGGTTTGACTGTTTTAGGCAAACATGCAAATGCACTGTTATCATCCGTAGCAAGTTTCGGAGCTCATTACACAGGTGCTCTACATTTCGCCGGCGGACCTGTCGGAATATTTACAAAATCGTATGGTCTGGCAGCAAATACCGGTTTAGGTTTGCCTGTTCATGGAATGGAAGTTTTTGCCGGTTTATGGGTTGCGGCATTTGCTATGACTACGCTTGACACCTGCAACAGACTTGGACGATTTACATGGGCTGAACTGTGGGCACCAATGAAAGAGGGATCGTTTCATGATTTTATAACAAGTAAATGGATTGGATCCCTACCAACTGCAGCTATAGGAATATGGCTCGCATGGGGCGGAGCATGGAAAGTCATATGGCCTGCCTTTGGAGGAGCAAATCAAACTTTGGCAAGTATAGCTCTTTTGACTGTGGCCCTTTGGACTATAAAGGAATTAAACGCAACAACGGGATATAAAATTGCCGTAGTTGCCCCTGCTTTCTTTTTATGGATTACACTTACGCTTGCTCTTATTTGGTACCTGTTTACCGTCATTCCGGTATTTTTACATAAGTCTGCCGCACAGGGATGGATTATTTCTTTGGCAGTAGTTGTTATGTTGGTCTTAAACGGCGTATTAATGTATTCATTCTTAAAAGCATTAAGAAAACCTTCTAAAATTGCAGCAGATGCAACTTAAAGCAATCCGAAAATTTCTTTCATCGTTGGCATACAGCAGAGCTACAGATGATTTAAGTTTTGTTCTTGCCGAAAGAGAAGCTGGATTTGCACTTATATTGTTCGGTTTTTTGGTGGGGCTTCCGGCTCCACCGGCCGGAATAACGCTCAGATTGCTTCCGTTTATGGAAAATGATATAAAACGCTTAAAAATCAGAGATGCATCTATGGATGACATATTCGGCGATCTTGCCGGAATACTTATGGGATGATATATTTTTTCTTAGGTAAGGGAGGCGTAGGCAAAACAACAAACGCAGCAATAAACGCCCTAAAATTGTCGAAAAAATCTAAGGTTTTAGTCGCATCAGCTGATCCTGCACATAATCTCGGCGATGTTTTTGATATTAAATTGGGACACAAACCAATAAGTATTGCTGAAAATCTTGACGCATGCGAAATTGATTACAAGAGAGTAGTTGACGAATACCTAAGACAAATAACTATCAAAATCAAAAGAAAATATAAATATCTTTCTGCATTTAATCTTGAAGATTCTTTAAACGTTCTAAAGTTTTCACCCGGAGTTGAGGAGGACGCACTTCTAAGAGAAATATGGAGACTTGTCAATATAGATATCTACGATAATGTTATTATAGACCTTCCACCTACCGGTCTTGCATTGCGAATTATGGCGCTTCCTGTGATAAACCGCGTATGGTTGAACAAGCTATTGAAAGCCAGAAAAAAAATAATTGATATGCGAGGATCGATAGAAAACGTGTCACCTGTTTTTGAAGATAGATCGTCAAAAAGAAAAAATTACACAGATAATGCTTATAGCGAACTTAAAAAAATAAAAGAAGAGAATACAATAATTTACGATCGTTTTTCAAATCCGCAGCTTTCTTCGATAATAATTGTAATGAATATTGATAAACTTTCTTATGCTGAGACAACAAGAGCGCTGGAACAATTAAAAGAGCTTGAAATCTCAGTTCAAACTATCATCATAAATCGTTATACCGATGCGGATAAAATCAGCTATCCCACTATAATGAGCGATATAAAAAGATCTTTCTCAAAATATTCTATCAAAGCTCTTCCGTATAAGGATGGTGGAATTATCGGTATTAAGCAGATAGACTCAGCCGAATATTTTTCTATATGATAACATAATTGAAAGAGTGAATTATAGCGGGCAAAGCAGTTGGATTAAAAAGATATAGGTAAATTATCGATAAAGTCTATATCAGTAAAAAGAAAAACTTTTTTGTTAGTCTTTATACATAAACTTCGCCGCATCTTACAATCAACTGTTCAAATTTAGTTAGATATAGGTGCTTTAAAAAAAAGGGGGTTGGAGGAGCATCAAAGTGACCCTCCTCCAAAAAGTTTATTTATCTTTGAACAAGGTAGTAATATATACCCTATTTTCCGTTTGTCAAGCAATTTTTAAAAATGTACGCGCAAAGTTGTAATGTCCTAAATGAGCAAAGTAGAAATGTTCGCTTTT
>CAZAPZ010000055.1:0-10286 GCA_964487285.1 uncultured Campylobacterales bacterium | reverse complement strand
AATAGCATCATAATTTATGCTAATATTTTTAACATTGACTTTATCAGCATATATCACTTCAACAGATTTGCCGCATTGTTCTATATACTGAACTATGTTGTATGTAAACGAATCGTAATTATCAATCATCAAAATCATTTTATTTCTCCCGTATTATATCCTTAATAAATGCAGCTTTCTCTTCTGTTTCAATCCATTCTCGTTTGGGATCGGAGTCATATACTATGCCCGCTCCAACACCGCTGTATATCTTTCTTTTATGCCCGAAAAGCGATCTTATTGTTATTGCCATGTCCATATTGCCGTTATATGAAAAATAGCCGCAGGCACCTGCATACGGCCCTCTATCGTAATCTTCAAGTTTATCGATTATCCTCATGGCTGACAATTTTGGTGCACCCGTTACTGTTCCGGCAGGAAAACATGACCTTAAAACGGAAAATGCATCCTCTCCATCTTTTAGTTTTGCCGATACGTCAGATACCATATGCATAACATGACTGTATTTTCTCACATGAAAGAGATTATCCGCCCTTACCGTTCCGGGCTTTGCTATTCTTCCTACATCGTTTCTTGCGAGATCAACAAGCATTGTATGCTCTGCCAGTTCTTTTCGATCTTGTGTAAGTTCTTTTTCCAATCTGTCATCTTCGGTTTTTTCTCCTCCGCGTCTTCTTGTTCCTGCAATCGGTCTGGTTGATATTGTATCGCCTTCAAGTCTTACAAGTGTTTCAGGCGATGATCCCAACATAAAATAGTCAAACATTTGAAGAAAAAAGAGGTAGGGTGACGGGTTGATTCTTCTAAGTTGACGATATAAATAAAAAGGATCGCCTGATATTTCTCCTGATAAAATTTTTGCCAGCACAACCTGAATAATATCTCCGGCTATAATACGTTTTTTTGCTTTGGCAACATTGTTTTTATATTGCTCCATTTTGGTGAGCGAATGAAAATCGGATATCACGCATCCTGACTCAACAACAGAATATTTGAGGCGGTTTCTCACAAGATCTATGTCGAGCTGTGCCGCTTTTTCATCATCTGCTTCAGATATATGAATAATTTCAATTTTTTTCATATAGCTGTCAAAAACCAGTACCATTTGAGTTTCAACAAACATACCGATAGGAAAATCATCGTATTTTTCCGACTTGATATCAAGAGGCAGGCTTAAAGAAACGGCATCGTAGCTTATAAAGCCGACAGCCCCTCCGATAAACCTTGGAAGACCTGAGGGAATTGTAATCTTATTAAATCGCTTCGACATCTCATAAAACGGTTGCTCTGTTTTTACCGTTTCAATCGGGTTGGACATCATGTCTGTAATTTCAAGTTTATTTTTTTTCAAAATCCAATATCTCATCGGTTTAATACCGATAAAAGAATATCTCCCCCATAAACTGTCAGCTTCAGCGCTTTCAAGCAGATAAGGAGCGCCAAGCGAGCGGCATTTGAGAAACAGTGTTATCGGTGTTTCCAAATCGCCGGTCAAACTTTCTGTAAATAGATACAAATTCTTTTTTCCTTTTACATTATATCGTTTCATACAATAAACCTCCATAATTCATAACTGATGCTGTCACCTAAATTTTATTCATTGTGATTGCAGCAGCCTCTCTTTTTTAAGTTTAAAATAGTGCATTTTTCTGCCTAATATCTTTTTTATTTGGTTTTCCAGCCTGAATCTATTATATAAACAAAAAAAGCCTGCACAGGATAACCCGTGCAGGCTTTTTTAAGTCTGCGGATTAGTCCTTTTTTGAACTAACCCGCAATTGGCAGTTAGCTCATGTTGCTAAACCACCATCCGAATAAATTGTTTAATCTGTTAATCATTACATTCATAACCAAAAACCATAAACTAAAAAAAAGTTTTGTCAAGAAGATTACGAAACTATTTTCTTTTCCTATAATATATTTTAACGGTTGTCTTGGACGTTTTATGTCCTATTTTGCTCCCACCGTATTTGGTGTGGCTGGAAGCGGAAAATGTTCTTTATCGCTCAAGTTTCTTATCCATACGATATCTACATGATAGATATATTCTTCTTCCTTTCCCTTTACCCCGACTACTCGCTTTTGCTCCAGTGCATTATCGGGTAGGTGAGTAAATAAGTGCATGTCGCCATTTGACTTTTAAAGCATCTCATTATTGTATTTCGTATATCAAATCTACCGTTCTATATATTCAATATAAGAAATATTTTTTCAAATGGCTGTTTTTCGAGGTGGCTAATGGTAATAATTCTACCTTTCGTGTCAGTGTTATTATCTGACAGTGCATTTATGCACATAATTTTTTTCCAATTCCACAGCTATTTTTTTTAATTCAGATTCCCGATAACTATTCTCATTAATAAATAACGGATCCAAAGTTTTTGTCGGGACAAATCTCTGCAGATACCAGATATCAGCCCCAGAGATTGTCTTTCCTATTTTTAGAATATCATCTTTAGATAGAAGCGATTTTACAACAGTTGTTCTGAACTCATAATTTATATCTGATGAGACAATAATCTTTATACTCTTTCCTATCAGCGTGCTGCAATCACCGATAGACAGCTCATTGTATCGATTAAGAGGCATTTTTATGTCCATTGCCGCATAATCAATCGATCTATCTTTGATCAGCTTCTCTAACATATCGGGATTGCTGCCGTTTGTATCCAGTTTTACCAAAAAACCCATTTCCTTAATCTCAGCTATAAATTCCGGCAGATTTTCCTGAATGGTCGGCTCACCCCCCGTAATCGAAATGGCGGTCAGTTTTCCTATCCGTTGTTTTAAAAAGTTCAATATTTCCTCTTCCGGAATAACAGGTGAGGTCATATTTACCAGCTCCGGATTATGGCAGTATGGACATCTCAAGTTGCATCCGAAACCAAAAACTATCGCTGAGATTTCACCCGGATAGTCAATTAGTGAAAATTTTTGAAATCCGCCTATTAACATTATAAATACATGGCCTTCATGACAATTGCAGCTTTCTTAATTATTGCGCAAGATCAAAAGTTTTTCTCTGGCAAAACTCCTCTTTTTTGCCGATGTTCCACTGACTAACCGGTCTGAGATATCCTACTACCCTTGAATAAACTTCGCATTTCGCGCCTTTTACATTACATTTTTCATTTTCCAATTCGCTAATTCTTACATTAATATCTTTCATTTTTATATCTCCTTTTTTTTAAAACATCTCTACTGATTTCAGGCATTCAAATTAAAAATCCTAATCCGGCGGCGAGGTACAAATCTTGGCAACGGCCCTGCAATTCTGCCAGGATTTACAACGCAGAAGAAACCAATTTGAGATTTAAGATCGTTTATGAGTTAACAGAGTCATCGGTTTCATTGCCAATCTTCAGCAATTTGTTGATTGGTATAATTCGTTTTTTAACTCCTCAATCTCTCCTTCTATCTTCGCAATCTTTTCCTCCCTGCATTTTGGGCATTCGTAATGACTTCCGGCAATATATCCATGAACAGGACAAATAGAAAATGTTGGCGTAATTGTAATATAAGGTAGAGAGTAGTTTGTGAAAATTGTACGTAAGAGCACTTTTACACTTCTGTAATCCGAGATTTTTTCACCTACAAACAGATGCAATACGGTTCCTCCGGTGTATTTTGTCTGCAGACTATCCTGAAGATCTAAAGCTTTAAAAATATCGTCTGTAAGATTCACCGGAAGTTGGCTTGAATTTGTGTAGTAAGGTCTGTCCTTTTTGCCTGCTGTTATGATCTCTCTATACTTTTTCTTATCTATTAATGCCAGACGGTAGCTTGTTCCTTCTGCCGGTGTTGCCTCAAGATTATAGAAGTTTCCTGTTTCTTTTTGGAACAATAGCAGCTTATTTTCCATAAAAGTCAAAACCCTGTTTGAAAACTCCTGTCCGATTTTAGATGCTATATTCTCGTTGAAAAGATTTAAACAAGCCTCATTCATGCCTATAAGCCCTATTGTAGAAAAATGATTACCCCAATATTTACTGAATCGCTTCTTCATATTGCCAAGATAAAATTTTGTGTAGGGATATAAATCACCATCCGTATACCTTTCAAGCACCTTCCTTTTTATTTCAAGACTCTCTTTGGCCAATTCCATAAGATTGTCAAGTCTCGCAAAAAATTCATCCTCATTTTTTGATACATAGCCTATTCTCGGCATGTTGATTGTTACAACACCGATCGAACCTGTCAGGGGATTGGCACCAAAAAGTCCTCCTCCTCTCTTTCTGAGATCCCTTGTGTCCAACCTTAGCCTGCAGCACATGCTTCTTGCATCTTCGGGACTTATGTCTGAATTAATGTAATTTGTGAAATAAGGTATTCCATATTTTGCAGTGGCCTTCCACAACGGTTCAAGATTCTTATTTTTCCAGTCAAAATCTTTCGTTATGCTGTAGGTAGGAATTGGAAATGTAAACACCCGTCCATCAGCATCACCTTCTGACATAACCTCCATAAATGCTCTGTTTAATAGATCCATCTCATTTTGAAAGTCTGCATAGATTACATTCTGAAGTTTGCCTTCCATTATCACTGATTGTTTTAACAGATACTCAGGAACTTTTAAATCCAGCGTCAAATTTGTAAATGGCGTTTGAAATCCTACCCTTGTCGGAACATTAAGATTGAATACAAACTCCTGCAGCGCCTGCTTAATTTCACCATAGCTTAACGCATCATGTGCTATAAACGGCGCCAGAAGTGTGTCGAAGTTGGAAAATGCCTGGGCTCCGGCAGCTTCACCTTGAAGTGTAAAAAAAAAGTTAACTATCTGGCCGAGAGCAGTTCTGAAATGCCTCGCTGGATTACTTGCTACTTTGCCTGAAGCACCCCTGAATCCTTTGATAAGCAGATCCTGCAAATCCCATCCGACACAATACACAGAAAGCAGATTAAGATCATGTATGTGAAAATCACCTTCCGTATGCGCTTTTCTTATCTCATCCGGATAGATTTTATTCAACCAGTATATCTTGCTTATATAAGATGAGACATAGTTATTAAGTCCTTGAAGAGAAAAGCTCATATTACTATTTTCGTTTACCTTCCAGTCCAATTTCTGCAAATATTTATCAATCAGATCAACATCAGATTTTTCAACTATCTCTCTTATCTTTTTATGCTGATCCCTGTAAACGATATAAGCTTTTGCGGTTTTCCGGTAGGGCGAACTAATCAGCACTTCCTCAACAATATCCTGTATCCCTTCTACGGTGGGCATTCTGTTCTTTGTGATAGATAGGGCAAGATTAATTACTCGTAAAGCTAATTTTTCAGCTTCTTTTTTTCCGAATTCACCTGTTGCAACGCCGGCTTTGGTTATGGCATCGGTTACTTTCGAGACATCAAAAAGAACGATACGTCCATCTCTTTTTTTGATCCGCTTAAACATTTATCGATACCTCCATTCGATATTAATTTGACATAAATACAAAATATAACAAAATAATAGACAGTGAAAACCGATAAAGAATTAACTAAAACCTGTAAAAACCATACTGACCTCCCGGCATAAAAGTTTATCAGGTAAGTCTTCTGGCTTGGCTTCATCCTACTTCCCTACCTTCCCGGAAATTCCAGTGGCTTATAGGGGTTCGTCTGCCATACAGCAGCGGGAGCTGCGCCGGATTCTCACCGGACTTCCTTTGAACCTGATACAGAGCAGGCTATTATAAATCTTTCTTTTTGTCAAGCAAAAACAGATAAAGTATTGCTCATCATAAGTTGAAAATTGCAATGTTTCGTTTATTTATTTTGTTCTAAACAACTTATGTTTATTTTTGCAAACGGACTTCTTGTTTGGTTATATATCGGAATTATGCCTCCCCCTATATTGCTTAAATTTGGAAAACATCAAGATAATGATAATCATCTTCTTTCTGTTAGATTTGAATTATGAACATTTAACTGGTATATTATCCGCTTATGAAAGCAGTGAATAATGAAACCAAGGTATTGATATTTACATCATTGGCACATTTTCTATTTCATTACTATATGATGCTTTTCCCAGCTCTTGCCATACCGCTGATGCTTTCATTAAAAATGGATTTGGCGGAAGTTTTGAAACTTGGCTTTTTTATGTATCTTCTCGCTGGTTTAGGATCTTTTCCGGCAGGATATCTTGCCGATAAAATGGGGAAGCGTACCAGCATAATCATATTTTTTCTCGGATCATCAATATCGTTAATTTTGGCTGCTCTTATGCCGGGACGCACTACATTTATGCTGTTTCTCGGTATGGTTGGGCTTTTTTCAAGTCTCTGCCATCCGGCTGTCATGAGTTTGATATCTGTTAGTGTGAAAAATGTTGGTACGGCACTGGGAAAAAACGGAGTTGCAGGAGCAGTAGGCTTAACATCTGCGCCTTTTGTCGGAGCGCTGCTTAACTGGATAGGCGGATGGAAATTTGCGTTTATAGTATCAGGTATGATAGGTTTGATATCAGGAATAATAATGATCGTCAGTCGTATGGAGGAAAAGCCGATCCTAAAAATTCATACTGTAAAAACCAATGACAGCACATCAAAGAATTATATAATACAATTTTTAATTTTATATACAATTATGACTTTGGGCGGATTGGCTTATAGAGCCAATGCTCTCGTTTTACCTTCGTATATAGAGCTCAATGCAGGTTTTTTATCCGGTTTATTGAACTCGCTCTCTTTCAATCTTTCAGGTGCAAAGACTATGGAAGCCGCGGCTTTTGTGTCGTTGGCATATATATTCGGCATGGTTGGTTCACTTGTCGGCGGTAAATTAGCCGATCGCTTTGATCTTAAACGGCTTTATCTAATCTTTTATGCTGCTACATTTCCAATAAGCTTTCTTATGGCAAAAGCGTCCGGATTGCCTCTTGTTGCACTTGCTGCATTTTATCTTTTTTTTACGCTTGGAACGCAGCCTATAGAAAACAGCATTGTAGCACAATATACGCCGGAGAGATGGCGTTCAACCGCTTATGGAATAAAATTTATCCTTACTTTCGGGGTCGGTTCATCGGCAGTCTTTATCGTAGGATGGATAAAGAAAGCGTATAGTCTCGGCGCTGTGTATAATGCTATAGGTGTTGTGATGATGGCCATATCAGCGATGATTATCCTTTTGATAGCTGCTTCAAAGAAGAAATGATGAGATAAGCTGAAAATTAGTTATGAAAGTAGTTTTACAAAAGAACTTGACTAAAATGCGTTTAACACATCCGGTTTATTTTAAAAACGGAAATCTTAATACCTGCCAAAATGCCGGATATGCATCTATCTTAATAAAAAAGTTGCATATTTCTCAACCTATAATTCTTATAACAAGCGCATATTAATGGAGCGTTTTGTTTTTAGTTTTAAGAAAGCAGACATAAATTTATTCCTGGTCAGGTTGATTTTCATACCGATAGATCTGAATATAGATTGTATAGTTTATTGCCGACTATGAGAGGTTTTGTCAATAGTTTCAGAGCCATACACGAATATATAAGCCTTCTTTATTATTTTAAGCTATAAGTGATTACAGATTACAAAAAAGGGTATTTATATACCGCTCTGAGCATAGTAACTGCCAGTGCCATGTATCTTCTTACAAAGCTATCTATAAATACAGTTAATGTATATTCACTTATGGGAATATATTTTTTCTCATCTTCCATTCTTGGAATTGCCGTATTAAAAATTTTTTCACAAATAAAGTTAGCCGATGAGCTTAAAGAACACTTTATTTTGATATTGACAGTGTCGGCATTGACGATAATCGGTGCATATTTTTGGTTTTTATCAATAGATCGTGTAGGCGTCGCCGTTACATCGCTTCTTGGAAAATTTCAGGTAGTTTTTACTATAATTGCAGGTGTGCTATTTCTTAAAGAGCGGTTTGGTAAGTTGGCATGGATGGTGCTATTGATAATAATAATAGGAAGCGTAATGGTGATTTACAAGGGCGGAGTATTTGATATAACGGCTGCAGCATGGATGATAATTTTTGCGTTTTGCTATGCTATGCAGTCTTATATAATAAGAAAATTTTCGCCATCAATTGATATGATGGCGATAACCGTATGGCGTTCTCTTTTTATAGGCATTTTTTTTATTATTATAGCGATGATGAAATCAGAATTAGAATTTCCTTCGACTACGAGCCTTGCTCTAATAATTATTGCAGGCACAATGGGTGCATTTCTCTCCAAGGGATTTCAGTATCTTGCTTTTAAATACCTTCCAATCTCAAAAGTATCAACCGCCATGAATGGAGAGTCGCTTTTGACCGTTACTTTTGCCGCAATGTTTATGGGAGAGCATCTCAGCATGATAAATTTTATAGGAGGAGCGTTTATTGTTGCAGGAACTATTCTGCTTATTCATACAGAAACCGATGTCCGAAATATCTAAAGTTTCATCTGTTTTCTTGCAGCTTCATCAAGCACGGTATTTCTTAGTTTTCTATAATCACTAAGGTTTTTTCTACTGTGAAGCAGGTGCAGATAGTACAGAACGGCTATTACAAGAATACCTCCGACCATATTACCGATAGTTCCGGGTAATCCAAGATGCACAATCCATGTTAGCATATTAAAGGGTGCTCCAACGGCTGCTCCTATAAAAACTTCAGCCGATGACAAGATAACATGTGTGAACATGCCGATACTTATAGTAAAAATAATTATCCATATGGCAATTAGTTTTGCAACTCTGTCTTTAACCGATAGCACAAGCCATGTCATAAGAGTGATAAGCATACCTGCAAATATTGCGCTTATAAATGTTTCCAAAACAGGTCGGTTCATTTTGAACTCGGAAAGTGCTATAAAATGATTTGCGGCGTATGGTCCCATAGATTCCTTACCGCCTATGATTATAAGAATGAGTATCATAAGAGCACCGATAAAGTTTCCTATATATGTAACAGTCCACAATCTTATTAACCTCGATATTTTTCCCTGTTTTTCCAGAATAGGAGTTACGGGAATTAAGAAATTTGCAGTGAAAAGGTCTGTATTTGTCAATTTCAAAATAAAAAATCCAATAGGCAAAATTGCAGATGCGACAATTAAGCTCATTTGATGATTTGAAATTCCGCCTGATGCGGCAGATGAGGCAATAGCGCCTAAAGTCACACTAATTCCTCCGATAATTCCTGAAAAAAGAAGCTCGAGGACAGACCGTGAGAGTCGCCTTTTGCCTTCATCAATTGATTTATCAAGGACATAAAGCGGATCGCTTTCTTTATCCTCGTTGCTTTCTATATGTATAAGAAGATCGTAAAAACGTTTTTCGTGATATTTTTCGTCCTCTGCAATTTGAATTATTTTATTTTCGGTTTCTTTATCCGGGCTGATACTTGCAGCCTTGCGATAAGATAGGTAAGTCTGCGATTCAAGCATTCGGTTAAAACGTAATATATCTTTGTCATCTATGAGTTTTAATGCCAGATCAACAATATCTACAGTGCTCTTATTATTTCTTTCTAACTTTATGCCCGCTGATGTGAGTATGGTTTTAAGTTCATTTGCGTGAAGAATCTCTGTATTTGCAATAAATCTGAGCAGTATGGCAAGATCGTCATTTTTGACCATTCTGGCTTCATAAAGATAAACCCGAGCGGCTGTTTTCTCCGCAAAATACGATTCTTGAATTAATTTATAAAAAAGAGTACTCTGCGAGCCACTTATTTTTGACATATTGTTACTCCATTATTCAGCAGCTATAAAAAAGTAAATCGAGTTATTCCTTATTCATGATTATACAGTGGTCTAATTAGGGGCTATCGCCTCTTATGCTGATTTATCAATGGACAAGGGTCATTTGAGATCCGAGAGCCATTTGCTTCTTATCGGATGCCTAAGTTTCTTAATCGCTATAACTTCAATTTGTCGGATTCTCTCTCGCGTTACATGAAACTTTCTGCCTACTATTTCAAGTGTAGAACTTTGATCTCTTCCTATACCAAATCGCATCCTAAGGATCTCTTCTTCTCTTGGGCTGAGCGTAGAAAGAGCTTTTTCTATACTTACTTTTAAGTCTTGCAGCTCTGCTGCAGCAACGGGAGATTTTGTTGTTTTATCTTCAATGAAATCCTCTAAATGGCTTTTGTCACCTTCGTCCCCGATAGGTGTTTCAAGCGATACGGGAGATCTTGCAATTTTTACTATTGCTTTAATTTTTTCAACAGGTGTGGCAAGTGAATCGGATACTTCTTCGGGAGTAGGTTTATGCCTATTGCGTTGTAGATAGTCATGAACTTCCTTGTTTATTTTATTTATTGTTTTAATCATATGCACAGGTATT
>CAZAPZ010000054.1:0-10379 GCA_964487285.1 uncultured Campylobacterales bacterium | reverse complement strand
AAAAAGCTCCTTGAGCAAAATTGATAACTTTTAAAACGCCGAATATCAGTGTTAAGCCTATAGCAGTTAACCCATATATACTACCCATCAATATACCATTAAGAATAGCAGAGCCCATATATTCTCCTTTAGATAAAAAAGAAGGGGGCGTGTATGCCCCCTATTTCTTTAATAATGATTTGGTTGTGGAAAAACTACCTTGAATCCTGCTCTTGCATCTTGTTCAGGATAAACCGTAACTCTTTCGTATTTATTACCCACCTTTCTGACTTGTACCATTATCAATCCGGCGTTTATATTTTGGCCTTTCTTATTAAATTTAACGCTTGGATAAGCCATTACAGTGAACGGACCACCTTTGAATTCGGTGTTCAGCATTGCCTTTCTAAATTTATCAGGATTTGTTGAACATGTTTTTTGCAAAACTGCAAGTATTGTATGTATGCCGATGTATGCATCCATCGTTTCCCCATTTACATCAATTCCATAAATCTTTTTGAATTTTTTGTTTAGTCCTTTTAAACCTGGTTTATTCATATCCGGTGCCCATTCCGACTCATCAAACAAATATTGTGCATTTTTTCCGGTATTTTTTATAAATGCAGGATCTGCTTGTCCGCCGCCGCTTGATATAAGTGCCCAAGGATGCACATTGTAGCTTGCCATTGTATTTTGTAGTAAAATAGCATCTGCCGCATCTGAAACCAGCAATACCACCTGGGGCTTGACGCTCTTGATTTTTAGTACAACAGGAGTTAAATCCGTTGCCGTCTCTCCATATGATTGATTGAGAACAACTTTATATCCATATTGCTTTGCCAGTTTAACCCATACGTCATCGAAACTTTTTCCAAAATCATTGTTAATATACACAAGACCCACAGTTTTTATCTTCTTACCTGACTTATGTGCCAAATAATTTATGAATTTAAATTGATCTTTTGTCCACCACGAATCTTTTGCTGCTATTCTAAAAGTGTACTTAAATCCTCTTTCTGTAATTCTATCCATAACAGATACAGGTACAACAAATGGTATCTTATACATTTCTGCAATCTGCGTGGCAGGATATGTAACACCTGAATTCCATGCACCGGTTATCAGATCAACATGATCTTGATTTATTAATTGTTGAACATCCGTTACGCCAACCGTTGGATCACTTTTTGTGTCTAAGTAAATCATTTTTATTTTTGATCCATTCAAGGCGCCGTCACATTTAAGTCCGCCTGCCGCATTAAATTTGTTGATTACAAATTCTCTCATGTTTTTCCCTTCAACACCTACCGATGCAGAAGGTCCTGAAAGAGGCAGAATATTACCTATCACAACAACTTTGCTTTTTGCCTGAGCATAATTACTAAATACGCCAAACATAAGTGTTACAAAAAAGACCATTGTCAATCGAATTCCATATCCCAATAAATGTTTCCTACACATATAAACCTCCTAAAAACTTTTAACTTTATTAATCAAAATTTTATCAACAAAGACCGTTACCCGCTGAACTCCATACCCCGTTAACATTCTCTTCACATGTAAACCTCCTTAAAACTTAATTTAAGATTTTATCAACAGCTCGTTCAAATATGTTCATGGCAGTTTCAACTTGTTTGTGAGTCGCAACAAGCGGCGGCAAAAATCTAATGACATTACCAAATATTCCTGCACCGATAATAACTAATCCCGAAGCGATACATTCTTTTATGATTTTTCCTACCGCTTCTTTTGCAGGCTTTTTTGATATTTTGTCTTCTACGAACTCCACGGCAATCATAGAACCCAGGCCTCTCACATCGTCCATCTTTTGATGTTTTACCTTTAGCTTATTTAATCTATCCAAAATAATCTTGCCTATTTCATTAGCTTTTTGTGCTAAATTATTTTTTTCCATATCATTTATTGTGGCTATTCCAGCTGCACAAGCCAGGGGATTTCCGCCATATGTTCCGCCTATTCCACCCGCCGCAACCGAATCTATTATACTGCTTTTTCCCACAACAGCGCTGAGCGGCATACCCGAAGCGATGGATTTGGCCAGAGTTATTATATCGGGATCTATGTCATAATATTCCGTTGCAAGCATTTTCCCTGTTCTGCAAAAGCCTGTTTGAATTTCATCTACAATTAACATTATTCCATATTTCTTACATATTTTATCTATTCCTTCCATAAACTCTTTTGGTTGGATTATGAATCCGCCTTCTCCTTGTACCGGTTCTATTATCATAGCAGCAATGTTTGAAGGATCTGTCTCAGAAACGAGAAATTTTTCAATATATTCAAGGCATTCAAGTGAACATTTACTTTTTTCTTTGCCAAAAGGGCATCGATAACAATAAGCGGACGGTACCTTGTATATTTCAGAAGCAAACGGACCAAAGCCGAATTTGTATGGCTTTACTTTACTGGTCAAGGTCATTGCTAAAAGAGTTCTTCCATGAAATGCATTTGAAAAGGAGATAATTCCGTTTCTTTTTGTATAAAATCTCGCTATTTTCACAGCGTTTTCAACAGCTTCCGCTCCACTGTTGAAAAGAGCTACCTTCTTGTCACCTTTAATTGGCACTATTCGGGTTAATTTTTCCGATAGTTCTACATACGGCTCATAGGGTGTGATCATAAAACATGTATGAATATATTTTTCAAGTTGCTCTTTTATATTATTTACAACATCAGATGGTCTATGGCCTGCATTTGTCACCCCTATTCCTGCATAAAAATCTAAATAAATATTTCCATCCACATCTTTCAAGACGGCATCCTTAGCTTCGTCAATGAAAAACGGCATAAATGTAGAAATACCGTCAGCCACAAACTTTTTTTTCTTTTTAAAAAGTTGTTCGCTTTTTAAAAAACCGCTCCCAACGCAAGGCAATTCTTTTCCTGTGAGCATTGTTCCCCTCCTTATCCTGTATTTTTATTCTTCGTTAAATTTAATTTTTTCATTTTCCTTACAATTGTAGATTGATTGACATTTAAAGCATTTGCTATCTTGTATGTCGAATCGAAGCGATTGAGAGCTTCCTTTAATATTCTGTATTCTGTGTATCTCACAGCTTCTTTTAGATTTAGATCTTTATTGACAAAATTATCCGAATTGTTATCCGTATTTATGTATGCAGGTAAATCGTTAGCTGAAATTTCTTTTGAATTTGTTGTAACGACTAATCTTTCCATGAGATTTTCGAGTTCCCTGATATTGCCCGGCCATATATATTGCTGCATGCAATGCAATACAGCCTTAGACATAATCTTTTTATAATTATATTTTGCATTATATTTCTTAAGAAAATAAAGAGCCAGATCCTGAACAGCTTCTTTTCTATATCTTAGAGGCGGAATCGTAATAGGAATAACGTTAAGCCTGTAAAACAGATCCTCTCTAAATAATTTCTGTTGAACCAAGTGTTTTAAATCTTTGTTTGTGGCTGATATTATTCTTACATTTATGTTTATGTACTTATTGGATCCAACCCTTCTTAAATGTTTCGACTGCAATATATCAAGCAGTTTACTCTGTATTTGAATTGGAATCTCAGTGATTTCATCGAAAAAAGCAGTTCCATTATCAGCGGCTTCCAATAATCCTTTTTTCCCCGCATTCTTAGCACCCGTAAAAGATCCACCTTCATATCCAAACAGTTCGGTTTCCATGAGATTTATCGGAATTGCAGCGCAGTTTACATATATAAGCGGCTTATTTTTCCTTGCACTTAGCATGTGTATTCTTTTTGCTATCATGTTTTTGCCGACTCCGGTTTCTCCTTCTAACAATATTGTCGAATCCGTATTTGAAACTTTTGTTATTGTCTTCATGATACTTTTCATAACATCATCCGATATAATAAAACTGTTTTCTTCGCAGTTTGCATTGGATATTATGCTTTGATAAGTTTTTATAATATCTTGAGAATTTTGGAGTTTTTTTTGTAAAGTCATAAGTTCGGTTATATCTCTTGAATTTGTCACCACTCTTATTATTTTGCCGGAATGTTCATCTATGATGGGATTACTTGTAACAACTAATGTTTTGCCTTTATTTGTTATCTGCACATCAGTGACCCGCTTTTTCTTTGCAAGTGCTTTGAGCGTTAACGACGGATTAAAATATCCACTATTTTCTAATTCCGATACATGTTTACCTATAATTTTATTTCTGGGAATACCGTAATTTTCCTCGGCTGCTTTATTTATTTTCAGTGTATATCCATTGCCATCCGTAACAAATATTTCATCAAAAGAATCTTCCATTATTGCTTCTAATTCATTTACTTCATATGAGAGCTTTCTTATTAATTCCGTTTTATTTTTCGATAATATAATTATTTTATAATTTTCTATATCATGTATAGAAATTTTTATGTTTTTTTGTAGCAGATCTTGTCTTTTTAAATGCAGAATTTCTGAAACAAACTCTTTTATTGTACCGATTTTTATATCATTTAATATTTTATCAGCTACTTTGTTATGATAAACAACATCATTATTTTTTAAAACTATTACACCGTAATCAATGTCAACCGTCTTTTTTAGCATTCTGACTCCCCATCATTTTATTAGCAATTATCATTCCATCATCATCGTGTAAGTTATATCAAGGAAAAGGCTTGTGAAGTATTAATCCACAAATGCAAAAAAGCATTATTAAAATAAATATTTTATGTAAGGCTTTGCTATAATGCATTATTTCTAATGCATTATAGCATTGTTTTAATGCATTTCTAACTTAATTTCAAGAGACCACTGTATAATATTCAAATTCCCAACTTTTATCAGCTTTCCTAATTATAGGCGAGGCAAACTTCTGCAGAATTAACCCGGTTATTGTCTTCAGGGCAGCTCTATTAGTTCTAAGCGTTTCCCTCCTGCCAAATTTCGAGCTTCCCAATCCATACATTTTCACTGTAGTATTGCATTGTGCAGCAAGAATTCCATTTTTATTGCATGAATTTCTTGGGGTATTATAGTACTTGAAGAAAGAACAAATATTAAAAATAGGTATGGATTCCAAAGGACGAGCATTAGATAATATTTATATTGAAAAGATATGGGGAAGTTTAAAGTTGCTTTCCATGCGCAACCTAAGTAAAATATAGTGGTCAATTTAAATGTAGTGATAATAATTAACTATGAGGTGAAACATGATGAACGATAATGGGAATAGCTGCAAGCTGTATCTTTCGGATAAAAGTGTCAAAAATATTCAACAAAGACTTTCAAAGATAGAAGGTCAGGTGAGAGGTATTTCAAAAATGCTGCATGAAAAACGAAACTGTAATGATATTCTTATGCAGATTGCTGCGATTAAATCAGCAATTAGTCAGGTTGCGGTCAGGCTTTTTCAAGATCACTTTAAAAGCTGTGTAAAGCCCGAAATAGCTGCCGGTAAAGAAAATGTAATGGATGATTTAATGTTAGCCGTTGAAAAATTGATTAAAATAACATAATGAGACCATTGCATAATTTAACGAATCATTCTATCTAATCGGCTAATTTTTGCTTGAAAAAGACATTTTTTGCGCTATGTTTACTATACCCATACGGAGTATATGTAGATAAGGAGAAAAAGATGTTCAATAAAATTTTTGTATATAACACTATACCGTTATTTCTAAAACTTAAACGATATCTTGTAATAATTACAGCTATTTTTGCTTTTGCCGCAGTCATAAACAGAAATATTTCTACGGCAGATGCTGCGGTAATAGCACCAAATGCCGTTTTTACCGTTAACTCCAAAACTTACAACTTAAATCAATTTAGAGGTCGTAAAGTTATGCTTTGGATGTTCTCAACATGGTGTCCAAGTTGCCGGATTGGATTAAAGATATTGTCCGACAATCAACCGCAATTAAAAAAATTCGGATTAACGGTAATTGCTCTTGAAAATTACAAAGATGGGGGATATTCCGGGCTAACGGTTCAAAAATTTGCCGAGAAATATGGAAAATCGGTAATAAAAGCTCCAAACTGGCTGTTTGGCAATGCATCCAAAAACTTGGCAGCCATATACAATCCAAAAGGTTATCCTGATATTTATTTTCTGATTGATAAAAAAGGATTTATCAGAAAAATAACCGATGCTCCAGCTGCAACGATCAATCATATTATTGATTTTGCCAAAGACAAGGAACAGCATAAATAGTCCATGCTTACAATTTATCAAGCATTCATAACCGTTTTTTCTTCAAAAAAGTACATAGTTTTTAGTATTGTTGCTCTACTGATTTTTTTGATGCTTTATCTATTTACATTGCCCGCTACTTATACAGGGGGGCGAATCGGTCTTATATCTTTAAAATTTCTAACCATTAAACTGATAATTTTTGCGATTCTCTTTGCTTTTTTATTGTCAATAACTACTTCATTTACAGTTTTCAGTTACCGCAAAGGCAGAGAAGGCGGCAAGACCGCTGCTGCCGGATTTTTTCTTTCGGCAATAACACCGTTTCTCTGCTGTACACCGGCATTACCTATCATTTTCAGTTTTTTGGGCGGATTTATTCCGTTACTATCTGCTTCTAATGGTAATGCCATTCAGGCATTTATCGCATTACATGAGACGGAACTATTCGTAGGTGTGCTCTTGCTGTTAATTCTTTCTTTGTATCAAAATGCAAGGGCAATTGCCGAACAGCAGGCTTGCAGGATAAATTGTTGACAAACTCTAAATATAAGGAGGACAATATGGGTATTAAAACGATAAGTTTTAAAATCGAGGGAATGCATTGCGACAGATGCATAGAGAATATTACTAAAAAATTACAAAAAATTGACGGCATAAAAGATGTATCGATTGATAGCTGGGAAAAAGGTAACACAAAACTAACGGTTGAAAAAGAAATTTTACCGACAGATATCGAAAATATTGTGAAAGAAGCCGGTTATAAAATTTCAGAAAGAATCTCTTATGCAAAGATTGATGCAAACAAGTTCGATCTTATCGTCATAGGAGGCGGCTCAGCTGCATTTGCTGCAGCAATTAAAGCGAGTGAACTTGGGAAAAGAATCTTGATGATAAATGACGGTTTACCGATTGGCGGAACATGTGTAAATGTGGGATGCGTACCTTCTAAAACTTTAATAAGAACGGCGGAGGCATTTTATTATTCTAATAATCCCAACTTTTCAGGAATAAAACAAGGTGAAAACAAAATTGATTTCAAAGAAGTGATAAACCAAAAACGAAAATTGGTAAATAATCTGCGCCAAAAAAAATATATTGATGTTATCAGCGATGACACAAACATAACTATTCTAAAAGGACATGCGAAGGTAATTGATATTACCAGTGTTGAAGTAAACGGCAAAATAGAAGTCGCAGATGTAATTTTAATAGCTGCAGGTTCTTCTACTTTTATTCCTGATATTCCAGGTTTAGAAGATTGCGGCTATTACACTAACGATACGCTTTACGAACTTGAAAAACTTCCCGAACATCTAATAATCATAGGCGGAAGATACATAGCCATGGAAAATGCTCAGCTGTTTGCAAGGTTCGGTTCAAAGGTTACGGTTCTTCAACGATCGTCTCGTATTCTGCCTACTGAGATGCCTGATATATCAAACGCTCTTGATAATTATCTGACCGAAGAAGGAGTTAAAATTAAAACAGGTGTCAAGATTCATTCGGTTTCAAAAATTAAGGAAAATGTGTCTATAAAGATAAATATCAAAGGCAGCGAGGAAACCGTAGAGGGCACTCATCTGTTTATCGCAACAGGAAGAAAGGGAAATACAAAAAATTTGTGGGACGAAAAACTGGGAATTAAAACCTATGGTAATGGTTTTATCAAAACAGACAAATACCAACATACTTCCATACCTAATATCTATGCAGCAGGTGATATTACCGGCGATCATCTTTTTGTTTATACCGCTGCCTATTCAGGAGCATTGGTAGCTGAAAATGCATTTACTGAGATTAAATCGGAAAAAGACTATTCCGTTCTGCCATGGGTTATTTTTACCGATCCTCAGGTGGCAGGAGTTGGAATGGATGAAAATCAAGCTGCAGCGTCAGAAATTGATTATGAAGTTTCATCCCTTCCTCTTGAAGCTGTTCCGCGTGCACTTGCGGCGAGAAATACAAGAGGATTTATCAAGCTTATAAGAGATAAAAAGACGGATAAGCTCATCGGAGCACGCATTCTTGCATCTGAAGGCTCCGAGCTTCTGATGGAGATATCACTTGCGATCAAATACGGTATAACAACCAAAGAGATAAAAAGCATGTTTCACCCGTATTTAACTTTATCGGAAAGCATGAAACTGGCAGCAATAGGATTCTCCAAGGACGTGAATAAACTCTCCTGCTGTGCAGTATAGGCAATCGGCAGATTATGAGACCACTGCACAATATTAGCTTTCTGCACATGCAAATATTTTACAGTAGTTTCGTTAATGTGCTCATTTAACTTTTATGTTGTACTTCTGCAGCTTGTAATTTAGTTGCCTTAATGTAATCTCCAGCAGGCGAGCGGCTTTTTCTCTATTTCCATCCGCAGCATTCATCGCTCTGTTTATAGCATCTTTTTCTATCCAGCTTAGACTCATATCTGTTTTAGCATTCAATGAAGGAATAATTTCAGAAAGATCTACGTCTGCTATTGCCGAGCTTAGCGGAGGAGCCATCACAATCAGCCTTTCTACAATATTTTTCAGTTCCCGAACATTACCGGGCCATGGATATTTGATAAGCGTTTCTATCACCTTCGGTGTAAATTTAACGGATTTGTTATTGGCGCTGCAAAATTGTTCGCGAAAATGATTAACTAACAGCGGTATATCCTCTCTTCTTTCCGAAAGAGCCGGAAGCTTGATAGGTATAACGTTTATTCGATAATAAAGATCTTCCCTAAACGTTCCCTGCTTTACCATTAACTCAAGATCTTTATTGGTAGCTGCAATAAGCCTAAAATCAACGGTTACCGTTTTCGTTCCACCAACTCGTAAAAAAGTTTTTTCTTGAATAAGCCTTAGAAGTTTTGGCTGAACAGATATTGGAAGATCGCCTATCTCATCAAAAAAGAGGGTTCCTTCGTCTGCCGATTCCACCAACCCTTTTTTCCGCATTGCGGCTCCGGTGAATGCTCCTTTTTCATATCCAAATAATTCAGCCTCAAAAAGAGCCTCCGGTATGGCAGAACAGTTTATGGCCATCAAATTACGATCTTTTCTTGTGCTGATAGAATGTATTGCTCTTGCTACAAGCTCTTTGCCTGTTCCGCTTTGACCGTAAATTACGACTGGGGAATCGCTTTTTGCAACGCTATTTACCATAGAAAACAGTTTCAGCATATTTTTGCTTCTGCCTACTATTTCAGAAAATTCGTCCTGTATCACTAATTTTCTGTCACTGTTATGTATAATGGAAACCTGATTATCTGTAGTATAAATCTGAGATCTTAGCTCCAAAAGATTTGCTACGGTTCGCAGTAAACTGCTATTTTTTTGCATTAGCAAACCGGTTCCTTCGGCAATAATAGCCTTGTGACATGTGCTTGTTGTGCTGATTGCAATAGACCGACCGCTGCCTGTTTCCCCTTTTTCCAATTTATCCGTTACCTCGTAATTTGATCCGGTACTAATCATTTTAGAGGCTAAGTCTAACATTTTTGTCAGTCTATTTTTTTCACCCGAATATGCCAAAATATGCGGTTTATTATCATCCTTTATTTCAATTATTGCTACATTGATAAATCCTGCAATGCTTCTAATTTTATTAACAACATCACCGGCTGCAGCAATAAAATCTACCTTTAGCAACGATTTGGAAATATCGTAAAGAGAATCTGATAGGTTGAAATTCATTTGTTAACTATATCTCGGATAAGTTTAAAAGTAAAGGTCAAATAGACAGCTTGCAGTGGCCATCTTAATTCTTCGTCAAAATACGCCTAAAAACCACTATTTTACGCAATTATATTTACCAAACCATTTAAGGATGGAGTTGCTGTCTCGGCTTTCAAGTGTATGGAAATGCATGTGAAATGCAGATTACGGCAACACATACGTTTCATATATGAATCCATCCCAAAAAGTCATTTTCATTCCTTTCCGCCTTTCTTTCGGCCTTACAAAATTTGCGTTAAGAAATTAAAGTTAATATACATTAAGAAAAAATAACGTTTGAGCAAAAAGAGATAGAGTTGTTATAGTTTTTTAAATTCAGTCAAATTTATGACTGTATAAAAAATTACATAAAGAGTGCGAGTTTTTATTTTTTTTAGCATATTAACTTTAATTGTAGCAAATTTTGTTCAGCCTTGATTTTTTGGTTCTTTTTCATCCAGGAAAAAGAACATATAAACAAAAGGCTTTTTTAATTACAAATACAATCTATTTTTATGTTAAGTTTAGTGCTTCAACATAGA
>CAZAPZ010000053.1:0-10388 GCA_964487285.1 uncultured Campylobacterales bacterium | reverse complement strand
GGATCAGCTGCTCTACCAACTGAGCTATGCCGGCATTTTAGAGCACCTCTTAAAATTTACGAGCAACCATTTCAAATAATAAAGGTCGTATAGAGATGTCAGGCATAGTTTTTACAATAAAAAAGCTGTTTTGTCAATGGAAAATATCAATAATTGCATTATTATAAAGATATGAACAGCAATGCTTGGCTTTCGCATACAACCGGTAATTATGTAATTTGCGATGCCTGTGCTCACATGTGCAAACTTCAAGAAGATCAATACGGTATATGCGGTGTGCGGAAAGTAAAAAATGGGTCACTACTGCTTATTGTATATGGAGTTGCGGCGGCTGTTAATATAGATCCGATAGAGAAAAAACCGCTTTTTCATTTTTTACCGGGATCCGAGGCTTTGTCGATAGGAACAGTCGGTTGTAATTTCGGCTGTTTATTTTGTCAAAATTATGATATTTCGCAATTTCCAAAGAATAGCAATCATAATGTTTTCGGCAAAAATCTGCCACCTGACGATGTTGTTAAAATGGCAAAAAACTATAATGTAAGATCAATTGCTTACACATATAATGAACCTGCCGTATTTTTTGAATACGCATACGATTGTGCTAAGTTGGCTAATGAGAACGGAATAAAAAACATATTTGTCACAAGCGGATATGAAACACCTGTTGTCATTGATACCATATTGCCATACCTTGACGCAATGAATATTGATCTCAAATCAAATTCAGAAAAATTTTACCGAACTATATGCAAAGCTAAGCTTGCCCCGGTACTCGATACCATACAATATGCTTATAATAAAAGAATTTGGATCGAAATTACAACGCTTTTAATACCAGGGAAAAATGATTCCGATAGCGAAATAAGGCAGATTGCACAATTCATCGCAGGTATAAGTAAAACCATACCATGGCATCTTTCAGCGTTCTTTCCTACTTACAAAATGATAGAACCAATGCCTACACCTGTCAAAACATTATTGCGGGCATATAAAATAGCAAAAAATGTCGGTTTAAAATATGTATATTTTGGAAATATAAATAACACCAATCATGAATCGACATACTGTCCAAAATGCGGTAAAATGGTTATAGAACGATCCGGACATATTGGAAGCAATGTTTTAAATATGATGAAAGGTTCGGCATGTCCATTCTGCAGCTATTCGCTGGAAGGAGTTTGGCAATAATAGGTCTAACACGCATATCAGACATTTTATCTAATATGAAAGATGAACCTGGATTTAAAAAGGCTTATAAAATGAGAAAAATTTGCAAGTGCTGGCAGCTGCTTGGGCAGCCTATGAGCAGCTGTTCGGCTCCTGTTGGTTTTAGATACGATACACTGTTTGTAAAATGCAAAGATTCTATATGGGCTCAGGAACTGTCAATGATGAAAGATCAGATATGTGACAAATTAAAACCATGCTTAAAAGATATTAAAATAGATAAAATGGTATTTCATATATAACCTATCAGATCATTTAGAAATCGTATTTTATGAAGGGCAACCTTAGAGGTTATACTTATATTAGGGAGAACAAGGTCGGTAAAACCAAGTCTCAACGCCGCATTTATTCTCCTTTCAATTGACTGAACCGGTCTAATTTCACCGGCGAGTCCTACCTCGCCTATAAATGCATAATTTAAGTTAAGCGGCTTGTTTTTTATTGATGATATAATGGCAGCGCAGACGGCAAGATCAACTCCTATCTCATCAATACTGACACCTCCGGTAACATTCAAGTAAGTGTCATGTTCGGAAATTTTTATATTTAACCGTTTTTCAATGATAGCTGAAAGCATTATCGCCCTGTTAACGTCAAATCCAATTGCCCTGCTCTTACCTATCCCATAAGGAGAAACGAGAGATTCTATCTCAACTGCAAGCGGCTGACTGCCTTTTATAGTTACGCTCCTTACGATTCCTGATGCATTTATTTTATCACCCAAAAATATGCCCTCCGGATTCTCGAGCACGGTAAGTCCGTTTTCACCCATCTGCATTATTGCCGTTTGATCAATTGTTCCAAATCTGTTTTTTGTTGCTCTCAAAAGTTTGTATTCACCTGTTTCTTCAACCAAAAGTACAGTGTCCACCATATGTTCCAGCAGCTTTGGCCCTGCAATCAAGCCGCCTTTTGTTATATGTCCCACAATTATGATCGGAATATTATTATCTTTAGCAACTTCTAAAAATTTCTCTGTACTATACCTAAGCTGGTTAACCGAGCCTGTAATTCCTGCTATATTTCTGCTGGAAACCGTTTGAATCGAATCAATTATAGCTGCTGTAGGTTTATCGCCTGAAATATTTGACGCTATGGCATCGGTATCCCTGCTGTCTGATATAAAAAGAGCTTCCTCGTTAATCTTGAGCCGATCCGCTCTCAGTTTTATCTGCCCCAATGATTCCTCGGCACTAAAGTAGATCACTTTGCCTTTTTCAGCGATAAATCTTGCTATTTGAAGCAGTATTGTCGATTTTCCTACACCTGGAGCTCCCGCTATTAGAACAAGTGATCCGGGCACGATACCTCCGCCAAAGACGGCATCTATAGGTTTTTCACCTGTTCTGATACGAATTTGAGTATCAATATTTATATCGGTTACAGACTTTTTTGTGATAGATATGTGCGATTCATTAGGCTTATTTATGTTTTCATATACCTTTATGCTGCTGTATTCATCACATGACGGACACCTTCCATACCATTGAGGAAAAATATGGCCGCATTTAGAACAGATAAATTTCTTTCTCATCTCAATTTAATTGTATATACCGTTCAGTTTATTGTGTTGAATTTTATATTACCATTATCAATGGAAGCTCTTATAGTATCGCCTTTATCGAATTTTCCGCTCAGAATTTCCTTGGAAAGTTCATTTTCGATAAGGTTTTGAACAACCCTTTTTATTGGCCTGGCACCAAATTGAGGATCAAACCCGCGCTTGATGAGAAGTTTTTTAACATCATCGCTTAAACTGAGCACAATTCCAAGTTTAGCAACCCTTGCAATAGTTTTTGATATCATCATATCTAAAATCTTTTCAAGCATCATATCATCTAAAGGATGAAAAACAATTATATCGTCGATTCTATTTATAAATTCCGGTTTAATGCGTTTTTTAAGCTCATCTTTTGCAAGATAAGCAATAGTATCAAAATCTCTTTTCTCTTCTATCGCCTTCATGATAATGCCGCTGGCAAAATTGCTTGTCATAATGATGACGCAATTTTTAAAATCTACGGTCACTCCTTTTGAATCTGTCAATCTTCCGTCGTCTAATACTTGAAGTAGAATATTGAAAACATCAGGATGAGCTTTCTCTATTTCGTCTAAGAGAACCACCGAATACGGTTTTCTTCTTACAGCTTCGGTAAGCTGTCCGCCTTCCTCATATCCAACATATCCCGGAGGTGCACCCGTTAATCTCGAAACGGAAAATTTCTCCATATATTCACTCATATCAAGTCTTACGATAGACTTCTCATTATCAAAAAGGAACTCTGCCAAGCTTTTAGCCAATTCTGTTTTTCCAACACCGGTTGGTCCTAAAAAAAGGAACGATCCAATAGGTCTATTAGGATCGGACATTCCCGCTCTCGTTCTTCTTATCGCGTTGGAAACGGATATTATTGCCTCATCCTGCCCTACGACACGCTTTTTCAGATTAACTTCCATTTTGAGAAGTTTTTCTTTCTGAGATTCAAGCATACTGCCAACAGGAACTCCTGTCCATTTGGCAACTATTTTAGCTATTTCACTTTCGGTGACCTCAAGTCTTAGAAGTCTATTATCTTCAGGTATTGAAGATAATCTTTTGTGTATCTCACCGATTTTATCATTAAGATTTGGAAGCTCCCCATATTTCAGTTTACTCGCTTCTTCAAAATCGCCTTTTCTTTCGGCAAATTCAATCTTTGTTTTTACCTCATCAATACTGTTTTTAATGTCACCCGATTGATTAATCAAAGATTTTTCAAGTTTCCATTGTGCTTCAAGTTCCTTTTCTCTGCCATAAAGATCCTTAAGTTCTTCTACTATCTTTGACAATCTTTTTCTGCTTAATTCATCCTTATCTTTTTTTAGCGCCGTCTCTTCAATTTTAAGCTTAATTATCTTCCTTTTTATATCGTCTAACAATTGAGGCTGACTCTCAACTTCAACCTTGAGTTGAGAAGCGGCTTCATCAATTAGATCTATTGCTTTGTCGGGCAGAAATCTGTCTGTAATATATCTGTTTGAAAGATTAGCTGCAGCGATAATAGCAGGATCCGAAATTCTCACGCCATGATAAACCTCATACTTTTCCTTTAGTCCCCTGAGTATGCTTATGGTATCTGCAACTGACGGTTCATTAACAATAACCGGCTGAAATCGTCTCTGGAGTGCTTGATCTTTTTCTATATATTTTCTATATTCATTTAGTGTAGTAGCACCAACACAACGAAGTTCGCCTCTTGCCAGAGCTGGCTTTAACATATTTGAAGCATCAATGGCACCTTCAGACGCCCCTGCACCTACGACTGTGTGAAGCTCGTCTATAAAAAGAATCACCTTGCCTTCCGATGCTATAACTTCTTTCATAACAGCCTTCAGACGATCTTCAAACTCTCCTCTGTATTTAGCACCTGCAATCAATGCACCCATATCAAGCGCAACAACCTTTTTATCTTTCATACTTTCAGGAACATCACCTTTTGCTATTCTTGATGATAATCCGTCAATTATTGCAGTTTTTCCAACACCGGGCTCGCCGATTAAAACAGGATTATTCTTTGTTCTTCTTGATAATATCTGTATTGTTCTTCTTATCTCATCATCTCTTCCAATGACAGGATCAAGTTTTCCTTCACGAGCAAGCTCAGTAACATCTTTTCCATATCGCTTTAATGCCTGATACTTCTCTTCAGGATTAACATCAGTTACCTGGGTTCTGCCTCTCAATTCTTCAAGCGCCGTTAAAATATTTTGATTATTGATACCGAAACTGCTAAGCAAGTTTGAAACATTAGAATTCTCCATAAGTCCAAGCAAAAGATGCTCAACGCTTACGTATTCATCTTTCATCTTTTTTGCAATATCAATAGCGAAGTTAATTGATTTATCAAGCGCAGGTGAGATATATTGATTTGCGCCTGTTACTTTAGGCAGCTTCGCTAATAACTCATCAAGTTTTTGCAGAATTAACGATGGTTCAGCCCCAATCTTTTGTGTTAAAGTGTATATTAACCCATCTTTGCTGCTTAATAATGCGCTCAAAAGATGATAAACGCCTATCTCTTGATGACCTTTATCTCGCGACAAATCACTTGCCGCTTTCAGCGCCTCATTTGACTTGACGGTAAAATTATCGGTATTTATCATGGGATCTTAATTGCGTTTACTAATATAAATCTATTCATCTATATACTCCATTTTAAGATATGGCTGCTTATCAGTTGAAACTCAGTATAATCTTGTGTGTAAATATTTGTATTTATTTTATAACCAACTTTTTAAACATGCAAAATTCATAGAAGGCAGGTAAATTTATCTGCCTTCTATGCGTAAAAACCTTACTTTATTTCGATATCAATATTTTTAGCTTTTGCTTCAGGCTTTTTTGGAAGTATAAGCTTTAGAAGACCGTTTTTGAATTCGGCTTTTATGCCCTCTCTCTCCACATTGTCAGGGAACATAAATGATCTGGAAAAAGAACCGTAGGAACGTTCAACTCTGTAATAATTTTCGCCTTTGTCTTCTTTTTTAAACTCTTTTTTTCCTTTAATGGTTAAGGTATTATCTTCTATTTTAATATCTACATCTTCCTTTCTCACGCCGGGAAGCTCGGTTTCAATAACAAGATTATTATCTTCCGAGTAAATATCGGTGGCAGGCAAAAAGCTTCCGCTTTCGGCAGCCCCCTTCCCCGATGTCTTGTCAAACAACCTGTTGATTTTATCCTGCAGATTATCCAACTCTTCAAACGGCTTCCATTCAACAAGTGCCATAATGCACCTCCTACTTTTTTGTCTAATCTTATGCATCAATATAGGCTTAGCCTGTTCGTGTCAAGTCTAAATAGTAATATAATACAGTGATCTTATAATAGTTAATCACTGTTACATCATACTTTGGTTCTACTTATTTTTCCGATTTATCCGTTAAAACCTTCAACCGTATTGGTTGTATGAATAATACTTCTAAATAGGTTTACTATATTAAAGTAAGCTAATAGTTCACTCCGATTATCAGTCCAAGAGTTTATGACCATAGGATATCTATTCTCTCCGTTTTTCTTTAAGTTCAACTAAAATTTCATTTGATTCCAAGGTACTTGTCTATCAAATCCTTATTTTCTATAAGCTCTTCGGTGCTACCTTCATAGCGAATTGAGCCTTTCTCCATTAGATACGCCCTGTCTCCTATTTTAAGGGCGGACTTTAAATTTTGCTCTGCGAGAAGGATACCGATTCCAGCTTCTTTGAGCATACTTATCTGCTCTTCGAGAAGTTTAACTATCAATGGTGCAAGGCCTTCGGTGGGTTCATCCAGCAAGAGAAATGTAGGATTTGTCATAAGAGATCTTCCGATTGAAAGCATCTGCTGTTCACCTCCCGAAAGATTTCCGCCCAAACGCTTTCTTATTTTCTTTAAAGGATTAAAAAGCTGATAGATTTTATCTATGCTCCATCCTCCTTCTTGTCTCCTGCGTTCTGCTATGTCAAGATTATCTTCAACCGTAAGGTCGGGAAAGATTTCCCGTTCCTGAGGAACATATGCGATTCCGTAATTTGCAATTTTGTACGTCTTCTTTCCTGCAATCTGCTGTCCGTTAAAATTTATTTTACCGTTAGTCGGGGGCAATAATCCTATTATAGACTTAAGCAATGTTGATTTGCCGACGCCGTTTCTTCCAAGTAAAAGAACGATCTCTTTCTCTTGAACGTTTATGCTGACATCAAAGATCACCTGAGCCTTGCCGTAGCAAACATCTATACCTTCAACTCTAAGCATCTTTTCCCAGATAGATCTCTTTTACCTTGCTGCTTTCCATCGCAGCTTTCGGTATACCCTCGAATATAAGTTTTCCCTGATTTAATACTACTATTTTTGATGCAATACTTAAAACAAAAGAAATGTCATGTTCGGTAAAAAAAACCGTTATATGTTCTTGCTCACATAGATTTTTTATCCTATTTATGATATGACTTACCTCTGTTCTGGCAATTCCAGCAGTCGGCTCATCCATTAAAAGCAGTTTGGGTTCAGTTGCTATGGCTAATGCAATCTCAAGTTCCTTACCGATTCCGTACGGACAAAATGCGATGGGTATATTTGCAAATTCGGTCAGATGCATTTTGTCAATGAGCAGATCGGCAGCCATTTCCGATTTTCTATCTATTCCCAAAAACTTAAAAGTTCTTTTATTCTGCACAATGTATGCTGCTATGATATTCTGTTTTACCGTAAGATTCTGAAATAAGCTGGGGGTCTGGAAAGTTCTTCCGATACCCAAAGACGATATTGTATGTGGAGAAAATCCTGTAATATTCTTGTCATCCAAAATAATATTTCCCCTGTTTGGCCGCCTGTGACCTGAAATTATATTAAAAAGCGTAGATTTGCCTGCTCCATTTGGTCCTATAAGAGCTGTTATTTTACCTCTGGGAACATTGAAACTAAGATCGGAAAGTGCCGAAAATTTTTCAAAATTTTTACTAATATTGTTTATTTGCAGCAATGTTGTTATCAACCTTTTTTTTTATAAATCCTACAATTCCGTCAGGTGCAAATAGGACTGTGATAAGTAAAATTATACCAAGTATAAATGCAATATGCTCGGTGTATTGACTCGCTACAGTAGTTACAAGAATTATCACAGCGCTCCCGATTATTGGTCCTGAAAAAGTGTATATGCCGCCCACCAGACATGCAATAAGCACTATGGCCGATTCTTTCCAGTATAAAATATCAGGAGAAACCGACTGAGAATATATGACATAGGATACGCCGCTTATACCTGCAAAAAACGAGCTCAACACCAGCCCTGTCAATTTTATAGCTTTTGTATTTGCTCCAATAGATTCAGCTCTTGTAGCATTTTTTCCTGCTGCTCTGAGGAGCAGCCCAAAAGGAGAATTTATGATTTTATACAATATAAAAGCTGAAATTAAAAAGATTATAAGTGTTGCTTCATAGCGCTCAATCGATGTTGAAAGGAAGCTCGGAAGCGGCACAGATGGTATTCCGTTGCCGCCTCCGGTAAAGCTATACCACTTGAACACAATTGCCCAGACAAGCTGGCCAAGCGCAATAGTCAGCATTCCAAAATATATTCCCGACAGCCTTACAAGAACGATTCCCATTGCCGTTCCCAATAGTAAGGCAATTACAGGACCCAATACAGCTGCCGCTATAAATGAACCTCCATGCAGGGCAAAGAGAGAATAGCCGTATGCTGATACTCCAAAAAAAACGGCTTGATGAAACTGAAGCATGTTTCCGTATCCAAGTACAAGATTCAAGCTAAGTGCAAAAAGGGCAACAACAAAGATTTCCGATAAAACTAAAATGAAATATGAGTCCAAAACTAAGGGCGCAACAAAAGCTGCTGCTATCAGCACTAACAGCATATAAATTTTTTTACCAAATTTCACGATTTACCGAGAATGCCTTTTGGCTTAACTATTAAAGCCACAACCGCTATAGCAAAAGGAAGAGCAATTCCGAATCTCGGCAAGATCAATACTCCGAACGATTCAGAGATGCCGAAAATAAGAGCTGCAATTAGCGATCCCCAAATATTGCCCAAACCTCCAACTGTTACTACTAAAAAAACCTTTATTATAATAGAATCACCCATTTGAGATGTTATGTTTATTGCAGGGCTTGCCACTGCACCTCCGAGCCCCGCAAGTATTCCGCCTATGACGAATGCATACATAAATGCTGCATCGGCATTGATACCGAGCGCTTCTACCATCGATCTGTTTGTTGCCACTGCTCTGGCAATTTTACCCAACTTTGTTTTATATAAATATAGCCATAAAAAAATCATGGCAAGAATTCCGGATACAAAAAACAGCAGATAAAATTTCGCTATATAGGTTCCAAAAATATGATATGATCCGGTCAATAGTTTCGGCATGGCAACGGTATGATAATTTGTACCCCATATCATATCTACCGAATCTCCGAATATAAGAACAAGAGCATAAGTAAGCAGCATCTGCATAAGATGCTCTTTTCCATATAGATGCTTCAGAAGCAATTGCTCTATTATAAAAGATATAAAGCCCACAGCTATCGCTGCAGCTATAGCTGCTAAAAAAAATGATGTCGTTTCCCTCCCTGCAAGTCCGATAAATGTGTACATGAAAAATGCGCCAAGCATATACAATGCGCCGTGGGCAAAATTTATAATTTTTAAAATACCAAAGATCAAGGTGAGGCCTGATGCTAATACAAAATAGAACATACCTCTGCTTATTCCTATAAAAAGGTAAGATGATATCGTTGACAGATCCATTCTATTGTTCTACGCTAATCACAAACCTCGTTCCTTCTTTATTTCGCTTAGAGGGGTTTTTAGCTCATTACCCGGAATCGTTACTATATCTACTGCCGTCGCAAACGGATATTTACCGGTTTTTTTAGTTCTACCGACATAAACAGGAGCAATAAGCTGGTGGTCATAAGCTCTGATATATACTCTGCCTGCAGGCGATGCGATACTCATACCTTCAATCGCATTAATTATTCTCTCTTTATCTACCGCTCCAACTAATTTCATTGCTTTAATCAGAATGCTGCCTGTAATATATCCGTTGGGAGATGTGAAAACAGGCCATTTTTTAAACTGTTCTTTATATGATTTAACAAACATTCTATTCTGACTTGTTTTCGGATAATAAAAATAGTACGGAGCTCCGCCGTATATTCCATCGGGCATCGAGGCGCCAAGCGCTTCTGTGGTCGCCGTATCGGTGGCTGTATAATCGAATATTGCAGTTTTTTTGTATAATCCTGTAAAATTCACATATTTTAAGAACGGCACCATATCTCTACCACCTGTCGCAGCATACACGGCATCAGGTTTTTTTGTTAAAATAGCATTTATATATGGTCCAAAATCCGGTTCTCCTACCCGAAACCATGACTTTCCTATAATCTCCACATCTTTTCTGAGACCTGTTAGATTTTTTTCAAAGCTTTCCGCAAGTGCATGTCCGTATTCATAATCAGACCCTATTATGTAATAATGTTTATATTTCTCTTTCGCCGCAGCAATCGCCATAGCCTTACCGCTCATATCCGTGTTAACTTCTATTTGAAAAACATACCTGTGTCCATCTGCTCCCGAAATTTTGCTGCTCATTGCAATCCAGTCAAAAAAT
>CAZAPZ010000052.1:0-10816 GCA_964487285.1 uncultured Campylobacterales bacterium | reverse complement strand
AGTTCAGATGGAACACCGATAACTTCGGTACCGTAAGAATGAAGCTCGAATCTCCGAGAATAATCTCTTTTGGTGTTTCCTATGCAGTTACTCCCAAACTTAGAGTTGAAGCTGACGAAAAGTTTATCAACTACAAAAATGTTATGAATACCGTTAATATAACATCTGATAAAGCAGGCGCATTTTCCGATTATAGCGGAATGGTAGAAAATATGATGAAAGGAACAATAAGCAGCGACGGCAAAACAATACATTATCCGTTCAAATGGAAAAACCAATGGGTAACGGCAGTCGGAGTTGCCTACAAACTGAACAAATTATTTACAATTCGCGGCGGATTCAACTATGCCAAGAATCCTATCAGAAATGAGTATCTACTCGCCAATATGCCGGCAATGGCTATTGTTGAAACTCATGTTTCTGCCGGAGTAAGCTACAAGATGACCAAACATACCGAGCTCACCGTTGCCTATATTCATGCATTCAGCAAAACTGTAAACAACAGCGATAAAAACACTCAGCCTATGCTAAAAAGTTTAACAATGCATCAGGATACCGCATCAATAGAGTTTTCATATCTGTTCTAATCTTACTTTCACCCAATAGCTCCCATAAAATGCAGGAATCCGTCTAAAAAGATGGATTCCTGTTTCCTCGGAAATCTGTTTTATATTTACACGGGTGACGATGGTGGAGCGAATGCCCCTTTGCTGTCTCTTGTTTACGGTTTTACAATTGCTTAAAGAGGCTTATCCTCCTCCAATGGGAGGGAAAATACTTAAAATGTCGTTATCAGCAAGCTTATAACTCATGTTTCCTTCAACGCTTTTGCCGTTAACAAGAACTATTTTTGTAATTGTGACAGGAAGTTTCATCTCTTTAAAAAGATCCAATATTGTTGAGCCGTTTTTAAGATTATAAACGGCATCTTTGCCGTAATCATTCCTCAGAGATGCAAAAAACTTAGCCTTGATATGCACTGTTTGTAAGATAGTTATAGTTCATAAACGGTATTGTAAAGTCGGGAATATTTTTTACAAATAACAAAATATCATCTATCACAACGGCCTGCTCAACCATCCCTTTAATCATACCTATTCTGTCAGAGTTTCCAATTATAGAAGCACCTACAAGTCTATTTGACCTTACTGCAAACCGCAGGAATTGCCTGTTGTCAGAACTTTTCCATTCAAAGATTTTTGCATCGGGATCGTCCCAATTTCCAAAGCTTGCACACTGCAGGTTGCCATAAGAAAGTATATTATAAAGCAGACTGCCCTTATATTTACGTATTATACCTGCCATGTTATATCCTGCAATCGATCCATGATCAACTGCTGTAGGCCAGATAGGATGAGTTGCCCTCTTTTGACTATAAACTACCTGTCCTATTGCGGCATCACCGGCTGCATAAATAGAATCATCGTTTGTTCTCATATTCTCATCAACAAAAATACCATTATCCGTTTTAACTCCGGAGCCTTCAAGAAAATCAATGTTTGGCTTTATGCCTATGGCAGCGACAGCTTTATTCACAATAATCTTTTTGCCTGAAGCTGTTTTTATCTTTATTTTATGCTCCGAAGGTTCAATGCTATCCACACTGTCGTCTACCATTACGTCAACGCCTTTTTTTTGCATATAATTTTTCATTATCTGCGATGCCGTAATAGGCAGCATTCCGGGAATGATATATGGCATCTTCTCAATTATAGTCACACTTTTTCCAAGTTTCAGAAGGCTATCTGCAAAAATCATTCCGATAAATCCTGAGCCGATTATTGCAATTTTGTTGATATCTGCCAAATCATTCTTAAATTTCTCTACATTTTTAAGATCCCATAAGCTCACTATGTTATCTATCCCCTTCCATTTATCAGGCAAAATGGAAGATGAGCCTGTTGCAATAAGAAGTTTATCATAATTAAGCAGCTTGCGATTGGCAAACATAACAACTTTTTTACGTCTATCAATGCTTGCAGCTTTGTACTTAGGCATAAGTAAAACATCTAAATTTGACAGCTTTTTTTCATTGCTTTGATAAAGGCTAATTTTTGAAGCAACAGATGTCAAGTAATAGGGTGTAACCATTCTGCTGTAAGCATGATTTTCTGCAAATGCAATAGTTACATCGCTATTGGGTTTTATCTCTTTTATTGCAGCAGCAGCATTGGTGCCGGCAGCCCCGGCACCAAGTATTAAAAACTTTTCAGCCATCTATTTTAAACCAAGTTCTTTCAATTTCTCATCGGTTGGAACGCCGTTACTATCCCAGCCTCTCAGTTGATAATATTCGGGAAGCATATCGGAAAGATGGTTTACCATGCCTTTTGTAGGGCCGGATGGAATTTTGCCTTCTAATATTCGTTTTGGAAGTGTATCATTCGCAGCCGTAAGTCCTGTATTCATGTTAAATTGTCGCTCCATATTCCAAATTCTTTCTCCTGCCTTCAGCACACTATCAACAGTATAATCGGTATCAGCTGCAGCATTCAACAAAGGCACAATTTCAGGCATGCCAATGGCAAATGTGGAAAAAGCGCACAATCCGCAACTGTCAACCACTGATCCTGCATCCTGAAAAGCTTTTGTCAGTGCAGCCTTTCCTTCCGTTACCGCCGGATCGGTTTTTTCAGGAATACCCATTATCTCCGATGCGATAGTATATCCTCTGAGATGATCAGCCCCTCTATTATTGGTTGCGTATGCTAAACCTATACCTTGAACCGACCGCGGGTCATATGCTGGAAACTCCTGTTTATTGACTCCCATGAAAAACTCAGGATGTTCATATTTTTTACAAAGTTTATACGATCCTTCGGCTATTTCATTGCCAAAACCTTTGCGATATCCTACATTACCGGCCATCACCACAATCGCCTCGGCATTGCCGAAATGAAGCGGCATTCCTGTGGTTGCTTCATCAATAGCTCCAACATCATAAAGTTCCATCGCAGCTGCAAGAGTTGAGCCGAATGTGATAGGATCCATGCCCATATCGTTGCAAATCCAGTTAGCTTTTATGAGAGCATCTATATCATCTATACCGCATAGTGGTGCCATAGCCCATATACTTTCGTATTCAGGACCCTCCCCTGCATTTTTAAAACTTCTTGCACTTGTACTAATCATATATTTTTCCGCTGCATCATTGGGCAGTTTCGTAACTCTTCCGCATGCAATATTACAAGAAAAACATGCTTTCTTTGCAACAAGCCTTGTGTCAGCCAAAGTTTCTCCGCTGACTTTATCTGCGTTCTTAAATTGCGCTCCCCTGAAATTATTAGACGGCAGTCCGCCGTATTCATTCATGACATTGACTAACACCGCCGTGCCATATGCAGGGAGCGCCTGTCCTGTTACAGGAGATTCCTGCATAATTTTTTCAGCAACATCAACTGCGTCAAAAAATTGTTTTGGATTGGCAATTCCAATTCCTCTTGTTCCTCTAACAATCACAGCCTTTAATTTTTTTGAACCCATAACCGCACCGACACCGCTTCTGCCGGCAGCCCTATGTTTTTCATTCATAATTGAGCTGAATAATACCCGATTCTCGCCGGCAGGTCCAATAACCGAGACTCTGGCTTCTGCATCACCAAAATCACGCCGTATCGATTCATCGGTTTCCCATACGCCTTTGCCCCAGTATTTTGAGGCATCTTTTAATGAAACATCATCGTTATAAATTGATAAATATACCGGCGTTTCAGACGCTCCTTCAAAAATGATCATATCATATCCTGCAAATTTAAGCTCTGCACCAAAATATCCACCGGCGTTAGAACAAGCTATGAGCCCCGTAAGAGGGCTTTTGGTAACAACCATATATCGCGCTCCCGTAGGAGCTGTAGTACCGGTCAACGGCCCTGCTACAAAAATAAGTTTATTCTCTTTAGACAACGGATCAACTTTTGGGTCAATCTCTTCGATTAGGTATTTTGTTGCCATCCCCCTGCCGCCTATATATTCATTCCGCCACTTCCTGCTTACCGTTTCCACCTTAATGGTACGATCTGTTAAATTCACGCGCAATAATTTGTTAGTATATGAGTTCATAACGATACCTCCCGTACACTGTAAGCATCTGTTAGTTTAAGCGCCCATTGATTCATTTTTGAAGCATTCGCAGTGTCCTCGTCAGAATAAAGTATTGCATTGGTGGGACATATATCAACGCAGGATGGATCTCCATCGCAAAGATCGCATTTATAAACCTTGCCTGTATCGCTGTTGAAATTGATTGTTCCGAATGGACATGCAACCGTACATACCTTGCATCCTACACAGCTCCCGTCATCGACTATTTTTGCTCCGGTTAGACTACTAATCGAAATAGCTATTGTAGGACATGACCTCATACACCACGCCTCTTTGCATTGAAAACATGTGAACGGTACGTATTTGGCTAAGGTATCAAAAACAGACACCCTAATAGCCGATTTAGCCGGATTAAAAACCCCTGTCAAATGCCATGAACAGGCCAGTTCGCACCGTTTGCAAGCAGTGCATTTTGAAGCATCTATTCTCAATGCTCTCATGCCAATACCCCCTTATATTTGTTAATTAATATTTTAGTATAACAATAGGTAATTGTCAATTAATTTACAGATATTAGCAGCACAAAGTCAGAATGTCCTTGTACCGGATGCTTTTTATATGCCCGGGAGTGTGTTAGCTGCGTAACATCAGTTAATAATTCACACTCTTATCCGTCTGCTTTTCCGAGTATTTCCTGGTTAAACAGCGTGAGATTTGCTGCTGCCGTTTTTTCCTTTGCCGACTATCAGAAAATTCTCTCTATTTTTTTCTACTAAAAGCGGATTCACTTAACTCTTTTGACAATCATAAGGTTGGATTTTCCGTCGAGATGTTCGATTTTTATGACTTCCTGCCCCTGATTTTTAAACGATTCAGGAACATTTCTTATTGGATCTCCATCGTCAAGTACGACCTCAAGCGTTTTTCCTATTGTTACTTTTTCAAGTTCTACCTTTGCCATTACGAAATTTATAGGACACTTCACACCACTCAAATCTAGTCTGCCGTTAGATTTTTCTTTATTGTCGAGACTTGATTTTTCAATCAAAGACGGGAGCTTAAAATTTAGATTTTTATCAAGACTCCCCTTTAAAATTCTGCATCTTTCTATAAGTGCAGCTATTTTATCTTTGTACGGTGAAAGGTCCGATTCCGAAAGTCTGCTGTCAATTGCAGCATTGATTATCTCTCCACTGCCTTTTTCAACATATCCTCTTTCTATCAACTCCTTTCTGAAGCCATCGAAAATTTCTCTATCAACCATTGTATCTATGCCTTTTATGACAAGAAGCGATCTAGCGGCAGATATTATAGATTCGTATAATTTTCCTTTACGCAGATTTGCAGCCGCTTCATTTAAATCAAAATCTATAAGCTCCAATACCCCGGCGCCGCACTCTCCGGGGGTTCTGTCTGACAATGAAAAATCTTCATCTGTTCCCCAGTCTTTGTAAAATGAGGGATCGGTTTCATAATCAGGAACCGTTTGAAATTTGTCTAGCAACTCTGGAATATCTTTCATAGAGCCGGCTTCTTGAAGCATCAATGGGATATTTTTTGCCGGTAGCCTCCCTATAGTCTTTGAAAGCTCGCTTTTACCATCTCCTGTGACTATCTCGTAATACGGCATAAGCCTTCCGTTTACTCTTTTGGCTACTCCGAAAAATCCGAGTTCAGCTGTACTATGCTGTCCGCAGTTATTAGAACATCCTGAAATATGAATCATAGGAAAATTTCGATTATTCGGCTTTGCAAGCATTATTTTTCTTACCTGAGCTGATAATCCTCTTGATAAGCCTATACCGAGCTTACACGTGGCGGCACTGGCACAGCAGAGAGGAACAGTTGAGATGATTGGGTTGTAAAACCCTTTGAAAGTTTCAACGGCCTCTTCTACTTTGTCTGATCTCAAGCGTGAAATATAAAATCCTTGGCTTTGAGTGGGGCGAAATTCGGCGTTGTTCTTTTCGCAGAACTTAGCAATTTGAACAAGTTTATCAGCATTAATAAGCCCGAACTCCGGATGAAATTCAACGGCACTATATCCTTTTTCCACTGTAGCAAATGATTTATCTTTAGAAGCTTTATCAAAAAATAGATTTATCTTTTCAAAATCGTTAAACCTTGCTTTAGGATAACCGAGTCGTTCATCTTTCACCTTTTTAAATTCTTCAACAAAATTTTTTTTAAACAGTTCTTTGCCTAATCGTTTTACAGCGTATCTTAACCTCGCTTTAAAATGATCGCTTCTGTTTCCAACCTTATCAAACAATCGTTTACCGGCCTCGCATGCAATTATGGCATCCTGTCTCTCTATAAAAGGCATAAGTGGAATCGCCTCTGCCGAAGATGCGCCGAGTCCTCCTCCGCCTACTATGCGAAACCCATATTTATCTGATATTTTTACCGCTATGAAACCAAGATCTGCAAACCAAGCGCCGGCGCTGTCGGAATTCGAATCGGAAAATACTATCTTAAATTTTCTTGGAAGGTGCCACGAACTACTACCCTGCAGCATAAATTCCGTTGCTTGGACTTGATAAGGTATAACATCAAAAACAGCTGTCGGATCAATCCCTGAAAGTGGACTTGCATGGATGTTTCTTATGGTGTTTCCTCCGCCTCCTCTTGGCGTTAAACCGACTTCAAGCAGTCCTTCAATAGCGTTTGCTGCAGTGTCAATTGTCAATTCATGCAGTTGAATATCGGATCTTGTAGTTAAATGAACTACGCCGTCACCGAACAGTTTGGAAAGCTCGGCAATTTTTAATAGCTGAGCATATGTAGGAATACCTGCCATTCTTATTCTCTGCATATAATGTTTTAAGTTTCGCTGCTGGTACATTCCCATCGGCACTCTGTATGCTTTAAACGCTGCATCCCTCATTTTACCGGTTTTGTACCGATCGATTTTGCTGCGAAAATCGGACACATCATCTCTTACTATTTGAGGTAAGATCACAGAACCGTACGGTTTATCATCAATAATATCAAGCGCTTCTCTCTGCACACCATTTGATATACGAAACAGCTTTATGTCCGCGCTGCCGCTATCTCCGCAAAGATCTTGAAGCGAGATGATAGCATACAGAATTGAAGGATCCACGGCAAGTCTTATATCTTCTCTGCTCGGCCTTGCGGGCGTAGATGGGTGAGAATGCAAAATTGCCATAGCAGCAAGTCCTAATTCTCTTATACGTTTTGTCGCATAGAACTGTTCTTCTGGAACCATAGAAAAATGCTCGCTACTACAATCACTATTACTCATTGCAAAAAAATAAGTGATTTTATCATTTTTTCCTGCAAGCATACCGCAAGCTTCATGCGGTAAAACTGATACTGCATAAGCAGTTATCTTATCATATAAGCTTTTCCCTATTTTCATGACTATATCTCCGTTAAATGTCACATTGTGGTAGTTTTATATCCTCAAGCCTTGTAATAATTGGATTATTTCCACAGACAGGACAATTATTGGATCGTTTTATCTTTATAGATCTGAATTCCGATAAAAGAGCGTCAAATGTCAATAATTTATCCGAAAGCAGAGAACCGGTTTTAGTAATATATTTAATGGCTTCAAGTGCCTGAATAGAGCCAATAACTCCTGCTACAGGTCCAATTATTCCGGCTTCAGAACATGTAGGCACGAGGCCTGACGGCGGAGGTTCGGGAAACATGCATCTATAACATGCTCCACCCGGAATATGAGTAAAAGTTTGTCCTGAGAAACGTAAGATTCCTGCATGTGAGAACGGTTTGCCAAGAAAAACGGCGGCGTCATTTATTAGAAATTTTGTAGGAAAATTATCAACCCCATCAATAATAAAATCATAATCTTTGATTATATCGGCAATGTTTTCCGCATCTATTTGGAGATTAAACTTATCTACCGACACATCAGGATTTAATTTATGTATTTTTTCGACGGCAGAATCAATTTTGGATCTTCCTATATCATCTGTAAAATGAATAATTTGACGTTGAAGGTTAGTGGTATCAACCACATCCCAATCCGCAACGCCAATTTTACCTACACCTGCGGCTGCAAGATAATAAAGAGCAGGAGATCCAAGTCCTCCTGCTCCTGCCACAAAAACAGATGAATTAAGCAGCATTTCCTGCCCGGTTCCGCCTATTTGCTCCAGTATAATCTGCCTGGAATATCTAAGAAGCTGATCTTTCTTCATCTGCCTCCTCCCATAAAATAGAGAAATTCTATATTGTCTTTCTCTTTAAGAATAGTGCTGTCATACTGATCCTGTTTTATAAATTTTCCGTTCAACTGCACAGAAACCATTTGAGGAAACTTAACATTCTTTAAAACCAAAAGTCTGCTAACGGAAAATCCGTCATCCGTTAGATTCTCCTCTTTTCCATTAATAATCAAATTCATTTAACTTCTCCTTCAATCTTTTTATGTTGCAGGATGTGCAAAGAAAAAAAATGTCTGCATCAATTTTTTTATTTCTCTAACTTCGGTTTCAGTTACCATTTGTCATTTAACATATCGTAAGTAAGGGCATTTGAGAAATCATCCCTCAAATCAATCTTATCTTCAATCCCAACTGAAATCCTCACCAATCCCGGTGTTATTCCTGAATCGGCTTTCTGCCTGTCGTCCAACATTGATCCGATTGTGGATTCTGCATGAATAGCCATTGTTCTTGTGTCGCATAAATTCGGCATATCAAGAGTTAGTTTTAAATTATCGATAAATCTAAACGCCGTCTCTTTATATCCAAGATCAATTGTCATAATTGAACCGTAATATCCGCCGAACTGTTTTTCTGATATCTGCTTATAATGGGTGAATTTAGGATAATTCACATTCAGCCCTTTTTCGTAGAAAAAGTCTGCCAAAAATTCTGCATTTTTGCAGCTCTCTTTTACTCTTAATGCAAGCGTTTCCATTCCTGTTAAAATACCGTCAGCTGTTTCAGGAGAAAGACATCCGCCGAGATCGGCAAGATAAGTTCGCCTTAGAGCCGCAAGAAACGCCATATATCCTGCATTTGAATAATCTGTAAGCGCCGTTTTATATCTGAGATTTGTCCAATCATAATTACCGCAGTCAACAACAACTCCACCGATAGTTCTTCCATGACCGGAGAGCATTTTAGTGGCCGAATATATGATAATATCAGCTCCATAAGATTTGCCGTTAAAAATATACGGAGTAACCGTTGCATCTACAATAAGTGGTACATCGCCTTTTAATGATGATATTTCTTTTATATCCGTAACGGTTATAGAGGGATTGCCTATGGTCTCGGCAAATATAAACGCAGTATTTTCCGATATATTGCGTTTTAATTCATCTATTGAATCAAAAAAAATGGTTTTAACTCCGTAATTGCTTAAAATATTTATAAAAAGCGAATATGTTCCTCCAAAAATTGAGCTGCTTGCCAATATTTCTTTTCTTGATGAACATAAGAGCATAGAAACCGAGCTGATTGCAGCCATTCCGGAACTAAAAGCAACGGATCCTATTCCATCTTCAAGCAGGCTAATCTGACTTTCAAGCGTCATAACAGTAGGATTGCCAATGCGGGTATAAACAAAACCGGCTCCTTTTGAGTTAAAAATATCTGATAAAGATTTAGCATCATGTGTAAAAGCCGCTGCTCTGTATAAAGGGGCAACAGGCGAACCGAATTGGTCGGAGATCAGCGGATGCACAAATCGGCTCTTTTTTGTAAGTGTCATATAAACTCCTATTCTTTATAAAGCCCGGCAGAGAGATAACGCTCACCTGTGTCTGGGAAAAGTATAACAATATTTTTATCTTTGTTTTCATCTCGATAAGCAACTTCAAGGGCTGCGAAAAGAGCCGCACCCGAGGATACACCGGCAAGAATACCTTCTTTTTTCGCAAGCAGGCTTGAGGCATTATATGCGTCCTCATTCTTTACGCATATAATCTCATCTATGATCGATTGATTCAGCACTTTTGGAATAAATCCGGCTCCAATGCCCTGAATCTTATGAGGGCCCGCTTTACCGCCTGAAAGTATTGCTGATTCAGTCGGTTCAACCGCAACAATCTTAACATTAGGTTTCAGCTCTTTTAATCTTTCGCCGACACCCGTTATCGTTCCTCCAGTTCCTACCCCTGCAACAAAAATGTCAACTGCTCCATCGGTATCACGCCAAATCTCATTTGCCGTTGTTTTTTTATGTATTGCGGGATTTGCACGGTTTTCAAACTGCTGAAGTATTATACTGTTTGGAGTGTTAGCTTTTATTTCAAACGCTTTATCAATTGATCCTTGCATTCCTTCATACGCAGGAGTTAGCACAAGCTTTGCACCAAGCGCAGCAAGAAGAGATCTTCGTTCAACAGACATGCTGTCAGGCATAGTAAGAATTAGCCTATAACCTTTTATGGCGCATATCGAACTGAGGGCTATTCCGGTGTTGCCGCTCGTAGGTTCAATTATGGTGCTGCTTTTGTTTATGAGCCCTTTTTTTTCTGCATCGGCAATCATCGATTGTCCTATTCTATCTTTCACACTTCCCAACGGATTAAACGATTCAAGTTTTGCCAAAAGGTTTTTACCTTCGGCAATACGCGAAAGTTTCACCATTGGCGTATTGCCTATTAAATCCAAACTACTCTCTGCAATTCTCATTCTTGCCTCCCAAATCTATTGTTTATTATCAACCTAAAATAATACTATATTTTAGGTATTTATGATAATAAACTTTATTTTGCTCTTGTCAAGTCATAAATCCGAAAAATATTGATTTGATACAAGAAAATTAGAAA
>CAZAPZ010000051.1:0-11157 GCA_964487285.1 uncultured Campylobacterales bacterium | reverse complement strand
AATCGTTGAATTGCTGCATCATCATCGTTCTCAAGAAGTTCAAATATTTGATAAGAACTCCGAATCGATCTTTCAGATTTTGACCCTTCTCGTTTGTGATAAATGACAAGTCGGTGTTCATCTGCCCTCCCCTATTTCACGGCTATCATACGAACAAGAATAGTAAAACGGGTGACTATGTCAAACAAACCCGACGCATAGTCGGGATATCTAAGACAAATTGCGGATTATCATTGATCTATTTTTCCAACCGACTATATTTTGATACAATAATCATGAAAATAGTGAGGTTGACGTTATGATTGAGATCGGAAAAAAGGCGCCTGAATTTTGTCTGCCGGATCAGACGAAAGAAATGCTAAAAATTTATGGGGCATGGGGCAAAAAGAGGCTGTACGGAAAAGAATACGAAGGGATGGTAAGGTCGACCTTTATATATACTGCCCCCAAAGCTTAAGACAGATTTATAGGAGAGTTAAGGTGTAAAGCCTACTGTGCAAAAACAGACAGGCGGACACGCACAGGCAGATGAGAAGTAAACATGATAAAGCATTAAGGGCAAGGGCAGCAATGGAAGCATTGAAAAAGGAAAAGACACTGCTCAGCTGGCACATAGCCTTGGTTTGACTGTCACTGCCTAAGGCGTTGAAAATGAAAAGTCCGGCAAGTGCTTGCAGCTATGAAATGTGACAAAGCTCAAGGTTATTACATGGGCAAACCTATGCCGCCTGCAGAATTTGAACAATGGCTTAGCAATTCACCACGGGGTATCAAAGCAGATAAAACAAACTTAATATATTATATATGAATTGATTGAAATGCTATAAATTTTATGTTAAGATTTTGTAACTCTTGTAAAAATTAGGATAAATATGATAAAAAGTAGAGTACTCATAGTAGATGATAATAAAGATATGTTAATGATGATCAAGGAATCCCTCAAACTTGAAGGATATCTGACCGTTACCGCAGAGAATGGAAAATCAGCCTTATCGTCTCTTGATCAAAACAAGATAGATATCATACTGCTTGATGTTATGCTTCCCGATATTGACGGAAGGCTGCTATGCAAGAAGATAAAGACGAAATATGATATACCGATAATAATGATTTCGGCAAAGGATACAACTGAAGATAAAATAACAGGACTTGATTCAGGTGCCGATGATTACATTGTTAAACCGTTCTCTACTTTGGAACTTGAAAGCAGAATAAGAGCAAGATTAAGACATTTGGATGATAAAAAAAATCTCTCATCCGGTTCGCTTAAAATCAATCTCACCGACCATACTATAACAAGAAATGAAAATCATATCTATCTAACTCAAAAACAGTGGGATATTTTAGAATATCTCCTGAAACACAACAGAGAGGCCTGCCAAAGAAAAGATATAACTGACGAGATATGGGGTAAAGACAGTATATACAACTGGTCAAGGGTGTTGGATGTTCATATACAGCATCTCAGAGAAAAGATTGAAAACGATCCCAAGAATCCCTCGTATTTAAAAACGGTGTCAGGGGTTGGATATAAGATTATCTTATAAGCTAAATCTACATAAAAAAATAGCCATACCATCTATTTTAGCCGTTATTATAATTTTTGCTGCAACATATTTCTTAGTTGTAGTAAGAGATAATAGACTGATTTTAGACAGTGCATACCGACAGGCAAGAACTGCTTTTAGGATGATAGTGATTACAAGACAATGGGCAGCTGAAAAACAGAGAGAGATGAAACCTGCACCTGAGATTGCAGCAAAAGAGCTTTCAATTTATGCAAAACAGCTTTCGGATATACGATTTCATGTAACAAGCGATCGTCCTATTAATCCTAACTATGCGCCTGATAAGTTCGAGGAAGCGGCGATGAAACAGTTCCGGAAAGGCAAAAAAGAGATTTACAGAGTTATTGATACAAAAAATGGGGAAATTTATCAATATATGGCTCCCCTTTATATTAGTAAAACTTGTATGCGTTGCCATATATATCGGAACTATCATATAGGTGATTTCATAGGAGGGATAAGCATTACTATTCCATTAGCAGCAATTTACAGTTCCATTTCAAGAAATAGAAAAATTTTGCTCGGCTTAATTGCCATAATGGGCTTATTGTTTCTCTTGCTTATAAAGTTGCTGATAACAAGACTGGTCCTAATACCTATTTCAAAACTTGATAGCGCAGCATCGAAGATTTCGCACGGAAATTATAACGTAGATATCAAAATTCATAGTAGCGACGAATTGGGAGCACTTGCAAAAACATTCAACAATATGAGTAAAAAAATAGCCTTTTCTCAAACAGAGCTTCAGAATAAGATCAAAGATTCGACCAAAGAATTAAAAATGACAAATGAAAAACTAAACAAACTTGCAGCAAGAAAGAGCGAACTTTACTCGGCATTAGCGCATGACATCAGAACGCCTCTTGCAGTAATAACATTGGGTTCTGAGAATATAAAGGCAAAATGTTGTGATAAAACCGAAGATATGGAAATTATACAAGCAATAAAGAGGAACGCCCAAAGATTGAAAGCCCTTTTCGATAATCTTTTGGAAATTGAAAAAATAGAGAGCACTGTTTTTAAGATTTATCTGCGGAAGCAGAATATAAACTCGATTTTGCAAGAAGTTGTTACTGAATTAACACCATTTGCAAAATATTCAAGAATCTCTCTTATATTTGGTTACAATGAGAAATTAGAGGCGATTGTCGATAAAGATAAATTGTCCGTCTGTTTTCGAAATATTATTACCAATGCGATAAAATTTTCTCCGTTTGATACACAGGTTAAGATAAATTGTTATGAAATCGATCGGCGTGTTGTTATAGAAGTAGATGATCATGGCATTGGAATAGCATCTAACGAGATGGATAAAATTTTCAACAAATTCTATCGAACCGAACGAGGCAGACAAAAACATCTTTACGGAACCGGACTCGGACTCGCTATAACGAAAAAATTTATTGACGCAATGGGCGGAAAAATATACGTCACCAGCAAACCTAATATAGGCACTCAAATAAAAATTGTACTGCGTAATAAATGAACGATAAATTATTGCTAAAAGGTTTTATATATTCTATTATATCGGCACTTTGCTATGCCTGCCTGGCAATATTCGTAAAAATAGGCTATGAGAACGGATTATCTACGCAAACAATGCTCACATTCCGATTTCTTTTTGCAGCGATTTCAATGTTTTTGATATTTGCTTTAACAAACATCAAAATACTCAAAGCAAATATCAATACTATCTTCAATGCTTTTATATTGGGTTCTATATTATATACTGCGCAATCATTTTTCTTTTTTGAATCTCTAAAATATGTTTCAGCATCTATCACAGAATTATTATTGTATATTTATCCTGCTGCGGTGACACTGTTATCTTCTGTTATTTTTAAAGAAAAATTAAGAAGAATTAAGATTTTTTACATATTGCTTATTATAATTGGATTTGCGTTTATATTTGGAGATGCATTTTATTCTCGACTGGAATTAAAAGGCGTAATTTTCGGATTATGTGCTATGTTGACATATTCATTCTTTTTAATATTAAGCCAGAAATTCACTAAAAAGGGAAATCCTTTAACATTGGCATTTTATACAATACTATTTGCTGCAGCTTCCTTCTCTGCCATCCACTTACCTAAAGATATTTTTAACATGAATATCAACCAATATGTTATTATATTAAGCATGAGCTTAATATCTACAACAATGGCAGTTTTATTCTTATATAAGGCCGTTAACACCATAGGCGCATCTTTAACCGGCGTTTTTTCATCTATTGAACCTGTTGCAACTATAATATTAAGTATTATTTTTTTAAGCGATAAACTGTCGCTATATCAATTTACAGGCGGCATCATCATAATTATAGGAATTGTTATTGCAAATATATACAATTTGAAGACAAAAAAAGAGCCCTCACAGAGCTGAGAGCATTTTATACCTCAAAATTTATTATGCAGTAGTCTCAAATTTAAGATTGCTAAATAAGGGACTGGTAAAAGAGTTTTTGGTTTCTCTTATTTATTGTCGATTTATAATCTCCCATTTTAGAATAGTTTGTTTTAAAGCACTTCCCCATCGATATCCGCCTATCTCTCCGTTCTTTTTAATTACTCTATGGCAGGGAATTATATAACCGATCTGATTATTAGCTACGGCATTGGCTGTCGCTCGGACTGCCTTTGACTTTGATACAAGCTTAGCCAATCCTTGATAGCTGATTACCATACCTATAGGAATTGACAGCAGCGCTTTCCAGACTTGTATTTGAAAATCCGTTCCTCTGAGCAGAAGATGCAGTCTCCGCTGTTCACCGGATGGATTAAATAGTTGCCTTACTATGGCCGTAGTCTCATTTCTTCGCTCAAAATAATCACCAATCCAATTTTGTTTTAAATTATCAAAAGAACTTTTTCGGTCATTATCTAATACAAACTGAAAGCTGCAAATGCCAAATTCCGTTACTGCTATAAGGCATTCACCAAATGGGGTAGTATGAAATCCGTAAAATAATTTTAAACCGCCTGCCCTCTTTTTATATTCGGCAGGAGTTATGCTTTTGCATATAAACATGCCGCTGTATTTGAAATGATCATCATGACTATTTTCAATTCTCGTCATCGGTTTAAAAATGCCTGGTGTCGTTTTGCAATAGGGTAACGCCTTCCATATCCAAACGCTTTTAAGCTTATCTTGATTCCGGGCGGTGCCTGACGGCGTTTATACTCATTTTTATCAATCATTCCTATTACTTTTCTAACTATAGCATAACCAAAACCAAATTTCAGTATTTCATCAGGCGTTTTCAACTCTTCAAGGTATAACTCAAGAATTCTATCTAAGATGGCATAATCCGGAAGAGAATCGCTGTCTTTTTGATTTACGGCAAGCTCTGCCGTAGGCGCTTTTTTAATAATATTTGCCGGTATCAACTCTTTCTTCCTATTTATATAGCGAGCTATCTCATACACTTCGGTTTTATATAAATCAGATATTAGAGCCAATCCGCCTGTGAGGTCACCATAAAGCGTTGTATAACCAACAGCAATCTCAGATTTATTTCCAGCGGAAAGAAGCAGCCACCTAAACTTGTTAGAAAGAGCCATCAGAAAAACGCCCCTTATTCTAGCCTGAAGATTTTCCTCTGTTACATCGGCTCTTTTATCGTTAAACATCGGTCTCAACGTCTTTATACACTCCTCGAATACAGATGTAATGGGCAAATTATTTAATTTTAAACCGAAATTAGCTGCAAATTGTTTAGCATCATCCAAACTTGACGAAGACGTAAAGCTGCTTGGCATCATCACTACATTAACGTTCTCTTTGCCAAGAGCATCTATCGCTATTGCTGCTGTAACGGCAGAATCAATGCCGCCGGAGAGTCCTATTACCACTTTTTTGAATCCGGTTTTAGCACAATAATCAGATAGTCCGAGCTTTAATGCATTAAAAATATCTTCTATTTTATCATATTCTAATGATGCTGTTTTTCTCAATTTATCATTATAAATAAATATGCCTTTCTCAAATGCAGGATATATTTCAACCGGCTTTCCATTTGAGATAACAAAACTTCTACCGTCAAACACTATTTCATCATTTGCACCAACCGTATTGACATATATAAGCGTTGTCCGAAGATTGCGGGTTAATTTTGAAAATAATTTAATTTTTCTATCAAACTTAAGTTTGCCAAACGGAGATGCTGATATGTTAATTAAAAAATCAATATCACCCGGCTTTATCAATGACAGAGGATTAATCAGGTAATTTCCATTATATATATCAGAACCTGTTTCTGTCCATATATCCTCGCATATTGTTAAAGCTAACTTTACTCCCTTAAACTTAAAAACAGATAATTTTTTACCTGCTTCAAAATACCTCGTTTCATCAAACACATCGTAATACGGAAGAAGCATCTTATTATAAGAATGGATAATTTTTCCTTTATAAATAAAAAGTGCACTATTGTAAAGCGATTTTCCAGCTCCTCTGTTTTTCCTTGTGGTTCCCATAATAACTGCAACTTTATTAGTTTTGGGCAAAAGCAGCTTGACTGATTCTTCTATCTCTTCTATAAATTCAGGTCGTTCAAGCAGATCTTTAGGCGGATAGCCCAAAAGTGCCATTTCAGGAAATATTGCAATATCCGCTTTCCCTTCAATAGCTTGCAGTGCCTGAGTCGCCAGTTCATAATTTCCTTTTACATCACCTATTATAGGATCTATCTGAACTAATGCGAAATTCATTATTTATTAGGAATTAAAACGGTTAGTGATTCAGGAACAGTGGTAATCTCAACTGGAGTTTTCCCCATACAATCGCCGTCTATCTGAACATCTATTCCTTCTTGTTCAACAACTATTCGCTTGGCTTTTCTATATACGGCATGTTTTGATTCTTTTGACAAGAATATCGGAAGAAAATATTTATATACCGGTTTTTCAGTAAAAACTACTACGTCAACGGTTTCGGAAAATAGATCTGCATCGGGCGTTGCAGAAAATCTTCCACCATAACGTTTTCCATTGCCTATTATTGCAGTATAACCTTTAATTCGCTCACCATCTATAATAAACGTTATCTTTTTATCCCAACTATTTAATTGTTTACAAGCAGAAACAAGATATGCAAATTTCCCTGTCATCTGTTTTAATGATTCGTTCACGGTGCGTATAGCCGAGGCATCAAAACCAATGCCGGCCATCTGAACGAAATATCTTTCATTTGCCTTTCCCAATGTGATTTTTTTTTCGACACCTGTTTCTATTAGTTGAAGGGCTGTATTTGCATCTCTGGATATACCGGTTTCAAGCGCATATACATCACTTGTCCCTGAAGGAATAATTAAAATGGGAATCGGTTTTTTTATTAGAAGATTTGCAGCAAAATTCATAGAAGCGTCGCCCCCGTTGACTAAAACAAGATCATAGGCAGATAAATCACAGCCATCAACTTCTCCAATCAGTTTCATAGTTAAATTTATGCCATACTTTTTTATAGCCGCAGCTATACTCTTCAATATATGCCCTCTAAAGCGTCTCGAATACGGATTCACAATTACTATCGCTGTTTTATACATCATAATTTCAACTTCATATTATCCTCCGCCGCTATAACTTCCAATCCCGTTTGACTTAATTGCTTTGATATATTACCAGGTCCAAAATCAAGAATTTCAGTGCTAAAATGGGTTATCACGGTTTTTTTAGGTTTTATAGATTTTATTATATGCGGTATATCATTTGTTGAAAGATGATATATACCGTCTCTTGCATGCATAAAAACGGTGTTCAGTATTAAAACATCAATATTATGAAACAGATCTTTTAGCTTGTCAAAATAAAGTGTATCCGATATATAGCCTACCGAATGTTTTGATCCGGAAAAATGAAGTGCAAAGTTGGTAACAGTATGATTTAATTTTATAGGTGTTGATATGGTAACGCTGCCGATCTGGTATGAACCGCCCTCAAAACTTCTTATATTTTTAAAATTCTTTCGGTTATACTTGAGAATAACAGGGTCATCGTCCCACGCATCGCAAGGCGCCAAAACAACACCATGATATATCCTACCTCCGCTTGTCATGGATTCTATAACATTGTTAATATCTCCGGAATGATCTAAGTGTCTATGTGAAAGACATATTGCATCTAAATTTTTTGCAGATAGTCCCGATTGAATTAACCTCACAAGGCTTCCCGGTCCGGGATCTATGAGAAGATTGGTATCCGAAAGCCTAATCCATATTCCTCCCGATGCTCTAATCTGATTAAATACAGAATATCTCCCGCCTGCCGTACCAAGAAAATAAATATAATCACTCATTAACTACTGCCTCAGTTTTATCACCGGATATATTTTTAATAACAACATTATAAAATTCACCCCTTTGCAGACGACCATCAACATGAACAGGGAAATAGTAGCTGGTTTTTCCGGAATTATCTCTTTCAGCCAATATTTTCACGCTTTTATCCAAAAATTGCTTTCTATACATAAAGTTTTTTTCATATATCATATTTTTAAGTCTTTTTATGCGTTCCTTTTGAGAATGTTTCTCATACTTTAAACTAAAACTCTCAGTGCCGATTCTCGGTGAATAAGAAAATGGGTGCAGAAAAACAAACGGCAGACTCTGAACAAATCTTTCTGTTTTTTCAAATTCACACTCGTCTTCTTCAGGAAATCCAACGATAATATCGGTGCCTATGGCAATCTCAGGCATAGTTTCAGTTAAATGTTCTATCTTTTTTTTGTAAAAATCGGTATTATAAGGTCGTCTCATTAATTTCAGAATTTTATCTGATCCACTCTGAAGCGAGATATGAAGATGTTTGCATATCTTGTGGTTTTTTAATATGCTTATTAATTTATCATTAACATCTATTACATCGATAGAACTTATCCTGATTCTGAAATCGCCGTCTATATCAACAATATCAGACAACAGCACAGATAATGAACTTCCGATATCTTTTCCGTATGACCCGATATCGGTTCCTGATATTACAATCTCTTTATACCCGTTTGATACAAGTCTCTTGACATCATCTATCAACATATTATGCGGTCTGCTTGTTATGTGAGAGCCTCTGAGCATAGGAATTATACAGTAACTACACCTATGAGAACATCCTTCCTCTATTTTAATAAATCCCCTCGTGTGTTCACTCATTCCCGATATACCCGCATCTGTCATGTTAGCAGGCGCACTCCATCTGAACCTATCTCCTTTTAATACTTGCCGTACTGCATTGGTAATCATCTTTACCGCACCGTTAAAAAGAAACGCCTTTACATCAAACCGATCTTTCAAAAAATCTGCATAGTTATCTGTGATACATCCCGTAACAATAATATTTTTATGTCCATCGGCAGCCTTTCGTACCTGCCGTCTGACATCTTTTTCAGCGCCTTTGGTAACCGCACAAGAATTGATAACGGCGATCTCCGCCTCACCGATAGTATTAACAACGGAAATTCCGTCATGCTCGCACTTTTCTCTCATCTGCTCGGTATCTATCTGATTCATTTTACATCCGACGGTAGCAAAAAAGACTTTAACCATATTCCTATTTGTGTTAAGAAGTTTTAAGTTATCCACACTTCTAATCGTTAAAAATAATACCTTTTGTAGATAGTATGGAATTGCCTGATAAACTCAGCGCCATTTTAAGTGATTTGGCAACCGATTTAAATATTGCTTCGGCAACATGGTGTTTATTACCCGTATGAACAACATCAATATGAAGCGTAATTTCAGCGTTTTGAGCAAAAGCATTAAAAAATTCAGGTATCAGATCAAGGTCAAAATCGGCAATTTTACCGTTAAGATTATATCCGCTAAGATAAAATCCCCCTCTGCCGCTAATATCAATTGCCGATCTCACAACAACTTCATCCATAGGAAGAGTAAAAAAACCATATCTGTTTATGCCATTTCCGTCGGCAAGCGCAGTTTTAACAAGTTTTCCCAATACTATACCTGTATCTTCCACAAGATGATGCCCGCCTGTCTCAATATCTCCCTTAGCATCAACAGACAAATCATATTTGCCATGCCTTGCAAAACTTTCAAGCATGTGACTGAAAAATCCTATAGGCGTTTTAATATCATATTTGCCTGCTCCATAAAGTTCTAAACTCATCTTTATCTTTGTCTCGTTAGTGCTTCTCTCAATAGTTTGTAAACGCATCTTTCTTTATCCTCCCGTCAATTTATCAGATCTTCGATCTTTTCTCTATGATGGTACAAAACTCGGTTAGGAAGCCGGTTTGAATTTTAAGTCTTATCAAACAGTCTCTTGCCTTACCTATAAGCTCGTAAATGAGTTTTACGGTTTTTTCCTCTCCGGAAAATGATGCATAGCTGATCTTATCTTCATCTATATCCTGTATATCATCTGACAGTTGATATGCCAACCCTGCAGCCCGCGCATATTGATCAAACAGCTCCATCTCTTTTTTGCTCTTTCCTGAAAAAATAGCACCTATCAGCACCGATGCCCTTATAAGTTTGCCTGTCTTCTGTCCTGCAATAGAAAGCAGTTTTTTCTCATCACCATCGGTTTTAGGCATTATATCGGCAGCCTGTCCTGCCACCATTCCCGATGAACCGGCAGCTCTTGCTATGGTATTTATCATATAGTTTATTTTACCGCTATCGGCTTTTGTTTCCGTGATGAGTCTAAATGCATCCGTTAAAAATGAATCTCCCGTTAAAATTGCTATAGCATCACCGAATTTTTTGTGAACCGACGCCTTTCCTCTTCTTGTATCATCATTATCCATACTCGGAAGATCATCATGAATTAAAGAATAGGTATGTATGTATTCAATTGAAGCGGCTGCAGGCAGTATGTTGTTTTCTTCCGTTTCGGATGCCGCTATGCAAAGTTGAGGACGCAGGCGTTTGCCTCCGGGAAATATTGCATAGCTCATAGCTTCTTTCAGTTTATCCTGTTTTACTTTACCAAGATCATGTTCTATAAATTTATCTAATTCTATCTTTCTTTCTTCAGTCGTTTTCATCTGGGATATTAACTGTTTTGATCTCGCTTTCTGCTTCTTTTAACTTTGATAAACATATTTTAGAAAGCTTTGCGCCTTCTTTGTAAAGCGAAAGAGCCTCCTTGAGTTTTATATCCCCACTATTCAACTTGCCTGCTATCACCTCGATTCTTGCTAAGGCATCCTCAAAATCAATCTCTTTTGTCATTTTTCCTCTATTTGTTTTGCTTTTGCGCTAACCATCTTTTTCCCGCTTTCATCATAAACAAAGCTTTCAGAATATGTAAGCCTACCAACCTGTTTGGTAACTATTGCGGTGATGCGATACTTCCGTCCCACTATCAGCGGATGATGGTATCTTATATTGAGTTCTGCAGTCATAGCCACTTTGTTTTTTTGATAAAACAAGTTCGCTACCGCCTCATCAAGTATCGTTGCAGTAATACCGCCATGAACAACGCCGTCAAAGCCTTGATGATACCGATCCGGAATAAAGATAGCCTCACATCCTGTCTCGTTCAACTTAAATTTAAGCTTAAGTCCTATCGGATTATTTCTGCCGCATCCGAAACAAAAACTTTTAGTGTCTCTAAGATTTTCATTATAACCACTT
>CAZAPZ010000050.1:0-11206 GCA_964487285.1 uncultured Campylobacterales bacterium | reverse complement strand
GCCATAATGAGATCAAATAGTGTGGCAATGACTATATCGTCATTTTCAGTTTTTAATCGTTTTACAGGCACTCCTCTGAACATATTTGTTTTGCTTTCAAATTCATCAAAACCAACCTGTAAAACATCATCGTGATCATCTTTAAAAGTAATTGCCGGATCTATAGGATTACCATCAAGTCCATCCTCAAGCTTTAGATTCCATTTCCCAGTCTCTTTTTTGTCCCATCTAAAACCTACAGTACCTCCGGGCATACGAGCTTCATTGCTGTTTTTATCGTAGATCAAAAATTTCCAATCTCCATTTTCAACATTTTTATAACGCGAAATTCTATTAGCCCTAACATATTGGCCCGGTTTATAAGAATTATTTGAAGGATCTTTTTTTAACTCTACAAGAAACGACATATCACTATACTGTTTTATATAATCAACAAAATATGGAACAGTTCGCTTTTCATAAAACTCTTTTAATATGACATGATTTACCGCCATCCAGAAGGCTGTATCCTGACCCGCTTTAACAGGAATCCACCAATCTGCATATTTAGATACTTGACTGAAGTCAGGAGATAGTACAACGAGCTTAGCCCCATTATATCGAGCTTCGGCAAGGAAGTGAACATCAGGCGTTCTCGTTCTGTTGGGGGTTGTTCCCGTTACTACGATAAATTTACCATTATACCAATCGGCACTTTCTGCAACATCCGTTTGATCACCCCAAATTTCAGGAAATGCCGGGGGAAGATCACAATACCAATCATAAAAACTAAGATGTGCTCCACCTAAAAGCTGCATAAACCGAGATCCGCCGGCAAAAGAAAACATAGACATGGCAGGAATCGGGGAAAATGCGAATATTCTGTCGGGGCCCCATTTCTTAGCCGTATAAAGACATGACGCAGCAATTATTTTTGCAGCCTTATCCCAGCTTGTTCGTCTGAAGCCTCCTTTCCCTCTTGCCCGCTGATATCTTGAACGTTTAGAATTATCCTCAACAATAGATGCCCATGCGTCTATCGGATTATCATAAGTTTTTAAGGCTTCTTCCCAAAAGTCCAATAGCGCACCTTTTATGTATGGATATTTGACTCTTATAGGACTATAAACATACCATGATGCAGAAATACCTCTTTGACATCCCCTGGGTTCATAAGGCGGAAGTTCGTCGCTGAATTGAGGATAATCTGTTTGCTGCAGCTCCCATGTTACCACCCCATCTTTAACATAAACACCCCATGAACATCCTCCTGTACAGTTAACCCCATGCGTACTTCTTACTATCTTATCATGCTGATGCCTATTTCTGTAAAACTCTTCCCACTGCCTTAGTTTAGGATTGGTTATATCTTTTATCCATCCCATAAATTTCCTCCTTTATAATTTTTCCACAAGGGAGCGTCTAACGGTGAACAGACGATTTTTCCATATAATCGGCAGAAGAATCATAAGTACGACAAAAATAGACACCCCGGATATTAATAATCCCAAACCTTTACCCCTGCTCCGATTTATCTTACCCGCGCCCTTGCTCTGATTTACCTTTGATGAGTATTTGAGAAAAGCCAGGAGGTCATTTCTCTCTTGTTTTGTTATCGGTCTTGTTCGGTATATCGGCTTCATGGTAGGAAATGGAACGGATTTTAACACAAATTTAAGCCCATTTTCGCCAATCTGTTTATATACTCCTGAAAGATTTGGACCCAATGTTCCACCCATAATATTTATAGAGGTAACCGAATGGCAAGAGATACAAGCTGCTCCTCCATTTTTAAGTAACTTTTGGGATATAAAAATTTTCATTCCCGCCGCCGCATTTTTAGATAAAACAGGTTTCACACCTGCATCGGCATTAAGGCCTGATAAGGCAATAGATAAAATGATAATCCCGTAAAACATTTTAAAAATCATTATATAACCTCCTTTTCATTAATGTGTTAATCGCTGCCCAGGGTACCCAATATACTTTTTGTATCACTATAAAAAACAAAAGAGTGCTTAATTAAGTGCAAATTGTTCCCGACTGTTAAACATAGATTGCAGGATATTGCGAATTGCTGTTAGAATAGTTTATTTCAACTGTTTTTTTCGTTTTACTAGAATTTAGAAGCATCATCTTTTGCTGAATATCGGCAACGAGTTATTTTTGTTATTTGAGTTCTTTTTTGTACTTTTGGAAATTTTGCCGATGTTGTTAGTATTGCAAGTATGCTATCGGAGTTCTTTAAAAATTGCATTCTTTTATTTTGCATAATACCCCCTAAAATACTACTGAGTTAGTATTATTATCAGGCTATCTAATTTTGTCAAGGGATTTCCCTCTTTTTTACTAATCTCATCGCTTGAAATCAAAAAACGATCATAATATATCCTTATGAGACCACTGCATAATAAACAAATTCACAGCTTTTAATGAGGTTTTCTATAGAGCTGCCCTGAAGACAAGGCAGACCTCTGTTGGACTAACCGGGTTAATTCGAAGAAGCAAAAACGCAAGTATATGGGAAAGCACATATTGCCCGCAGGGAAGCCAAATAAACGGTAATCTTCAGGAAATCAAAATTCTCAAACTAGCAGGTTAGTACCTCAAATTTTAATTTCTAAATCTCACCCAATCTTAGCCTCCTGTGGATCTGCTTATTGTGCAGTGGTCTCATTATCCCAAAAGTCCTCAAAAAGGCATATTTAAGAGCTTCTTTGACGAAGAAATTAGGATAGGAATCCAGCATAGAAACTTTTTTAATTGCAGGCTGTATGACGGCTCCGCCATTTGCCTTGATCTCTTCTCTTGTTTTCCTTACGGTTTTTCTGTCTATGCGCAAGGTTCTCGAAATATAAGAAATAGTTCTACCGAGCTTAATCATCGTATCTACTGAATAACGTATTGAAACTCCCTTCATTTTACTTCCTATAGACTAAAATTTATAGGAGGTATCATACTAAAAATTAATTAAACAGGTGGGGAATTTTAACCGCCATTACCATGTGAGTTTATTATGCCTTTGACATGAACAACAAATAAATAGAACTGCTTAATAAAATGTATGAGGAAAATAATTTAAGAAAAGGAGGGAATGAGAACTTAGAAAAAGTTGTATTGACAAACGGGGGCAGTATACTTTACGTATTTACCGCAATTCTCGGTTGACGAATGCTGCCTAAGTCTATAGCCCTGTTAATTCATAAAATATTATGTATAATTAATAGTATGGCATCGAAAACGGCTTATCTTTTTGTTAATACAAGCAATATGGGAAACGTTGAATATCTTATTGCCAAAGGAAATAAAATAGTTAAAACAGGAACTATCTCAATTCAAAATATTGGCGAACTGGAAGCGGATTATCTGAGAATATCGTTTCTTTCCGACTTAAGTTATTTTGATATCGCTCAACTCAAAATAAGCAGTAAAAAATTTCTCAATATTGCTGTCAAAAAATTTATAGACGGGCTTTCGGTCTTTACGGAGCCGTATATTGTAAGATATAAATTATTAAATAAATTTGATGACGGTATGTCGGTTAAAATAGCAGCCGCCCCTAAATCGGACATTAACGAACTTTTTCAGTCGCTTAATCAATCGGCTGTTATTGATTCGATCGTACCTGTTGAAAATGCAATTGTCAATCTATCGAAAAAAATGGGTATTCATCCGAACAAAATTGTATGGGCTAAGCTTGGAATTCTATCTGAAATGATTATTCAAAACGGTAATATCATATCAAGAAGCCTATCAAAATACGATCCTCAACAGACAAGCAGCTTTTTAGAAGAAGGAACATTGCTGATGGGAGATTTGGCAGACGAAAATAAAGAAAACATAAAATGGAAATCAAATATCTTGGATGCTGACCTCAACCAAGTTTTGCATTCACCTGAAATTTACGGATTATTCTTTTTAGATAAAAGTTTCAACTTTTTGGAAAATGTTTACTTAACAAAAATAACGACCTACAGGTTTAGTAAATTGGCTGCCGTAATATCAATAATCCTGTCACTTCTTTTAACAAGCGTATCTGCAAGAAGTTACTTAAACTACCTAAAAATTAGAAAAACATTCAACGATAAGCTGTCATATTTATCGTCTAAAAACGATGAGCTGAAAGCCAAATTGCCTAACAAGAGTGAGATAACCACTCTAAAACGATTATCAAAATTGCAAAATAAACTCAATAAAGAACTGAATCTCGGAAAATTTGTCGGATGGTTATCCAACATAATGCCATCTGATGCACTGATAAATAGTATCGATGTATCTCCGGCTATTAAAACGGCATCTAAACAAAGAGGAGCTGTTCTGCAAACGGAATCTGCCGATAAAGAATTTACAGCTAAAATTGATATTTCCATTAAAGGTAATTATAAGAGTACAAAATATAAAACTATAATGTTTTTAAAAAAACTATCATTTAAGACTGCACCGAAAAAAAGTAATTTTAATTATACCAATAGCGATAAAAGCGCACGATTCCGCACAATATTGACTATTGATGGAAGTAAATTTTAGATGACCAAACGCATAGGCCAGCTATTGGAAGAAAACGGCATAATAGATAATGCAAAAATAGAGTATGCACTTTCCGTCCAAAAGACCGTTAAAAAAAGAGTTGGCGATCTTCTTATTGATCTTAATTTTGTAACAGATAGAGATGTTGCGGGAATTCTTTCAAGGCAATCGGGAATACCGTTTAAAGAACTTGTTGCATACGAGCCTTCCAAAGATGCACTTGCCGCGGTTCCGCATAACTTTTCAGCTCAAAATAACATTCTGCCTCTTGCCATAGAAGACGGCAAACTAATAGTGGCTATAGCTGACCCTTATGATGAACGCACAAAAACCATGCTCAGCCGTTTTTCAAACGGACAAATTTCGTATTTCTTATCATCTCGATCTGAGATATCAAAAAATATCGAAAAATTTTATTACTTAGCGACACATCCAATTGATGAGTTGATAGATTTAATAAGAAAAAATATTCTAAACAATCTTGCTATTTCGGTAGAAAATCTTGTCAACCTTCTCATTGAAAGTGCTATTTACAATAGGGCGAGCGATATTCATATCAGTCCGACGGAGCAGGCAACACTAATATCATACAGAATTGACGGTGTTATGCATCTTTTTTATACGCTTCCCGCATCTATTCACACGCGAATTGTTTCAACGGTGAAAATAAGAAGCTCTATGGATATAGCCAAGTCCAATTCGCCTCAAGACGGAAGCATGAACTATGAAATATTTAATGAAAAATATGATTTTAGAGTGTCAACTGTCCCGACTATCTATGGCGAAAATCTTGTAATACGAATACTGGGCGGAGATAATCAAATTTCACTGCATCAAATAGGATTCAACAATTCGCAGCTTGATATGATTGATAAGGCTGTCAAATCGCCATTCGGCATAATTCTTGTGACAGGTCCGACCGGATCGGGCAAAACCACAACTCTTTATGCTTTGCTTCAAAAGATCAATTATATTGAAAAAAATGTTATGACTATCGAAGATCCTGTTGAATATAAGATGCCGTTAATTCATCAAGTGTCAGTCAATGAAAAGGCTCGAGTCACATTTGTATCTGCTATACGAAGCTTCTTAAGACAAGATCCTGATGCAATGCTGATTGGAGAGATTAGAGATGAAGAAACCGCAGCACTTGCTATAAAATCTGCTCTTACAGGTCATCTTGTTCTATCAACGCTTCACACAAATGATGCCATTGGCGCAATAAGCAGGCTTACTGATCTGAAAATAGGAAATTTCCTCCTCTCATCTTCAATAACAGCAATAATTGCTCAACGTCTTTTAAGAAAACTATGCCAGTTCTGCAAAAAAGAATATTGCGCTGATGATCAAACTAAAAAGGAACTCGGAGTTGAAAAAAATATATATAAGCATGCCGGATGCGATAAATGTGCAAAAACCGGATATATCGGCAGAATTGCAGCATCCGAAATCGTTCTTATCGATAATAAAATGCGCGGCATGATTGCAGAAAACCGGTCTCCCGTAGAATTTTATGAATATACGGCAAAAAAAGGCGTAGCAACTATAAAAGATTCAGCAATGGCACTACTTAAACGGGGAATAACCGACTTATCTGAAATTGAAAGGGTATTCGGCGTCTAATGGCATTTTTCGTCTATTCATTTGTTACATCAGAGGGTATCATGGAAAGATCAACCGGAACTTTTGGAACGATTGATGAACTGTATAATAAAATTGAACTGAACGGAGGCTCTATTTATAAAGCCGTAAATCTTCCGTCCTTTTTTGAAACTCTTTACAAAGCTATAGTAATAGGCAAGGCTAAACCCAAGGATATATCTGAATTTGTAAGAAATATCTCAGTATATCTTGAAGGTGGAATCTCTATTCAGGATGCTGTTACCGACTTAGGTAATTCAACTAAAAGCAAAGCGATAAAATCCGCATCAAAAGATATATTAGATACATTAAACAACGGTTACACAATGTCGGAATCTTTATCAAGAACAGGTATATTTCCTGATATTGTAATATCTTCTGCCAGAATTGGAGAAGCATCAGGCAGTCTTGATAAAACGCTTGGCGATGCAGCAAATTATATAGATCGTAATATAGAGATAAAATCATCGGTAAAAAACGCTTTAATATATCCTGCTTTCAGCTTATTTTCTATCACCGGTGCATTTGTTTTCTGGATAGTTTTTATTTTACCCAAGTTAACGGAACTTCTTTTATCATTCAACGCCAAATTACCTACTGCAACAAGAATGCTGATTGCTTTGAGCAATTTTATGCAGAACGACTGGATATTTATAATTGCCACTGTCGTATTGATTCTTATAGCTTTCCCGATAATGCTAAAAATAGAAAAAGTACGATTAATGTTTGATAAGCTTATATGGAAATCTCCCATCATAGGAATGATTGTAAGATATTCACAAACCGCTTTCTACTTTCAATATCTTTCTCTTTTGACAGAAAGCGGTGTTTCGCTTACCGAAGCAATCGGCACAATGGAACTCGCAATTTCAAATAAATTCTTCCTTAAATCTATCTCTAAAATTACTAAAGACTTGGAAGCCGGACTCAGTCTTTCCGAGTCGTTTAAAAATGCAAAGGTTTTTGAACCAATAGCGGTCAGAATGTCTTTTGTTGGTGAAAAAACAGGCAACATTGATACACAGATGAAGAAACTATCAGAGATATATTATAAAAAGGTTCAGCAGATGGTCGAAATTATAGGTAAATTAATCGAACCTATAATTCTTGTCTTCATAGGAGGAATGTTTGTCTTCTTTATTCTTGCTTTAATAACCCCTATTTATAGTATGCTTGGAAATATGACACGGTAAAACCGCTATGGCCGGTTGCAGCTTCCTGAACGCTTATAAAGTGACCTAAAAATCACAAAAAATGTGTTGCGCACTTGAAAATATAAATCTTTTGGGATATATTTCAAAAAGCCTATAAAACAAGATTTGGAAAGCTCAAGTAAATAAGTCAAGGTATGATATTTGATTATTTTCATATAATATATGAATCAAGCAAACAAATAGGAGGATTTATGAGAAAATTTTTACGTTTGGCAGCTTTGGTTGCAATCGCAGGTTTAACCGGTTTTAGCTTCAATGCGCAGGCAGCAGTAACAGGTAAAAATTTATTTCAAACAAATTGCGCCGCCTGCCATGGCACAAAAGCTACAGGCGTAGTTGGTCCTAACATAGTCGGAAAAAGTGCAGGTGATATAACTAAAGCTCTTAAAACCGTTGCAATGATGGCAAGCTTGAGGAGCGTTATAACTAAAGGTGATGTCAAGGCGATTAGCGAATACCTAAATTCAAGTTCTATAACAGGTAAATAAAAAGTATTATAAAAAATAAGTAGTCATATATGCTAATTCTAATGACAGCGGCTTTTGCGGCAGGAATACTTTCATTTACATCGCCATGCACGCTTCCGATATTACCTGCATATATGGCTTACACTCTAAAAACGGCTCAGAAAAATGTTATAGGCATGAGCTTATCATTTTTTATCGGGTTTTCGACTATGTTCAGCCTGCTTGGAATGAGCGCTACAACTATAGGCGGCTTTCTGCGAAGCAATATTACAATCTTCTCTCAAATAGCAGGATTGGTAATAATTATATTTGGTATTGCCATACTTTTCGGCTGGGAATTTTCAGGAATTAAGGTAAATCCAAAACATCCGACAACATACATTAGTTCGTTTTTGTTCGGAGCATTGCTCTCTTTATCATGGACATCATGCATCGGTCCTATATTAGCAGGAATACTTGTCATGGCTTCAACCACCCACTCTGCATATCAAGGAGGCGTACTGTTATTTGTTTATAGTCTTGGATTATCGCTGCCGTTAATGCTCCTCTCAACATATTTGCAAAAAAGCAAGAGCAGTATTATTTACAAAATTATGAAAGGCAAGGCATATGAAATTAAAATAGGCAGCAAAACGATATGGATACACACAAACAACTTAATATCAGGTCTGCTTTTTATAATAATAGGGATACTCATATTATCAGGAGTGTTAACATCCATCAATGCCATAGGAGCACGACTTGGCATATTTCAAACACTTCAGGCATGGAGTCTTGGTGTTGAACAATGGATTATACGGCTTGCACACATTAGGTAAATTACAGGTAAAAAATAAAACTTCAAAATGGTATTATCTAAAAGTTGGGAAAGCTAATTCATTTTCGTAAAAAGTGCCATATATTTATAGCGAATTAAATATGGATAGAAAGGGAGAAGTTCAATTGGATTTAAATAATAAAGAGGTAAAATACAACAATATCATTTGCGAGGTTAATTCAAAAATGAGGAGATTGTTAGCAAACTGTTTGGCCGGACGATTCAGCTTATGCATATAGAATCGAATAAAATCTGCAAAATATCTTATAATAATAAAACGGCAATATGCCGAGTCATCACCAAGAGATTATGAGGCTCTCGGATATCATAGCAAATACATCTAAACCGTTAATCTCGTGTGAACTATTTCCGCCAAAAACAGACAAGGGTGAAACTAATTTGTGGACATGTCTATACGAACTTACGGTTATTCATCCGGCTTATATTTCTATTACCTATGGCGCAGGAGGCTCCACGCAAAATCGTACCAAAAGTATCATATGCCGCATTAAAGAAAGAACGGGGTTTACGCCTGTTGCTCATTTAACCTGTGTCGGCGCAAATAAGGACGATCTAACAGCATTATTAGACGAATATAAACAAGCCGGCATTAAAAATATCCTCGCTCTAAGAGGAGATTCACCTGTTGGAACAGACAATTTTAAGACAACGGATGGCGGATTCAGTCACGCAACGGACTTGATTTCCTTTATTCGTCGGCAAGGAGGGTTCTCCATTGCCTGTGCAACCTATCCGGAAGGCCATCCTGAATCCAAAGGCGGTGTGGCAGATGATATTCGTTATCTGAAATCAAAACAGGATAATGGAGCTCAAGTTGCCATTACACAATATTTTTTTGATAATGATACCTTTTTTAGCTTCCGTGATGCTGCCGTTAAAGCAGGCATCACAATTCCTATCATTCCCGGTATTATGCCTATCACTAATTTTAAACAGATTGTGCGCTTTTCAGCTATGTGCGGCACAATTATCCCGGACTGGTTGTATCAAAAGATGCTGCCTATTCAGGATAATCCGGCCGAAGTAGTGAAACTCGGAATCAAACTGGCAACAAAACAATGCAGCGAATTGCTAAGTGCCGATGTACCCGGCCTTCATTTTTATACCTTAAACAAATCGAAATCGGTTATTGCCATTTCCAAAAATTTATGAGCTAAAAGCTGCAAATTGCTTGCTTTATATCGTGCTTGATTACAAGTAACCTTGCATTGCATTAAATTCATATTGCGATCGGAGGCATTATTTCCATAAAATATTAAATGTATACTTTGAGCTTCATTTAACTATTTTTCATCTGTTATACTGAGTCAAGCAGGTCAAACTAAGCCGATAAAATCTAAAAGTTTGTAATATCTATTTTGAACAATTTATTGCCTCCATTGCTTAATTATAAGTTAAATCTTTCCATTTATTTAAAAAATTATTGACTTTTCTAAATTATTATGATATTACATTTATACATAAATTAAAAGGAGATAAACTATGCCAGAAAAAACAATTTGGAAAAAGCGAGCAGAAATCAGTATTGACAATCTAAAGAAACGCGGCATAAACGGAGTCTATTTTGAAAATTCCATGCAGGCAAACGAGTTTATTGCTGGAACTATCGAAAAGGGAACCACAGTTGGACTTGGAGGCTCTACTACAATCTTTGAAACAAAACTTATAGATAAACTTCGGAGACTTCCCATCAACTTGCTTGACCGATATAAAAAAGGTATAACAAAACAGAAAGTTGACGAAATGAGGTTATCTTCACTAACAAGCGATCTATTTATATCAAGCACAAATGCAATCACACTATCAGGGCAGATTATCAGCTGCGATGGCGTTGGCAACCGCGTTGCAAGTATGCTTTTTGGTCCAAAAAAAGTAATTCTCCAAGTAGGAACAAACAAAATTGTCAATAGTCTAGGCGAAGCAATAGATAGAATTCACGATATTGCAGCACCCCAAAATGTGATTCGTTTCAACGGAAATGCTATTTGCGGCAAAACAGGTGTATGCGATGATGATCATTGCAGATATCCTGACAGGTTCTGCAACAGTTGGGCTATAATAGAAGGACAGGCAGATCCCGATAGAATTACCGTAGTTTTCATAGCGGAAAAACTTGGATTCTAATAGCTGACCTTTTTACTTTCTAATTATAAACGAAACTCGTCACCTTATTAACTTACAAAATAGGCGTGGTAATTCAATACGGAGGTTACGATGTCTCAAACCTTGTAAGGCGTTATATCAAATGCTTTACGATAGATAAAACAATAAGGAGACCACTGCACAATAAGCACTTCCATAGAAGTCAAATAAATAGCAAGATTTAGAAATTAAAATTTGAGGGACTAACCGGTTAGTTTGAAAATTTTTATTTCCAGGAAGATTGCCGTTTATTTGGCTTCCCTGCGGGCAATATGTGCTTTCCCATATGCTCACGTTTTACTTCTTTGAAATTAGCCAAGTCAGTCCTACAGAAGTTTGCCTTGCCTATAACCCTACAACGACACCTATAATAACTTCGATATATTCTCAAGTTGCTT
>CAZAPZ010000049.1:0-11364 GCA_964487285.1 uncultured Campylobacterales bacterium | reverse complement strand
TGGGATAAGTTGTTCGGGGATCAAGTGCCGGCATCTGCAATACTGGACAGGCTTCCCCATCATGAGACCACTGCATGCATAATAAGCACTTTCACAGCTTTATCTGCTTTTCCATAGGCAAGGCAAACTTCTGGCAGGACTAACTTGGTTAATTCATGGAAGTAAAACGTGAGCATAGAGGAAAGCACATATTGCCCGCAGGGAAGGTTAATATTGGGCAATCTTCAGGAAATAAAGATTTTCAAATCTTGCCCAATCTTAGTCTTCTGTGGGTGCGCTTATTGTCCAGTGGTCTCAATATGTTATATTTAGATGCTATCTCATTTAGAGTAGCATTTTCTTCTAATAGTTCTAAGATAACCTTTGACTTAAGTTCCGGTGAAAACTGCCTTGAGTTTTTTACTCAATGTCAACTTCCCGTTAAATTTAAACAAACTTCAAGAAAGAAGGCTTGAAATAAATCTTCTTAAACCTTAACAGATTTAAGAATAAAAACATTCTAAAATCTATCTTAATTTGCGGGGAGATTATAAAGTTAGTTGTGTGAGTCGAAGATTATTGAAATGAGTTTTCCTCTCAAATATTTGACAAGCATTAAACTATGCGGATAATTAAGTAGATCTAAAGACGGGAGAGAATAAGTATGAAAGCTGAGATTATTTCTATTCAGGTTGGAAAACCCAAGGAAGTTATAGGCATTGACGAGAAACGATTCGTAAGCGGAATTCTTAAAGAAAAAGCGGATAGAAAAGTTTTTGCAGACAAAATAAATCTTCAAGGAGACGGACAGGCAGATCTAAAAAATCATGGCGGATATGATAAGGCAATCAATGTTTATCCGTTCTGCCATTTTCAATATTTCAATAATACATTTTCTCTTAAATTAACGAATGGATCATTTGGAGAAAACTTTACAACGAGAGGACTGACAGAGGAAACGGTTTTTATAGGCGATATTTTTAAGATCGGCGATGCCCTTTTTGAAGTTTCTCAACCGAGACAGCCGTGTTGGAAAATTTCGGCAATTTGGATAAAGGAACTTCATAAAGAACTTGTTAAAACCGGTTTTACCGGATGGTATTTCAGGGTTGTTAAAACAGGCTTTGTTAATAGCGGCAATTCAATTGAACTTGTTGCAAGAAAAAGCGATTGGAGTATCAAAAGGTCAAACACTCTCCTTTATTCTTCATCAAACAAGAAAGAGCTTATGTCTTTGGCAAATTGCCAGCAACTTTCCAAAAGTTGGAAGATAAGTTTGATTGAAAAAGCTAAATCACTTTAGATAATCCAATGTCAGCCTTCTCTGCCGGCTTTACGAGGTTTTCAGTATACTTGCGTTTTACTTCTTTGAACTAACCGGTATGCAGTATCTTTTTTTAACTTAAGCTTTGTCAATCTCATCAAATTTATCAAGCCATTCTTGGTCAAAGCGATCAAGAGTGTTTAAAACCATGGGAAACAGCATCTCCTCTTCCATTGAGATATGATGCCTCAAAAGTCCTATAAAATTCCTAATTTCGTTTGCAAATGGTTTGCAATTTTTATCTTTTTTATATAGAGACTGTATTTTATCGTTAGACTCTCGCAACTCTTGATGTTCATCCAGCATGCCTACGATGGGTCCGGTGGGAACTGAGCTTCCGAGATATTTTGATAATTCCGGGAAAAGAGTTATCTCCTCCTTGTCAAAATGAAGCCAGAATCCAGAATTAAAAAATTTGACTATATTATCAAGTTTTTCTGCATCATATGCAATACCGTCTTCAATTTTTGTCATAATTTCATACAATTGTTTAAGTAATACCAACACATCATCATGATCTTTTGACAGCCTTTTTATACTTTCCATCTGTAAATTCCTCCTTTCTTATAATTTATGCATCGAAGTTAAAAATTCAACAATATGGTGGGCATGAAGAATGTTAGAAGAAAGCGAAGCAATCTTTCCCTTATCTTTAACATCTGTTTTGTGAGGTCTTGATTTTTCGGTTTTCTATCATCCATCAAGGAAAAAGAACGTTTAAACAAAAGGTTTTCATGTTATAATAAGCTCAACCATTGCAATATTGAATAATGAGTTAATAGTGTTGAATATTAAATGAAAGAGAGACTGCTTCGGCTGCCTCGCAGCGACGAAAGCGGGAATCCGCAGTGACGGAGTTTCCGGTCATGGCAAGCACCTGAAAGGTGCGTGTCAATCTCATCAAATTTATCAACATTTTTGGTTAAAGCGATCAAGAGTGTTCAAACTCATGGGAAACAGTATCTTTTCTTTCATTGAGATATGATATGCCTCAAAAGTCCTATAAAATTCCTCATTTTGTTTGTAAATGGTTTGCAATTTTCATCTTTTTTGGTATGAGAATAGTTAGTTATTATGCTGAAATGATATTGCAAGAAACAGATTTAAGGTTTAAAATAGCTATTGTTTGATTGTTAAAGGAGGACGATAGATGGAAAATAAAGATTTTAAAAGCTTGAAATATGCCAAAGCATTGCTTGAAAAAGATGATTTAGCTGATAAATTGAATAGAGCTATTAGTGGAAATATCAAAAAAGGACTCGAATATCTTCCAAGAAGCTGGAACAATAATGTTATCTCCGTTACAAACAAAGCGTTAAATCAAGCAATGGAAGCTGCGCTTTCTACTATGGATGGCAGCTCTTTTAAGAAATCATCAAATAGACTGCATAAATTTGCCGTAGCTTTTAGCGGAGCCGTCGGAGGCACATTTGGAATCGGATCGATGGTAATTGAGCTTCCCATATCAACGACAATAATGCTTAGATCTATTGCGGATATTGCAAGAAGCGAAGGTGAGCAAACGAATAATGGTGACACTAAGTTAGCCTGTTTATCGGTGTTTGCTATGGGTGGGCATCAAGATGGCGATTCTCGGTCGGATTATTACAATGTTCGCGGAGTTTTATCAGGAGCAATTTCAGAGGCTGCAAGATATCTTTCAAGAGGAGGATTAGTAAAAGGTGAGGGGCCGATAATTGTAAAGTTTATATCGCAGATTGCGGAGCGTTTTGGCGTTCAAGTCTCGGAAAAGGCTGCGGCAGTTGCTATTCCGGTTATAGGTGCGGTAACGGGAGCTGCTATTAATACAATTTTTATTGATCATTTTCAAAACAAGGCTCGCGGTCACTTTATTATTAGAAGGCTTGAAAAGCGGTATGATAAAGATGGGATTAAGCAGATTTACGAGTCGTTAAATGCAGCTCATTAATTAAAGATGGACGGATTAGATTTTATAAGAGATACAAAAGATAAGATGCTTGCCTTCATTATTACTAAGAAGGTAAACAAAGCTATGGAGGAGTTTGGTGAAATGTTGAATTTCCAGCTTGACACAAAAAATAAGAACATCTATTTTGAAATAATGCTGAAAGGTGAATCCGAACCTATAAAAATATCGCTGTTGAAATACGAATTTATAAAAAAGAATGAAAAACAGTATATAATGTTTAAAGAAATTTACGCGTCACGAGAATGGATTGATCTGGTTTTAAAACAGTTTATACTGCCTAAGTTTGCACATGACAATCTATACGAATTGCCGCAGAGTCTTTTAAAATACTTACCATTTGCAGAGATCATAGTATAAAATTTTTATAAATGGTAAAAGTTAAAATAGATAGGAAAGATAGTTATTGTCATGAATGAGTTTGCAAAAAAGATATTTGGTGATGTAAGTAACAAATTATGGAATGATTGGCACTGGCAGCTTGAAAATAGAATTGTTGACCTTAAACGAATAGGAATCGGCAAAACAGTTAGCGGAAGGTTCGCCGTTACACCGCACTATTTGAATCTCATTGAAAAATTTGATAAATCGGATCCTATTTATAGACAGGTAATTCCGTTTGATACGGAATTTGAAAGTAATCTAAGAATAGATCCGTTTAATGAAGAGTCTCATATGCCGGTTGATGGACTGATAGTTCGTTATCCTGACAGAGGGCTTGTGGTCAGTACGAATTCTTGCTATTCTTACTGCAGGTTCTGTACTAGAAAATGGAAATGGGATGAGCTCAATGAGCAGCTCACTTTAAATAAATTTGATAAGATTATAAAATACTTAGAAATCAATCCTCAAATAAGAGAACTTATATTTTCAGGTGGTGATGTTTTAACTTTGAGTGATAAAACAATTGAAAAACTGTTTACCGCCATTGGGTCGGTTGGAAGTATAAAGGTAGTGCGAGTTGCTACGAGAGTGCCGGCTTTCCTGCCTCAGAGAATTACCGAAAAGTTTGTTGCAATTATACAAAAATTTAGCCCTATCTGGATAATCATGCATTTTAATCATCCATGGGAGATAAATAGTGAGAGTTTAAAAGCCATAGAAAAATTGCGTTTCTCGGGTGCATCGCTGCTCTCTCAATCGGTGTTGCTTAAAGGCGTGAATGATGATTATAACATTTTGTATGCACTTTTTTCACAACTTCAGCAAGCAGGCGTAAAGCCGTATTATCTATTCAGCTGTGATCCGGTTTATGGGACGGAAAAATTTAAGGTTGCTGAAAAGATAGGAATAGAACTCATAGAAAAGCTCCGCAGCCACCTTGGAGGAGTTGCGATTCCACAATTTGTAGCCGATGTTCCGGGCAAATCAAAAATTCATATCGCACCTTTGTCTAAATTTGAATATTAATATGTTTTTAAATTTATAAACACAATGCCTTTTGTATCTGTTCTTTTTCCTCTCGCTGTTGATCAAGCGTTTACATACTATATAAAAGATTTTAACGATAATATCGGTTCGCGTATTTTAGCTCCGTTTGGTAAAAATAATCATAAGAGAGTAGGAATTGCTATAGGAATCGGTGATGAGATTACTAAATATAAGCAGGCTGTCATATTAGAGAAGACATCTGTTGTAGATGAGACATCAATTAAACTTATATATTTTATGCATGACTATTATGGCTCTAATCTCGGCATAGCTCTTAAGGCGATGCTGCCTAAGAAGTTGTTTGAACTAAAAGAACCTATTGATATGAAAACTTGTGCGTGTAAGTTGGATAAACCTATTAAACATCTTTCGGCGACCGAAGAACAGAAAAAAATAATAGATTCGATTGTGCCGCAAGTTGCAAATAAATTCAGCCCAAATCTAATTATGGGTGTTACGGGATCGGGTAAAACGGAAATATATCTTCAACTTGTAGAAAATGCTTTGAAATTGAAATCCGGTGCCATTATTCTGGTGCCGGAAATTAGTTTAACGCCACAGCTTGAAGAACGATTTTTAAATCGATTTGGAGACGTTGTGTCTATTTTCCATAGCAGATTAACCCCGTTAGAGCGATATGAAAGATGGCTTGAAATAAAAAAAGGCGAGAAACTGATCGTTCTTGGTGCTCGTTCTGCCATTTTTGCGCCGGTTAAACCGGGTATAATTGTTGTTGACGAAGAACAGGACGGTTCGTATAAGCAATCTGATATGATGCCTCATTATAACGGTAGAGACATAGCTATTCTACGGGCAAAATTTGAAAATATTCCGATTGTACTTGGCAGTGCCACTCCTTCCGTATCAACATATTACAATGCAAAAATGAAGAAATTCAGATTCTTTAAGCTCGAAAGCAGAATCGGAAAAGTACCGCTTCCAAAAATCTATATAGTTGACATGAAAAAAGAGGCAGGACTAATTTCAAAACAATTGATAGCCGCATTAAAGTCGGCAAAACAAGCTGTGATTTTGATTAATAGGCGCGGCTTTTCGAGATTCACGGTTTGTTTAGAGTGCGGCAAAGTGCTGTCTTGTCCGAACTGCTCTGTTGCTTTAACATATCATAAGCAAGATGAAACTCTCAGGTGTCATTGGTGCGGCTATAGTCAAAAAAAAGAAACAGGCTGTGCCTGTAAAAGTAAAATATTAAAATTTGTTGGTACAGGTACCGAAAAAATTGTAGAGCAGCTAAAAGAACTGTTTCCAAATAAGACCGTTGCGCGGTTTGACAGCGACAGTATGGCAAAAAAAGGAAGTTATAAGAACATTTTAAACAGAATAAAAAGTGGTGATATAGATATTATTGTTGGAACTCAAATGGTTGCGCATGGGCACGATTATCCTAAAATCATGGTGTCGTCTATACTTTCTTTTGAATCGCTTCTTGCAGGATCGGATTATCTTGCATCGTATAGAGCTGTGGAGCTTGCAATACAAGCATCAGGCAGAGCAGGACGCAGAGAACAAGGCATTAGCATTATACAGACATACGATACGCATAATCCCCTATTTACCGACATAACAAGGCATGATTATGTCGGTTTTTGCGAAAAGGAGTTAAAAATCAGAGCCGAACATGCTTATCCTCCGTTTTCGCATCTTATAAGAGTCATATTCATAAATCAGGATAAGAGAATTGCTAAAAATGATGCCATAAGTTTTAAAAACATGATTTCTGCAAAAAATAGTACAATTATAGGACCATCCGAATGTATAATCGGCAGAATAAGAAATAGATTTAGATTTCATTTTATAATAAAAACCGAACATGTAAAAAGCAGTGTAAAACAGTTAAGGCATATAGTGGACAATGCAGATTTTGATAGTAGAATATATATTGATGTAGATGCAATAGATTTTTATTGAGGTAAAGGTAGGAAAATATGTATGATGTTATAAAAAGACGCAGGTCGGTTAGAAAATACAAGTCCGGTTTGATTAGTGAAAAAGATATTGAAAAAATTATTGATGCAGGCAGACTTGCTCCGTCGGCGAATAACGCTCAGCCGTGGGAGTTTGTGGTTTGCGATGATAAGGAGATAAAAAATAAGCTTTCCGAATTGTGTCGATGGGGAAGATTTATAAAAGATGCAGCCTCGGCGATAGCTGTTTTTGGTGATAAAAACAATACGAGTACGCCTCTTGACTGTGCAGCTGCTACGGAGAATATACTGATTATGGCTACTGCATTGTCAATAGGCTCGTGCTGGGTTGCCGGTTACAGAAAGCCTCACTCCGAACATATAAAAAGTCTGCTTTGCGTTCCCGATGACTATGAATTGGTTTCTATTGTTGTGTTAGGATATTCGGATATTATTCCTAAAATGCATGATAAGCGTTCTTTTGCATCCGTCTATCACCATAATAAATTTTAAAGATGCTTGCAAAAAGAATCATCGCATGTCTTGATGTTGATGAAGGTCGAGTTGTCAAAGGGGTAAATTTTGTAGATATTGTAGATGCCGGTGATCCTGTTGAGGCTGCTAAGCGATACAACGACGAGGGAGTTGATGAGCTTGTTTTTTTAGATATAACCGCAAGCAGCCAAAAAAGAAAAATCATGATTGATGTGGTGGAAAAAACCGCAAATCAACTCTTTATTCCTCTCACGGTCGGAGGCGGAATAAGAACCATAGATGACATAAAAAATCTCTTAAGTGCCGGCGCTGATAAGGTAGCCGTGAATACTGCTGCGGTGCTTGATCCTGATTTTGTAAAAGAAGCATCGTACAAATTTGGCAGCCAGAATATTGTTGTAACAATAGATGCTAAGCGAATAAACGGACATTTTGAGGTGGTAATATACGGCGGCAGAAAACCGACTGGAATAGATGCTATAGCATGGGCAAAGAAGATGGAAAATTATGGTGCGGGTGAGATAATGCTTACAAGTATGGATACGGATGGAACGGTAAATGGGTATGATATTGAGCTTACAAAAGCTGTAAATGATGCTGTGAGAATACCTGTTATCGCTTCAGGAGGAGCAGGCCAATTATCTCATTTTTATGATGTTTTGAAAATTGCAGATGCAGCATTGGCAGCCTCCGTTTTTCATTACGGAAAATTTACAATAAGAGATGTGAAAGAGTATCTTAAGGAGAATGGGGTTGAGATTAGGTTATGAGACCACTGCATAATATTCAAATTCCCAACAATATCAGCTTCCCTACTATGCAGGGCAATCTTCTATGAATAGAAAGAATAAAAATTTTCGAACTGACCGGTTAGCATCTCAAATTTTAATTTTCAAATCTCACCCAATCTTAGCCTTCTGTGGATCTGAATATTATGCATTGGTCTCATTATGATTGATAAAATGTGAAGTCCTAAGAAAATAGAATACAAGAAGTATAATATTTCGGTCTATCTACCTTAACCGAAACACTTTTTGAGGAGAAGTTTTGAAGGTAAAATTTAATGAGAAAGGCCTTGTGCCTGCTATTATTCAAGAGAATAAAACCGGAAATGTTTTGATGCTTGCCTATATGAATGAGCGTTCCTTAAAAATGACCGAAAAAACCGGATTTACTCACTTCTGGTCACGAAGCCGACATTGTCTTTGGAAAAAAGGCGAAACTTCAGGTCATTTTCAGCAAGTAAAATCTATAGCATATGATTGCGACAGCGACACATTGCTTATCACGGTTGATCAGACGGGGCAAGCTTGCCATACCGGTCACAAGAGCTGCTTTTATAGAAGCGTTGGCGATACTAAAACAGCAATATATGATACCGTTAATCAGCTTGAGCATATCATAGATACGCACAGCTTAATGTCCGATGATGTTTCATATACCGCATCACTTTATAAAAAAGGAACCGATACGATATTGAAAAAGCTCGGAGAGGAAGCAACGGAATTGGTCATTGCGGCAAAAGGCGGCAAAAAGAATGAGATTGTATATGAAGCTGCAGATTTAATATATCATTTTCTGGTACTTCTTCATTATAATAAAATTTCGTTTGAAATAATTGAAAAAGAGCTGATAAAACGATTCAAAATATCAGGTATTGAAGAGAAACTCTATAGGAAAGTTGACAAGACCGAAAATTAGTGACATAATAAGCTATTAATCCCCTTTGTTTGGTACGCAAAGCTGGATAACAATTTTCAGGAGGTCGGTATGGTAAATTGCAATTTTTGTATGATGGTTGATGGAAAATTGCCCGCTGATAAGGTTTATGAAGATAATGAATTTTTAGCCGTCAAGGATATTCATCCCAAGGCTCCCGTACACATTCTAATTATTCCTAAGAAGCATTTTAATAATATCAATTCGATAGGCGATCATCTTGGAGATATTGATCTTATGGGCAAGATGCTGGTAGTGGCAAAAACTATCGCTAAAAAAGAGGGAGTTAATGCTTCGGGATATCGTTTGATTATCAATAATGGTGAAGATGCTCGTCAGGAAGTTGATCATCTTCATATGCATTTATTAGGTGGAAGATCGTTACAAGGTTTTGGATTCTAAAAAAATATTAGTAATAAACGGACCTAATATTGATTTGCTTGGAATGCGGGAACCCAACATTTACGGGTGCACATCTTACAATGATCTTGAAAAGCTTATAAAGCGCAAGGGAGATGACCTTGCGCTTATAATTGATTGTTTTCAAAGCAATAGCGAGTCTGGTATAATAATAAGAATTCATAAAACTATATACGATCAAACTAAATTTATTATAATTAATGCAGCAGCTTTTACTCATACAAGTATAGCAATTAGAGATGCGTTAATAGCTGCAGCAATCCCGTTTATTGAGATTCATATTTCAAATATATACAAAAGGGAGCAATTCAGGCATAGATCATATTTAAGTGATATAGCGCTTGGTGTTATTGCTGGTATGGGTATTGACGGATACCTTTATGCACTGGAAAAAGCCGGCAGCATTTTATCTAAACAGTAAAGAGAATTTATAATTTTGAATTTAGTATATGGAATAAAAAGATAGATTTGTTTGAGTATGCTGCGGTATCTATTTTTGATTGCCGATAGGCTTAAGGCATGCTTTTTTCTTTCAATTCAAAACTTATCATTTACAACTTTTTTAACAGCCATTTGAAAATTGCCATTCTTATATATACTCCATTTTCAACCTGATCGAAAATCACAACATTTTTTTGCTTTAAAAGATTAGATGAAATTTCTACGCCTCTGTTAAACGGTCCGGGATGAAGTATGAGAGTCTTATCTCCTACCATATCTTTGTGAAGTCCAAAATATTTGCTGTATTCTTTCAAAGATGAGAATTTGTTGCCGCTTTCCCGCTCAAGCTGAATTCGAAGCAGTATAATGACATCTTTGTTATTAATAGCCTCTAACATATTTTTTGCGACAGTTATATTTTGAAAACGTGAAATAGGGAGCATAGTGGCAGGTGCATAAAAAGTTACATTGCAGCCCATTTTTACTAAGAGCTCACTATCAGATCGTGCTACTCTGCTTGATGATATATCGCCTATTATAGAAATATTTTGTCCTTTAACTGCGCCTTTTTTTTCAATGATTGTGAACAGGTCTAATAGTGCTTGAGATGGGTGGGCATGAGTACCGTCGCCTGCGTTAACAATGGGAATGTCGGTTATATTTGATAGCTGCTGACAAATGCCCGAAGCGTTATGCCTTATTACAAATAGGGCAGGGTGCATCTTTGATAGATTCAGAATAGTGTCGTTTATGGTTTCCCCTTTTTTAATGCTTGAGAAATTGCCGTATATGTTTATCGGCATAATTCCAAGTCGTTTTGCAGCTGTTTCAAATGAAGAGCGTGTTCGAGTTGACGGCTCAAAAAAGAGATTAAAGCTTGTTTGTCCTTTGAACTCAGGCGTTAATATTCCTTTTGAATATGCCTTCTTATAGATAGATGCTTGATTAATGATTTTTTCAACATCGTTTTTTGAAAGGCTTTTACAGTCAAGGAGATTATTCTTCATAATCTTTATATATATCTTTGTGATATATATCCGATTGATAGCCTTCTGTCGAGAGAAACTTTTGAAGATGCTTGGCAACAGCAGGCGAACGATGTCTTCCACCTGTGCATCCGATTGATATTACAAGATATTTTTTGCCTTCATCCTTATATTTGTCGATAAGATAGCTTATAAAGCCAAACAGTTTTTCTTTCGAGCTGTTAAATAGAGGAAATTTGGTCAGCCAATTTTCCACTTCTTTATCAAGTCCGCTTTTCTCTCTCAAATCATTTTCAAAATAAGGATTCGGTAAAAATCTAACATCAAAAACGAGATCACTTTCAGGCGGTATGCCGAATTTGTAGCCAAATGATATGATAGATATCTTAAGTACAGCTTTATTGTAACCGGAAAATCTGCTGTTTACCCATCTTTTAAGGTCGGATGATTTCATTAATGATGTATCAAGCAGTATGTCAGCTCTTTTTTTGATAGGAAGGAGAAGCCTATTTTCTTCTTGTATCGCTTTTTTTAATTCTCTTAAGCCATATAATCCTTTACACACATACCCCTCAACATTTTGATTATCTATCAACAATTTTATAATTGACGGTCTATCCTCAACTGAGAAAATTATTATTTTTATTGCAGGCTGAATGCTTTTTATTTTACTGATTAACTCTTGTCCCGACCTAA
>CAZAPZ010000048.1:0-11469 GCA_964487285.1 uncultured Campylobacterales bacterium | reverse complement strand
TACTATGAGTAAAAGTATAGGGTCAGCTGATAATTATGTGGTATTATTTGAAAACAAAGAAAGAAAACCATAAGCACTCAAAGATACCATGTACGACATTTACTGCAGTAGATTAGATCGGACTATTTGCAACGCCATCATTTAAAGAGCGGATATATAATTGCAGCGTGTTGTCATAATCGTTAATATATCCATTTTTTGGTGCCGGGGGCGGGAATCGAACCCGCATGGGATCGCTCCCACTGGATTTTGAGTCCAGCGCGTCTACCAGTTTCACCACCCCGGCGTATTTCTGTTGACATTATATTGATTTGATATATAAAGTCAACTGATGAGTAAGCTGAAACACAAAAATAGTGCATACAAAAAGTTTCAAATAAGTGATAAAAGTATCGCTTTAAAAAGATCTAAAACTGAAAACATAACATTGTTCTTTGAGCATATTTGCTTAGAAAATATACCTTTATTTCTAATCTTACTATTTTTGGCATGGGATTTTTTCGCCATATCACGAAGCCTTCCGGAAGGAGTGGCAATGCCTAAAGAACTAATCTTTGGGTTAACAGCTGCAATAATCCCACTTTTTATGATATTATTTAAGAAAGAGATCAAATTCAACTATATTGACATAGCATTTGGAATCATGTTTTTGCTATTTATTCCGTCATATTTTGGGGCGTTAGATAAGCAATGGACAATCTTTCATATGTTAAATGTTATAGCTTTTTTTCTAATATATAAATCAAGTCATAATCTTTTAGAGAATAGCCTGAATAAATTCACATCATTTCTTATGATCGTTTTTGCGCTCTTTTTTATTCAGTCAATTTTTCAGTTGTTCTCGGAATGGAACATAATCAATTGGCACATCTCAGGCATACTATCATATTTTTTTGTAAATTTTCATAAAGGGGCCACCGCAAATTTTAATCAGCCAAATCTTTTTGCCATAATTATTGCTACATTTTTACCTTTTTTTTATTATAAAGCCGTTAAAACTCCTTATACCTTTTTGTTTCTGTTTTTCGATATATTCCTGTTGGAACTTACTCATTCTCGAGCAGGATTTTTAGATGCATTTTTTTCAATGTTGTTTCTCTTAATATTTGTGAAGTTTGGAAAATCTCACACATACAAAACTATTTTAATATGGATTTTGGGTATCGTTGCGGCATTTCTTTTTGAACATTTTCTAAATCCATCAGGGTTTACTATTTTCAATAAGATGAATAATGTCATTTCAGGCGGAACATCTGTAAGACTAAGGGTTCTAATCTGGCTTGATGCAATAAATTTATTTCTCGGGCACCCGATTTTTGGAATAGGTTTAGGAAATTTTAAAAGTTTTGCCATACTTTCTCAGGCTGATCTGCTTAGTCATCATGAATGGATAAGACATTATTTTTTATATGCAGTTCCTCCGTTAAGCCACGCATGGGCACACAATGAATATCTCCATATACTTTGCGAAACAGGTGTAGTTGGATTCAGCGGATTTATGATGGTAATTTACACTATATTAAAAAGAGGTTTGCAAGTTATAAAAAAACAGAATAAAACAGCTCTCATATTGGCAGCCTCTTTGATTCCGTATTTTGTCCATTCGCTTTTTTCTTTTCCGCTTCATTTTCCACCAACATTCTTTTTGCTTGCAGTTTTATTGGGGATGTTTGCATCAAATACGGATGAAGGCGAACATATATGGAAAGAATCAATCATTTCAAAAATTGCTATTGCAGCAGCAGCAATAATTATCGGTTATTTAGTAGTCACAAGCTACCGAGACGAAATGATAGTTGCATCATTTCGTAATATAAGTTTTTGGGAGAAAGGCAGATCTCATGAGGCAAAGATTCAACTCAAATCGGCACTTTTTTCACCGTTTGTAGGTAGAGATGCAAAAAAAGTGCTTGCCCGCATCTATTACATTGAAGGTACACATACAAAAAACAAGGATCTTATCGAGCAATCACTCCGCTATCTTTTGTATCGCTATAAAATACATCCTCACGTCAATACCGCATATATGATAAGTAGAATTTATGCTACACTTGGAAAATTTAGTGATTCCTATAGGTGGTATAAACAGGCCTATCTTCTTTACCCTAAGAAAGAGTTTTTTAAACGATTTCCTCAGCCGTTTGGGACAGCAAAAAATAGATAACCGGCGTTCACGCAAATCAAACACAACTGTAAAAAAGTGTGTCCGGATGCTCAATAAAAAATCGGTTTAAAAAATAATAAAACCTTTACAAAATTTACATAAAATTTACATAAAATTTATAGCATAAACGTTTAACTTGTAATATTATAAATATGGTATAAAAAAGTAGATTGAGAAAAGGAGGTTTTATGAGTGACAAGAAAAAAGGAAAGGTAATAAGCAGAAGAAACTTATTGAAAAAGGCGGCATTAAGCAGCGCCGTTATTGCAGGAGCCGGTATTGCAAGTCTTGGATCGCAACCTAAGGCGGAAGCTGCCGGCATCAGCGGAGAGCTGGCGGAAGTTACAAAAAAGCGTCATCTTTCTCCTGGCGAACTGTTGGCAGCAGCAAAAACTTACGAACCTGAGGGAGTTCATGATCCTTATTTATGTTTGACTTCAGGCGGTCAAAGCGGTCAAATTATGGTTTATGGCGTTCCTTCGATGCGGCTTATCAAAGTTATAGGTGTTTTTACACCTGAACCATGGCAAGGATACGGATTTGATGATAGCGCAAAGATTTTGGCAGAAGGCAACATAAGAGGCAAATCCATCACATACGGAGATACTCACCATCCCGGATTCTCGGAAACTAAGGGTGATTATGACGGAGAATATGTATTCATCAATGATAAATCCAATGCAAGGGTTGCCGTTATTGATACCAGGGATTTCTCTACCAAGCAGATCGTTACAAACCCCATTCTAAAATCTACGCATGGCGGCACAAGCGTAACACCAAACACCGAGTATGTTATAGTAAATGCCCAATACGCTGCACCTTTTGATGATAAATATCATGATGCAAGGAATCAGGAGGTATATGATAAAATATTCAGAGGTGCCATGACCTTCTGGAAGTTTGATAGAAATAAGGGGCGAATTGATAAAGACAATTCATATTCAGTGGAACTGCCGCCGTATATGCAGGATATCAATGACGCCGGAAAACTCGTTAGCGATGGGTGGGCATTCTGCAACTCATTTAATACCGAGCGATATACAGGCGGAATAGAAGCAGGAAATCCTCCGTTTGAAGCCGGATGTTCTGCAAATGATACTGATTTTATGCATATGCTTAACTGGCGAAAAGGCGAAGAGGCGATAAAGGCGGGAGATTATAAGGTTATAAATGGTCATAGAGTTATTTCAATGAAGGCTGCAGTGGCAAGGGGCATGCTCTATCTTGTTCCGGTAATGAAAAGTCCGCATGGCATAACGGTAAGTCCTGACGGTAGATACTTGCTTGCGAGTGGAAAGCTTGATACGCATGTATCGGTTTTCGATTTCAAGAAAATTCAGCATTTAATGGATAGAAAGATATATGATGGATACGATCCTTACGGTATACCTATTCTGTCTATGAGAAGATCGCTGCATGGATTGGTTGAAACCGGACTTGGTCCGCTTCACAATCAGTTTGATGTTGCCGGTTCAAATATTGCGTACAATTCTCTTTTTGTCGATTCAGCCATAGTTAAATATGATTATATAAAACTTAAAGTTTTAGATAAGATTCCTATTCACTACAATGTAGGGCATCTTGCTGCTGTCCATGGTGATACAGTCAATCCAAGAGGACATTATCTTATATCATTAAATAAGTTGGCAATAGACAGGTTTGCTGAAGTTGGACCTCTTCATCCTCAAAACCATGAGCTTATTGATATATCAGATCCGCTGCATAGAAAAATGAGAATGCTGTATGCGATGCCGTTTCCACTAGGAGAGCCGCATTATGCTCAGATTATAGAATCAAAGATAATAAATAAGAGAGCTTGGAAAGTATATCCGCTTGGAACCGATGCCAACACCATGACAAGATCTCCATACAGAACTCTTGCGGGACATGAGAAAACGATTAGAAACGGAAATAATGTTGAAGTATTCGGCACTTCCATCAGAAGTCATTTTAATCCTGAACATATCTATTGCAAAGTAGGGGATAAGGTTACAATTCATATAACAAACCTTGAAAGAGCAGAAGATGAGACTCATGGATTTGGAATTTATTACTACAATAAGAGCGTAAGTCTTGAACCCGGTAAAACAGCTACAATAGAATTTATTGCCGATAAAGAAGGTGTATTCCCATACTATTGCTTGGAATTCTGTTCAGCGCTGCATTTGGAAATGTTTGGATATTTAATGGTAAAACCTGCATAAATTACAAAAAGGAGGATTAAAATGAAATCAAAATTGAAACTTGTTGCCGGATTGATGTTATCGGTTTTTATGATATGGAGTTTTGCAGCATCGCAGGCTTTTGCCGGGACAAATTACGAAGCTCGCTATCACGAACAGATAAAAACAAATAATTCCACAAGAGTTGCAATAAAGCAGGCTGTTGCGGAATTAAACAAACTTCATTATAAAAGCTATCCTAAAGCAAAACTTATTATGCAGGATGCGATAATGCAGATTGGGTATGCTAATAAAAATCGCAAAAAAACCGAAAAGCTTGCCAAAGAAGGCAAATGGAAAGCTGCATACGAATGGAGTGGAATGGAATGGCAATATCTTGTAAAAGCAGCGTCTAAGGCTTTTGTTATCAAAAACTTTATAACGGGTAAGAAAAAATAGGAATATCATAGATGTTGGGGAAGCCGTAGTTGCTTTCCCAACCCAATATTTTAGAAAAAAAGGAAGTATTATAAGAATGATTAAGAATATTAATTATACGGTTCTTATGTTGATTTCAATTATGTCGTTAGTTATTTTATTACCTGCATCTTATGCCGGTAATATAGCAAATAATGGGAAAACCCAGAGTATATCCGGCTTGAGAGATGTATTTGATAATTACGGCTGCAGCGGATGCCATACATATATGTATAAGAATAGTACATCGGGACCTGCTATTGCGGCTATTGCAGCTCTTGCAAAATTTAAGACAAAAAAATGGGTCATAAGCTGGATAATGGATCCAAAAAAACATTATAAAGAGCCTGGGGTTAAGGCATTAATTCATGAATATAATGAATATATGCCAAACAACGGAGTTAATAAAGCTGATGCAGGCAAACTTTATCAATACCTTGCGAGGATAGCATCAAAAAGCAGTAAAAAGAAAAAATAGCTGATATCAGTAACAGATGATCAAAAAATTTCAAATTTATGGTGTTATAGGGATTATTTTGTTCATTGTAGCAACGCTATGGCCTCACATATACAAAAAATCAGTATATGAGGAGAATTTGAGCGAGAGCAGAGTTACAAATGTTTTTGGAGTTAAGGGCTATGTAAAAGAATGGGAGAAATTAGGAAACAAAATACCGAAGCTTCTCATTCCCATAGGATCTCATGTTATAGTACCCGATGGTCTGCCTCTCTGGAGGATAGCACTTGATGCACCTCAATATCCAAAAAAATCTTTCCCTGATGGTCTGCTTGTAGATATTTTTATAAGCGGGCCGAAAAATGGATGCAGCACAGTGGACTGTTTGCATGAGATGGATGTTATAAATCATTACATAGGAATGCTGCCTTTAACTTTTGCTTCGCCCGTACTGAGAAACTTATCGGGTTACTTGACAAATTTAATGGTTTTAATGCTAATTCCATTTATTTTTTATAGAAAAAAGTTGCTCGGCTGGCTAATTGTGGTTCCTATTTTAGCTCCATTTTTATTTATAATAATATTTTCTTTCTGGAGTCATTGGATAGGATTTCATCTTAACCCATGGGCAGCATTTAAAGTTCATTCCTTTACGCCAATCTTATTTGGAATAGGTAAGGTGGCTCAGTTCTCCACTCATAACCATCCTGCATACGGTTTTACGTTACTACTATTTGCATCACTATTTTTTACTTTGTCATATTTTTCGAAAAGGAAATTCTTAAACTATGATAAAGTTTAGCAGATTAAGACTTGATAGTATTAATCTGCTTTTTTTTACCGCATTATTAACTTTTGTTATTCCACAAGCTGCATATTCCGAAAATCTGCAGCTTATGATAAATAACGCCCCAAAAAACTCAGTTATAAAACTGAGAAACAAGATCTATAGCGGACCAATTGTCATTAACAAACCAATAACAATTGATGGAAATAATTCGACTATTATAGACGGCGGAGGAAAGGGGACGGTAATAACAATACGATCAGACGGTGTTACAATTGAAAACCTTATTATAAGAGACTCCGGTGATCTTGGTTATAAGATGGATGCCGGAATTACGATTTATTCGTCTAATAATCATATCATACACAACAGAGTTAAAAACTGCTTATACGGAATAGTACTCAAGCGAGCGAATAACAATAAAATTATCGGAAACAATATATCTTCTAAACCGTACAAAGAAACAGGTTTACGCGGAGACGGATTTCGTTTGTGGTGGAGCAATAATAATTTGTTAAAAGATAATTATATGCACGATGCACGTGACTTTGTTGTTTGGTTTTGCAAGCATAATACTATTATTGGGGAAAGAAGTGTACGATCAAGATATGGAATACATTTTATGTATTCAAACTACGATACTGTTATAGATTATAAAGGCAGTGACAATATGGTCGGCATTTATCTTATGTATGTAAAACATGTTAAGATACAAAACGTGATTATTTCAAATAATAATAGCATAACAGGGATAGGAATAGGCATGAAAGATGCAAGCTATGTTCTAATAAAAAATACACGAATTACTCATTGCACTAGGGCAATTTATCTTCACGAATCTCCGTATGAACCGGGGAGCAAGTGCAAGTTCATAAATGACGGATTTTATTACAATGGAATAGCTCTTTATTTCAATGTTGATGCAACAAGGAATCAGAATATATTCACCGGCGATAATTTTATAGGCAATATTAAAGATATTTCAGTTACAGGAGGCATGATCGGTCATCCGAGAGGTTTTTGGAATAAGAATTATTGGGATCGATATAGGGGTTTTGATGAAAATAGTGATGGAGTGGGCGATACTCCGTATTTAGTGACCCAATTTTCAGGTTCTCTAACCAGAGATTATCCTAATTTACGCCTATTTGAAGGATCCCCTCTGTTTCTTTTTATAAATTTTATAAAAAAACTTATACCGTTTTCACAACCCATAAATATCTTGATCGATAAAAATCCATTGATGGAACCTGTTAACAATCGACATAGGGATTTATAAAGAGCATATAGTTGGATGATTAAGGAGATGCAATAGATGAAAAGACGCTTATTTTTAAGCTATGTTGGTATCGCCGCTGCGGGCGGTATAGTTGGAACTATTTCCGTTCCATTTCTTAAGAATAGAAAGGATATGCTTAGGCCGCCGGGTGCTATTAATGAAAATAGGTTCTTAGCTGCATGCATAAAATGCGGTTTATGCGTTCAAATATGCCCTGTTAAAGCCATTCATTTAGCCGATATTACCGAAGGACTCAGTGCGGGAACGGCATTTATAGATTCTCGTCATAGCGCGTGCGATTTTTCTTGCGTCGGCATACAGTGTGTTTTGGTTTGCCCATCAGGCGCCCTTATACATGAAAAAGCGCAAAATGCAGAGATGGTGAGAATTGGATTGGCAGTTTTAAAACCTAATATTTGCCTTTCGGTGAACAACAAGCTATATACAGGCTCAACTCCTCATAATTACAATACAGAGGACTATAAATGGAAAGTTCATCCTGACTCTTACCGAAAAGAGCTTTGTAGGCTTTGTGCAGATGAATGCCCAATAGGACCTGGCGCCATTGATATAGAAGGGAAGAAAGACACAAAGACAGGAAAAACATATCAGACTCCAATTGTGCACGCCGGATGCACCGGATGCGGAGTATGCGAAATGGTTTGTCCTGTTAATCCTGCCGCAATCGTAATAATTCCTAGAAAAAAATGGAGCTCTGAAAATGTTTAAAAGCGGCAAACCCATAATAAGGCTATCCAAAGAAGCAGCGAGAGTGAAGGCAGGTGCCAAAAGCGAAGCTGGCTCAATATACGATCTATTTGTTAATACGAATAGGCTAAGACCTCACAAAATACCCATTAGATATATCAGATGGATAACAATCGTTGCAATATCAGCCACTTTTTATCTCTCTTTTAAATGGGGGCTTGATTTTCTCGGCGGCAGCCTCAACGGATCGCGTCTTGCGAGCTTTTTTTTAATAGATCTCTACACAGGTATTGAATTCGTTGCAGCACATAAAATGATAACTTTGAATGCAATCATTGGACTTGCAACTATTTTCATATTCTATGTTATAGTAGGAGGCAGAACTTTTTGTTCATGGGTTTGCCCGTACGGACTTTTAGGCGAGATAACAGAGATAGTTCACACCTACCTCGAAAAAAAAGGACTCATAAAAAGGCGACGTATGCATTCGGAAAATATGAGATATGTTTTTTGGGTTATATTTATAATCATACCGTTTTTTTCAGGCGTACTATTTTTTGAAGCATTTAATCCTGTTGACATACTGAATCGAGCCGTGACATATGGACCGACATTCCTACTTCTATGGGCATTGTTCCTGCTGTTATATGAGCTCTTGTTTGACAGACGAGCATGGTGCAAATATGTGTGTCCGACCGGAACAACTTACGGTATGTTGGGAAAGCTTTCATTCCTTAGAGTCAGGCTTGATCTTGATGCTTGTACGGAGTGCGGTAATTGCTATAAAGTTTGCATAGATCCTATTCTTTTAACAGACACCCATGCATTGGCAAACATTCTTTCGGATAGAAATGCATTTGTTGAAGGAGCAAGCTGTACAAATTGCGCCAGATGCTTAGATGTATGCGGAACAAGCGCATATAAATTTGATATAAGATATTTAAACAAGATTTTATAGAACGAGAGGATAATTTGATAAAAATAGAAAATCTTCAAAAAAATTTTGGAAAAGAAACAGTTTTAAGAAATATTTGTCTTTCTATCAAGAAAGGTGAACGCGTGGCAATTTTTGGCGATAATGGAAGCGGGAAAACAACTCTTATTAGATGTATCATGGGCATCTATAGGTATAAAGGGAAAATAGAGATTTTTGATGAGGATGCAAGAACAAAAAGGAACAAAATAGCTGCAAAAACAGGATATACACCGCAGATTCCTCCGCCAATATCAATGAGCGTATCTCAACTGATTGATTTTATATTTGATATATCCGAGAAGAGAAATAAAATGTCTTATGACCTTTTGGAGCAGTTAGGTTTTGATAAAAACAGTATAAACAGAAGTTTTAGGAAGTTGTCAGGAGGTATGCAAAAAAAGGTCTTAATTGCTATTGCATTGGGAAGAATGCCCGAACTGCTCATATTAGATGAACCTGTAGCGTATATTGATCCTGACAGCAGAAAAACTATGGCGGCAATAATAAACGAGCTTGGTAAAAATGTAACAATTTTATACACATCCCACGCCTCTTTCAAAACTCCAGAAATTTTGCCAACACGAATCATTGAAATGGATAACGGAAAAATAGTAACAGATGAAAAATATGTAAAATACATAGGAGGTATAAATGAGTAAATTAGCAAAGCTTATTATTCCATTTGGCGTTGTTATCATCGTAGTTATAGGCGGATTGATAGCTATTTTTGGTCTGCCTGGAAAATCGGAATTCGACAAACCTGTTCCGATCAGATGGAGCAAGGATGTTTGTGCTCAATGTGGAATGCTGATAGTTGATAGACATCATGCTGCCGAAATAACAAATCCTGTAATCGGCAAAGCTTATAAATTTGATGATATTGGCGATGCTGTAGTTTGGGTAAAACATAATCATACATCCGATTGGTTCAAAGAGGCTAAAATCTGGGTCACGGATAGTAAAACAGGAAAATGGCTTAACGCTAGAAAGGCATATTGGGTTAAAGGTCAAATCACACCTATGGGATATGGACTTGGCGCACTTTCAAAACCGGAACCAGGGGCATTTAAATGGAAAGAGGCTGAGAGCTACCTGCTTCAGAAACGAAAGAGTCTGTTAAAAATGCACCTTAATAATGGAGCTAAGATGCAGATGAAAATGAATTCTAATGGAACTACTAAGATGCAGGGTTCCAAAGCAAAAAAATAATTTGGATAAAACCGATAGGATAATATATGTCTAAACTTGGTAAAATAGCAATGCTTGAAATGAAAGATTCTTTCAAAGCAAAATGGTTTTATATCTATTTCATACTTTTTTGCGGCCTGATGGCAGGATTTTTATGGTCCGGAATAACCGAGTCCCAAGTTCTCGGTTTTTCCGGCTTATCTCGAGTATTGATAACATATATTGAAATTACTATCGTTGTACTCCCATTATTCATATTGATAACCACGGTAAGATCCGTTGTAATGGAAAAAGAGACGCTCGTGCTCGAATATATGATATCCTTGCCTATACCGGAGTCAGCTTATTACTGGGGAAAATTTATCGGCCGATTTGCAGTTATAGTAATTCCTATTTTTGCGGCAATTTTTGGGAGCGTTATATGGACGGCGGCTAAAGGTTTTCCCATACCATGGAGCATAGTTTTTTCCTACTCGCTTATGGTTATATCACTTTCATTGTGCTTTTTGGGAATATCATACTTCATCTCATCGGTTTCGCGCAAGCAGGACACGGCGATTCTAACCGCCTTTTTTGTATGGTTTCTGTTTGTGATGTTTCTTGATGTAGCTTTATTGGGAATATTTCTAAAATTTCATATTAATATAAACATAATATTGGCAGCGGCATTAGCAAACCCAATAGAACTCTTTCGTATAGCTGCATACAGCCTTTTTGATCCCAAACTCGCAATTATAGGACCTATTGCATGGACAGTTACAGCTAAACTCGGTCATACGGGCTTGATAATTATAAGCTTTTTTTATCCTGCTTTTTTTGGTATATTTATTTCTTACATAGGATATATTTTCTTTAGAGAAAATGACTTTATATAAAAAATAAGGTCATAGATATTTATGAGACCACTGCACAATAAGCGCATCTACGGAAGGCTAAGATTGGGTGAGATCTAGAAATTAAAATTTGATCTCTAACTTCTCCACAAAATACGTAATAGGATAAAAAAGGAGCATTAGTATTGATAAATGAGGATAATTGTGATCATATTACTATTACGTAAATACGTATTGTGCAAATAAAAATAACTTGGATAAACTACGGCAGTACATCCTCAATGAGCTGCAAAGCATAGAAAGAAATGGCACGGAGCTTAGACTCATAAACAGTCGGTATTATCTATATGAAGTCAGCAGTAAGGGGCCCCTTAAAAAAGAGATCAAAGAAGATGGAGATTATTAACTGATGTTATGTACTAAACGCAGCTGCAGTGG
>CAZAPZ010000047.1:0-11722 GCA_964487285.1 uncultured Campylobacterales bacterium | reverse complement strand
TATCATACTAACTAAAAAAATTTGCCTGTCAAGTCTTTAAACGGTATCATTTGAATCTATCGAATGGATTTATTGAACCGACTCTACAAGATGTTATAAGCTCGTATATCCCGAGGAACTTCGGCAAGAAGATAAGAATCAATATCAATTGGGGAAAATATAGTTTTGATCACCAACAACAGGATAAGACTAAGAAGAGAGCGGCAATATTAAGATACGATAAATTGGTATTGACGGCACTTAAACAGTTGCGGCGATTGTCAGATCTGCCTGTGCGTGGACGCACGCACGCAGGCAGTCATGCTGTTAGCAAACCAAAGGATTTCGTATATAATTTAAATGAGGCAACGATTTAACTTTTGTATAGATTTTTAAATGAGGCAACACGTATTGTCAAAATCTCTCCAGAACGGTGCTTATTGTGCAATGATTTTATTATGCCCTATCATAAATAACTGCTTAAAGTAATTAGGCTTAAAACTAAAAGCCCTGACTACAGCAGGTAAGCTAAGAAAAAGATATGGATAGATCTCTGTGTTCGTGAGGAAATATAGGATTTATTTGTCAATTTTTGTGCGAAAGTTTTGTTATAATGAAAAATTTCTTGACAGTTTAAAAAAATAGAGATATAATGAATGGAGATTCATTCATAAGGAGACAAATTGGGGAAAGACTTCAGAAAAGAAAGAAAAATTTTGGAAGCTGCAGCAATAGTCATTGCTCAAAAAGGCTATCACGATGCTAAGGTTTCGGATATTGCAAAACTTGCGGGTGTTGCCGATGGTACAATTTATCTGTATTTTAAAAATAAGGACGATATTCTTTTGACAATTCTTTCAAATGCGCTCAAAGATTTAAACAAAAGACTTATCATTGAACTTGATAAAATTAATGATGTTGAAGATAAATTAAGAAAGATTATAGATAATCACTTTAATTTTATAACGCAAGACGATTCGCTGGCCCAGGTTATTCAAATAGAGTTAAGAGGCTGCAGCACATTTATGAGAGGAGGGGTATTTCCAGAGCTGAGGAATTATCTTAAAATAATCGAAGAGACACTCTTATATGGTATAAAGATGGGGAATATTAAAGAAGATATAGATGTAAAAATAGTTGCGAAATCGCTTTTCGGTATGCTTGATGAGCTTTCTACGATAAGGGTTTTAAGAAAAAAACATCCGATAGACAAAATGGTAAAAACGGTTTTTGAACTGCTTTGTCATGGACTATTGAAAAATTGAGTTTATTTGGGAGGTAGGATGATGATTAGAAAGGCTGCTGTCATAGGTGCGGGAACCATGGGGGCTTCTATTGCGGCCCATTTTGCCAATTGCGGCATAGAAACTCTACTGCTTGACATAGTTAATCCAAAGCTTACGGCAATTGAGGAAAAACAGGGCAAGCATTTAGACGATCCGGAAGTGAGAAATAGGTTTGCATTGGATGGTCTAAAAAGAGTAAAAAAGAGCAAGCCGGCAAGTTTTTATAGATCTGATTTTGCTTCACTTATTAAAGTAGGTAATATAAGTGATGATATAGGCAAAATTTCCGATGCAGACTGGATTCTCGAAGTAGTTGTGGAAAGACTCGATATCAAACAAGAGCTTCTCAAGAAAATTGATAAATACAGAAAATTAGGATCACTTGTTACAACAAATACATCGGGAATATCAATTAACAAAATATCCGAAGGTATGTCAGATGACCTTAAAGCTCATTTTTTCGGTACGCATTTTTTCAATCCTCCGAGATATCTGAAGCTTGTCGAACTTATACCATCAAATGCAACCGATATTTCAGTTCTCAAGAAAGCGGAACGATTTATTTCAGATACACTTGGCAAATCCTGCGTAATGTGTATTGATACTCCGAATTTTATTGCTAACAGAATTGGTGTATATGCGGCAGTAAAAACATTCGAGCTTGCAAGAAAATACGAATTATCCGTAGATCAAGTTGATAAACTAACAGGAAAGCTGCTTGGAAGACCTAAAACAGCGACTTTCAGATTGGGTGATATGGTTGGAGTCGATGTATTGTACAATGTTTCTAAAAATGTATATGACAATGCAAAAGATGATCCTTATAATGCTGTTTTTGATCCGTCTCCTATGAGTTTAATGCTTGAAAAAAAGATGCTTGGCGACAAAACGAAGCAGGGGTTTTATAAAAAGACGATTGTTGATGGAAAAAGAGTGAGACTGGTTCTTGATCTTAAAACAGGCGAATATAAAAAACCTGAAAAAATACAATTCAAGGTGATAGAAAATGCAAAGTCAATCGGTTCGCTTAAAGGAACCCTTAAAGCGATATTTGCTTTAACCGATGATATCAGCAAGTTTGTATGGGATGCTTTTGCATATCCTATCTTGTATGCAATGGAGACAGGACCTGGAATTGCAGATAATCTTTGCGAAATTGATAATGCGATCAAATGGGGATTTAATTGGAAAAAAGGGCCGTTTGAATTGGCGGATTTAATAGGAATAAATTACATCGTTGAACGGTTAGCAAAAGAAGGACTCAAAATTCCTGAATGGGTTAAAGATTTGGTTAATTCCAATCAATCATTTTACAAACAAACCTCCTATTACGATTGGAAAAGTAAAACCTATAAAAAAATCAAAATAAATGACAAAATTGTTAATTTGAGGAATCTCAAAGATAAGACGATATTAAAAAATGATGAAGCGTCGCTTATTGATCTTGGTGACGGAGTCGCTGACTTAGAATTTCATACTAAAATGAACGCTATAGGCCCCGGTATTGTCGAAATGACAAAAAAGGCGTTAGATGAAGTTGACAAAAATTACAAAGCGCTTGTTATAGGAAATGACGGTGGTACATTCTCAGCAGGGGCAAATCTTGCCCTCATGCTTATGGCAATTCAAAATGATGAGTTTGATGATATAGATTATAGCGTTCGCGAATTTCAAAACATGACTATGTCGCTTAAAAAATTCAGAAAACCGATTGTAGCGGCGCCTCATGGCATAACAGTCGGAGGAGGATGCGAAGTATGTATGCATTCTCACAAAGTTGTTGCGGCGGCAGAAACTTATATGGGGCTTGTTGAAGTTGGAGTTGGTTTACTACCTGCAGGAGGAGGAACAAAAGAGCTACTTATGAGAATAATGCAGAATGTGCCGGAAAATCTCCCGAAAGGAATAGATGTAGATCTAAACCCATTTATTGCAAAGGTTTTTGAGACTATAGCAATGGCGCATGTTTCAACAAGCGCTTTTGAGGCTAAGCCGCTTGGATATATGAGAAAATCAGACAGGATTGTTATAAACGGAGATTATCTGATTTCGGAGGCTAAAAAAACTGCTCTTTATCTTGCTGAATCTAAGAGCTTTGAGCCTAAAGCGGATAGTGTTGTGGTAGCAGGACGAACCGGTAAGGCTTTTATATCAATGCTTTTATACAATATGCAGAAAGGTGGATATATAAGTGAGCATGATAGATTGGTGGGCGAAAAAATAGCGTATGTAATAACAGGCGGCGACGTTCCTTTTGGGAAAATAGTTACCGAGCAGCAACTGTTGGATCTTGAGAGGGAGGCATTTTTATCACTATGCGGAGAGAGAAAGACCCAGGAAAGAATGTCTTATATGCTCACGCATGGAAAACCATTAAGAAATTAAAGGAGAAATTATGAGACAAGCAGTAATAGTAACAGCGTTAAGAACTGCAGCGGGAAAGGCTCCGAGGGGAAGCCTAAAAAACACGCGTCCCGATGAGCTTGCATCAATGATTATTAGAGAAGTTGTAAAAAAGAGCGGAATAGATCCCAAAATTATAGATGATGTAATATTCGGATGCGCATTTCCCGAAGGTGTAAGCGGCATGAATATGGCAAGAATAGCAACTTTAAAGGCCGGACTTCCAACATCCGTTCCTGCTATGACACTTAACCGATTTTGTTCATCAGGTCTTCAATCTATTGCAATAGCATCTGAAAAAATTATGGCAGGCTTTGCCGATTGCGTATTAGCCGGCGGTGCAGAATCTATGAGTATGATACCTATGGGAGGTGTAAAAACGGCACCGGATCCATATTTAATGGAAAACTATTCCGGAACGTATTTATCTATGGGATTAACTGCCGAGGAGCTTGTTACTCGTTATAATATAACACGACAGCAGCAGGATGAATTTTCATATAATTCCCAAATGAAAGCTGCCGAAGCGCAGAAAGAAAACAAATTTGCCGATGAGATTGTGCCTGTTAAAACAACCGTTATAGACAAAAATCAACAGATCAAAGAGATAGTTTTTGATACCGATGAAGGTGTTAGAGCTTCAACAACTATGGAAGGCTTATCTAAACTTAAGCCGGCATTTAAGGTCAACGGAACCGTTACTGCAGGTAATTCGAGTCAAACTTCCGATGCTGCGGCAGCTGTTCTTGTCATGTCAAGTGAACTGGCAGCAAAGCTTCATCTTAAACCGCTTGGAATTTTTCGTGCTTTTGCCGTGGCAGGAGTAGATCCCGATGTAATGGGGCTGGGTCCAACAGTTGCCATACCGAAAGCATTAAAGATAGCAGGATTGAAACTTGATGATATGGATCTGATTGAACTAAACGAGGCATTTGCTGCTCAGTCAATTGTTGACTTAAAAATTCTAAATGCGGAACATTTGATGGATCGCATAAATGTTAAAGGAGGGGCAATAGCGCTTGGCCATCCGCTTGGTGCAACGGGATCGAAGTTGACCGCTACGCTTTTGCATGAAATGAAAAATCGCAGTTCTGCAAAGTATGGCATGGTGACAATGTGTATAGGCGGTGGAATGGGAGCTGCCGGAATTTTCGAAAAAGTATAATGATATGGAGGAGACATGAAAGATACTGACGGAGGAGCCTTTCTCGTAAGTACGGCAAATGTAAGCTCGGTTTTTATTCCTGAAGAATTCAGCGATGAACAAAAAATGTTTGGACAATCGGCGGAGGATTTTATCAGACAAAAAGTGATACCTGCCGCTGATAAAATAGAAGCAAAGGATTACGATTTGCATCTTAAGCTTTTTAGAGAGTTTGGAAAGCTTGACCTTTTGGCAGGAGATATTCCTGAAAACTACGGTGGGCTTGGACTTGATAAAATAAGCACGGCTCTTATCAATGAGAAATTGGCAGGTAACGGCTCATTTGCAACCACAATTGCAGATCAGACAGGTATAGGCAGCTTGCCTATACTCTATTTTGGTACAAAAGAACAGAAAGAAAAATATCTGCCTAAGCTTGCGTCAGGCGAGTATATCGGAGCCTATGCATTAACTGAGACTGAATCGGGATCTGACGCTCTGAGCCTGAAAACTACGGCTAAATTGACAGATGACGGAAAATGGGCCCTCAACGGTTCAAAGCAGTTTATCACTAATGCGGCTTTTTTTGATGTAATGACAGTCTTCGCCAGAACCGAGAACGGAATAAGTGCTTTTATTGTAGAAAAAGATATGCCTGGAATGTCCATTGGAAAAGAAGAGCATAAGATGGGTATAAGAGGGTCATCAACCTGTTCGATTTCTTTTGATGACTGTAAAATACCGAAGGAAAATCTACTTGGACAAGATGGTAAAGGACACCTCATAGCATTTAATATTCTCAATATTGGCCGCTATAAACTTGGAGTTGCATCTCTTGGTGCAGCTAAATATATCATGGAGGAGGCAATCAAATACGCAAAAGAGCGTGTGCAGTTTGGTCAACCCATAGCAAATTTCGGAATGATTAAAGAAAAGCTCGCAGATATGGCAATCGGCATCTGGTCTCTTGAAAGTATGTCTTATAGAAATGCAGGATTGCTTGAAAATGCTCTTCATTCCCTTGATCCTGAAGATGCTGATTTCAGTAAAAATGCATTAAAACGAATTGCTGATTATGCAATTGAATGCTCGATTACAAAGGTTTACGGATCGGAAATTTTATGGAGTGTTGCAGATGAAACGGTTCAAATCTTTGGAGGCTATGGATATGTTGAAGATTATCCGGCTGAAAAATATTTGAGAGACAGCAGAATCAATAGAATCTTTGAAGGTACAAACGAAATAAATCGCCTTTTAATACCTGCTATGATTATGAAAAAGGCAATGAAAGGTGAGTTGCCGCTCATAGAAGAGGCTGCAAAAGTAACAAGCGAAATTCTTTCCATAATGCCGAGATCGCTTCTTAAAGATGGACCGCTTGCCGTTGAAATGCTTGCCGTTGAAATGTCAAAAAAGATTGCACTTGCCGTTTCGGGACTTGTTGCAAAGCAATATGGCGAAAAGCTTAAGGATGAAGAAGAACTGCTTGGAAGGCTTGCGGATATTATGATAGCTCTTTACACAGCTGAAACTGCGGTTATAAGAGCTCAAAAGCTTGCCGATTCAGATAGAGGCGAATTGGCTGAAATAGCCGCACGGCTCACAATAGCAAGGCTGTTTCCAATGCTCTATCAAAAGGCTCAAGAAATTGCTGCTGTGGCAGCTTCTGGAGATATGCAGAAGATGATGGTGTCAGCCTTTAGAAAATTGTATAAATGGTATCAAATACCCAATATTATATCGCTTAAGAGAAAAATTGCCGATGAATTGATAAAGGAGTCGAAATACTGTTTTTAGAAACAAATATGAGGAGGCAATTTTTACCTGCCTCCTCAAGCACACTTAAAAAGGGGGATTGATAAGTGAGAAAAAGATTAATTTTAGCATTGTTAGGGATTTTCATATTTTATGGAAGTGCATATTCCATGACATTAAGTAATCTTGTTGCCTCTATGACTACGAGATTAGATAATGTTCATGATTATCAATCTATCAACAGATATTATAACAGGAAGGGGAAAGTAAGCGATTATAGAACGTATAAATATTGGTATGTTGACGGATATATAAAGATGAAAATAATCAAGGGAAAGAGTGTCGGATCAGTAGTCTTTTACAGTCCTAAAACAGATAAGGTCAGGGCTCATAAAGGAGGATTTTTTTCGTTTATCAAGTTAACATTAAATCCGAATGATAGTAAAGTTGTTTCAATACGCGGTGTCAGAATTGATCAAACGAGTTTTCCTTATGTAGAGAATGTCATAGCAAAAGCTGTAAATTCAGGATTATGTACCAATGGTGAATCGAAAGAGAACTATTTTATCAATTGTGCATATAAAAAACCGATTGCATCCGGTATATATTATGATAAACTAACAATAAGCAAAAAGAGTTTGTTGCCGGTGAAGTGGGAACGAGATGACAAAAATGGAAAGCCACTTTATGAAGCTGATTATAAGATAATTAAAGTCAATAGTGGGTTTTCTCCCAAGGATATAGCGTTTTGATGGATAATATGAACTGCATGGAAAGCCAATTGCTTGAGGCTTATACAACTAATATACCGAGGCATCTTGATTATCCGAATTACAGCGTGCCGTATATGCTTAAAAATAGTGCTGAAAAATATCCTGAAAAAATTGCAACAACATTTTTTGGACAAAACACAACCTATAAAGAACTGTGGGAAAGAGTGGAAAGAGTTGCCGCAGGTCTTCAAAAATTGGGATTAAAGAAAGGTGATAGAGTTATGCTGCTTTTGCCGAATTGTCCCGTATATGTCGAAAACTATTATGCGGTTATGCTTATCGGAGCAATTGCGGTTCAACTAAATCCTCTTTACACGGAATCGGAGCTCACCGATTTGGCGGCTGACTCCATGGCAAAAATTGCCATAACTTTGGATATTTTAAAAGATAAGCTTTCAACATCGTTGGAAAATGGCTATATAAACCAACTTATTGTAGAAAAACTTTCCAATTTACTGCCTTTTCCCCTTAATATTGCGTTAACAATAAAAAATTTGTTCAAGAAAGATAAAAAGCTGCAATATACAAAATATAGTTCCTTATTTCAAGATAGACAGATTCATCACGTGGATATTTCTTCAGATGATGTGGCGCTGTTTCAATATACGGGAGGCACCACAGGTCTTCCAAAGGCGGCTATGCTTACGCATAAAAATATAATAAGCAACGCTTTTATGATTAAAGCATGGGCATATAAGTTAGAAGAAGCCGATGACGCAATAATGTGTGTTTTGCCATTTTTCCATGTTTACGGAATGACAGCCGGACTGAATTTGGGAATTCTGTCGGCCGCAAGGCTTATTCTTGTGCCGCAATGGAATCTAAAAAATGTTATAAAACTGATAAAACAATATAGCGTAACGCTTTTTCCTGGTGTACCTACAATATATACTGCGATAAACGAGTACGCCGTTAAACACAAAACCGATCTTTCGAGTATAAAATTATGTATTAGCGGAGGAGCACCGCTTCCCGTTGAAGTGGCAACCACATTTGAAAGGATAACTGGCGGCAAGCTTGTTGAAGGATACGGCCTTTCCGAAGCATCACCTGTGACGCACTGCAATCCTATATGGGGAAGAAAAGAATTTGGAAGTATTGGTGTTCTCTTTCCCGATACATATGCAAAAATTGTAGATGAAGATGGAAGAGAGGTTGAACAGGGCAAACAGGGAGAGCTCGTTGTAAAAGGTCCGCAAATTATGAAAGGATATTGGAATAGACCGGAGGAAACCAAAAAAGCTTTAAAAGACGGCTGGCTTTATACAGGCGATATTGCGCTTATGAGAAAAAACGGATATTTTGAGATAGTCGATAGAAAGAAGGACATGATAATTTCCGGCGGGTTTAATATTTATCCGAGAGAGGTTGAAGAGATATTGTATAAGCATCCTGCTATTGTTGAGGCGGCGGTGATAGGTGTTCCTAATAAATACAAAGGTGAAGCGGTAAAAGCGTTTGTAGTCTTGAAGGGGGATAAATCGGCAAATGAAGAGGAAATTATCAATTTTTGTAAGAAGAGCTTGGCACATTACAAGCTGCCTAAATATGTTGAATTTGTCGAAGAGCTTCCTAAATCTACAGTAGGAAAGATTTTAAGGCGAAAGTTGAGAAAAGATAAAAATAAATGATTGAGGGGGACGGCATGAAGAAAGTAGGGTTTTTATTAGTTATGGTTATGGTTTCGGTTTTAGCATTTTCAGCGACAACTGTCTATGCAGGTAACATTGACACATTTGGTGTTGGAGCAAAAGCCACAGCTCTCGGAGGAGCATTTTCCGCAAGGGCGGATGATTTTTCGGCAATGTACTATAATCCTGCGGGATTGGTGCAAATTAAAAAACCGGAAATCTCGCTTGGCGCATCGGTAATTGTTCCTAATCTTAATCAATCGGTGAGTTATAAAAATTCTCAGGCGTTGCCTCCTCCTATCGGATCAAGCGATAAAGGTTCTACATCTACAAATGACGAATCGCCGATTCTTATTGCTCCGGCCGGCGGAATAGTTTATCCTACAACAATAGCCGGAAGGCCGGTTGCCTTCGGCATTGGAAGCTATGTTCCATTTGGATTGAAGCTGAAGTGGAACTCAAATCCTGCAGCGAATCTCGGAGCGTATAATGCGTATAAATCGTGGTATAGCAGATTTGTTTATGCTGCTCCAACGGTTTCGGTTGCACTTACTAAAAAGCTACTTGTGGGTTTTGGCTTGGCTTTCGGAAAATCTCGTTCGGGAGAAATACATGACATCTACCTGAGTCCGGAAATGCAAAGTTACGCAATACTCACTCATAATCCTCTAACCAACTATATAGGAAGCTACGTACGGTCCGACTTCAAAGATCATTCGAACTTGTCATATAACTTTGGCGTGATATATAAATTTACTCCGAGACTTCAGGTTGGGTTGACATATAGAGGAAAAACGAAAACAAAGTTTTCAGGACCGACCGATTTTATCGCTTCAGACGGCAAAGTGTTGGAGAGTGTCACCGGAAGCACCAGTATTAATAATCCCGAACAGATACAGGGAGGAATCTACTACAAATTTACTCCGAGATTCTCCGGTGAGGTTGACTTTACTTGGACTCATTGGTCTAGCATGAAAAGCTATACAGTAACTTGGAACAAAGTGCCTGAACTGCTTCAGATGGAGGGCAAAACAAGCGAAACATTTATAAGAAACTGGAAAAATACCACCCAATTAAGATTTGGAGCATCATATATTTTATCCAAAAAAGTTACTCTTCGTGGCGGATTTTATTATGATCCAACCCCTGTAACTAATATAGGTTTTGATATGCCATGGCCTGATGCTAATAAAATGGCAATATCAGCCGGTACCGGAATTAAACTTTCCAAACATTTCAACCTTGACCTTGCTTATCAATTTTCAGTTACCAAAGGGAGCAGAAATTTGCCGATGGGAGCAAGCAAAAACCTGAATGCAAGCTATGGATCCGATGCACTCGGTGAAAATCCGCAAGCGGCGGCAACAGGAAAAGGCGTGATAAATAATGCAGTCGCAACAATGACATATCAATTTTAAAGAGAGTCAATGAAAAACATAATAAGTGAACATATACAGATTCGCTTTAGAGACACGGATGCGATGGGTCATGTCAATAATGCCGTATATATTACATATTTTGAAATGGTGCGAATCATGCTGTTTAAAGAAATATTCGGATTAAATAAAGACAGAAATGGTTTGCCCATGTCTCCTGTAATAGCTGCTAAAAATAGCTGTAATTATAAAATACCTCTTTTTATTGGTAAAAAGATTAAAGCTGAATGTTGTGTCAAAAAGATAGGGAAAAAAAGTTTTACTATATTTACAGAAATTGTTGATGAGAATAATGGAGATATATATGCAGATGGGGAAACAGTGATAGTTTTTTATGACTACAATTTAAAAAAATCAATGGAGATTTCTCAAAGATACAGAGAAGCTTTGCAAAAGTTTTATTGCGGGTAAACGGCATGCTTCATAGTAGAGATGTATTATTATAGAAAAGGAGAAAATGATAAAAGAAAACCGATATGCGAATAATATGGATAAAAGCTGTTTTGAGCAATTAAATAAAAAGAATATAGAGTTTGTACTTAAGCGTTACAATAAGGTTAATCGCTGGGTAATAGCTGACATGGTCCGGCGCAGTGCTTATCATTTTCCGAATAAAACTGCACTGGTTTATAAAGATATTAGTTTGACTTATGATGAATTGGAAAAAAAGTGCAACAAAACGGCGAACGCTCTTTTAGATCTTGGGATTAAAAAGTATGACCGGGTGGCAATTCTGGCCCACAACAGCCTGCATCATGTTTTAACCTGGATGGGCTGCTGTAAGGCAGGTGCGGTTTATCTGGCCATTAACTATCTTTTGCGCGGACCGGACATTGAGTATTGTATAAATAACTCCGAAAGCAAGGTGTTTATTATTGAGGACAGCTTGTATGATCTGGTAAAAGATGTTCTTAAAAATATGCCAAGTATTAAAACCTTGGTTTGGTCTAATCAAGGTGCTGTACTTGCAGCGCCAAATGATACTTTTTTGGATTTTGATTCATGGTATCAAGCATATCCGGAACAGGAACCGGACACAATTCTGCGCATCGAAGATCCTTGCCAGATGACTTACACAAGCGGAACAGAATCCAAGCCCAAAGGGGTAATTATCAATAATCAGGCTCTAATAGCTGAATATATGGGGTGCATTATAGACGGAGGATACGATAGTTCCGATATCAATATCAATGCAATGCCAATTTACCACTGTGCTCAAAGAGATGTATTCTTGAATCCGGTATTTTATATCGGAGGCACCAATATCCTTATGGGCCCGAATATTGAAGAGATTTTGAAAAAGGTTCAGAAAGCT
>CAZAPZ010000046.1:0-11808 GCA_964487285.1 uncultured Campylobacterales bacterium | reverse complement strand
ATTTGGGACTCAAGATGATCGCTTACGGATTAACAGAAGTGCCCTCAACTAACCGAATAGAGGTTATAAATAAATAAGTTGGTTAAATTGCGCAGTATATTGTTCCATATTCAAGGCATATATTGGGGCATATACTTATTGTATGTAACCCAATGGGTAACGCCGAATATAGAAGGAGAGACAAGCAAGAAGCCAACGTTATCCATTTGCCTCCTCTCAGTTCCTCAAATTTTTAATTTTCAAATCTCACCCAATCTTAGCCTTCCGTGGATCTGAATATTATACCATGGTCCCGACTTCGCCCAAACACTACAGCTATTCAGATAAAAGTGCCGTAGATAAAGGACTGTTCATTTAAGTCAAATCTGTAGTGCCTACTTAAATCTTACCTCTTAATATTGTATTTAAAGCTGGTATAATAGCAATATGTTTGTAAGAGTAAAAATCACACCGAGAAGTTCGAGGAAATCAGCCTCAGATTGTAGAGTCTTTTAGGATAGGCTCTAAAGTAAGACAGAGAATAATTAAGCATATTAGTATAGCCAAAGATGATAATGAATTGGAAGAGCTGAAATCTCTCGCTAATTCTATAAAGATAAGATTGGAGCTATCCGGCGGCTTACCGCTTTATACAACTGATGAGATAGAGAAACTATCTAGCAGCAGAAAGAGACAATATTAAGAGCAGAGACAGCAGAGAAACAAAAAAGAGCAAACATAATGAAGCTGCCGCTCAAGCAGAGATAAATAGAGACGACTACAGGGTAAATCTCATTGATATAGAAACAAGACAGGATAATATTGGGAATACATGAGATCTTGCGGCAAGCTGTACGATGAGCTCGGATTTGACCATGTAATAGCCAATCCTGAAAGAAATCAACAAGCTGCAAGAATATTAAAAGAGATAGTGACGGCAAGAATAGCCAATCCTGAAAGTAAAAGAGGTAGTGTAATAGATCTATCAAGCAGATTCGGGATAAACTTGATTCAAAGGCCGTATACAGAATGATGGATAAGATCGATGACAAACAGATAATAAAACTTAACAAACCGGTGTATAACCAAACAAGGAGTCTATTTAAAGAGAAGACAGATCTCATCTACTTTGATGCAGCAGCACTCTACTTTGAATCATTTGCCGAAGATGAGTTCAAGGGAAACGGATACTCCAAAGACGGTAAATAAAATCAGCCCTCAGGTTGTTTGGCATTGATGCTCACAAAGGCAGGACTATATAAGGCACTCTGCGGTGATACCTTTGGACATACACTTATACCGACATTAAAGGAATCCTATATCAAGACTAAATACGGATTTGTCATCTGTCAGCTGTCACCACCTGCTTTTCCAAAGCAGTATTATCCTACAGTATTTCAAACACAATGGATGAGGGTTTTGTTATAGGAACGCTAAATAAGGCGCTATTTATACGGTACGCCTAAGATATTCAACACAGGCAAATTCAGGCTTTCACTGGACAGTTAATCCGGATTAGCTGTCCAAAGAAACCGGAATACGCATTAATCTGAAGGTGGGTCAAAAGTTTTCAAAAAAGTGGGTCAGTTTTGGATCAAAAAGAACAGTGGGCGAAGTCGGGACAAAGCAATCTCTCTTTTCTTGTGTCAACTATCAGCGAATCACGATTTAACATTCTGCTTTTCCACATATTTTCCGGAAGAGCCCAAAAGATCTCTATGGTTTCTCTGCACTTAAACCTAAAGAATAGATAAAAGACATGCATTTGTGTAAATTTAAAGGAAGGCTGTCTATTTTATCACAACCACCTTGATATCACCAATTCTGCGAACTATATTGATTGCTACATCCATATTTGAACGCTGCAGATGAAGATCAACAAATTTATCATTGATGCTGAGATTTTTAAGATTGACCCATTTTAGAGACTTAGGCAGAATAGGTTTATTGAAGGTTATCGTTGATGATGCTTCATCAATAGATATTCCTAAAACTGCCTGCAGCATCATAAACGATGATGCTGCCGACCATGATTGCATAGAGCACGCCACTGAGTAAAGTGTTGGGGCTTCAGACAGACGCCTGTCAAAGCCGCAAAATAGCTCAGGCATTCTATGCAAATTAAAATAAATACTTGCATCAAAAAATCCCGTTAAAATCTTAAGCGCCTCTTTTTTATAACCATATTTGGATAAGCCGTATGCTATCAGAGCATTATCATGAGGCCATACGCTTCCATTATGATACGACATTGGATTATAACGAATTTCTTTTTTCGATAATGTACGAATGCCCCATCCTGAAAAAAACTCCCTGCTTAGCAGCAGTTTTGCAAGTTTTCCTGCATTCTCATCTGATACAATACCTGAAAAAAGGCATTGCCCTGCATTGGATGTCCTCACTTTGCACTGTCTTTTGTCTCCGTCTATAGCAAGCGCATATGAGGAGATATCCTCACACAAAAAAGTATCCTCAAACTTTTGTTTAAGTTTTATAGATTCATTAAGCATTCGCGATGACAAATCGTTGTAGCCAAGCAATCCTGCCAACTTTGCAGCTTCTGTTTTGGCAGAATAAGCGTAAGCCTGAACTTCGCAAAGCGCTATAGGAGGCTTAGCCATTGTCCCATTTTTATAAAATACGGAAGATGATGAATCTTTCCATCCCTGTTGTGTGAGACCATCAGAGCAACGCGATTCATATTCGATAAATCCATCTTTGTCTTTATCTCCGTATTTATTCATCCATTCAATAGACATAGCTATATTAGCCCATATAGATTTAATAAAAGAGATGTTGCCTGTTCTTTTATAATATGCTCCCGCAAGCATTACAAACAACGGGGTGCTGTCAATGCTCCCATAGTATCTTCCAAAAGGTACTTCACCGAGGTTTGCCATCTCCCCATTTCTGGCTTCATGGAGTATTTTTCCCGGTTCTGCATCCTGTTTATCAGAAACGGTTTTTGCTTGAAGATGCGCTAAAGTTCTCAACACTCCCTCTGCAATATCAGGATTAACCCATAGATATTCAAATGCTGTAATAATAGCGTCTCTTCCAAAAATAGTGCTGTACCATGGAACACCTGCGTATGGATATTCACCATACTTCGTATGCGTAATCATTATGTGAATATCAGCTGATGATCTGTTTATCCAATCATTGAACTGCTCGTTTGATGTGTAGATACTGCAATCGTGTTTTGCCGATATCTGCAGTTCTTTTTTTGCACTCTCAAAAGAGGCATAGTATATAGATTTGATATCACTATGCTTCTCCTCTTTTTTTAAAACATCGTCGAACTGAGCAGTCTTTTTATTTTCAGGAGCCCTATATGCCTTGGACGGCGTAATATACGATAAGTTTATAATATTCGATCGGTCATTTTCTATAATACAGCTCGTGGTAACATAAATATCCAATTTTTCCTTCGGTTTAAGACTCACATCAAAAAATGCGGAAGCCTCAGAGATAGTAGTCGGATAAGGTAAAAATTCTATCTTTGTCTTGCGAATAATTGCGTCCAATCCCTCATAAGCAAACTCGACATATGAATCATTGGTTGTAGTTTTAAGGTGCCTGCCATGATCTTTCCTTTCTAAACCTCGGATCTCAAAAATATCGGCAAAATCGGCATCAAAATGAAGATAGCATGGCATTTTCACCTCAACCTGTCCGTAGTTTAATAATTTTATATGCTCATAAAATCCATTTTTAAACAGAAATTTGGAGCGTGATAACTGTATAATATCCCTTGGTATAACAAGTCTCTCGGTTTTTATATCAGGGTTTGTAAGATTTGTTCTTAAAAGTGTATCGTCCAGCCTTTCTGTGGAACTTAAAAAAAGCGGTATAAAAGTATCAAACCTCAGCTCATATCTGCACAAAAATCGTGTATCTTTGCAATAAATACCATTTTGCCGCAATCCATAATGATGAATATCACCATACCTATTAAATATTGCAAAGATATCCCCATATTTTAAATGGTGTATATTGTCATTTGCAAATGGAGAAGCTGCGAGAATATAAAATTTGTCTCCGGCAGTTGCACTATCCTTATTTTTCATTGATGGTCTGCCTATTTTTATGCTCTTTTATAATCCTTCCATAAATTTTCAAATAATTCTCTGCCATCCGTTTTGCCGTAAACCGCTGTTTGAACAACTTCAGGCATTGCGTTCTATCTATGGAGGCAATTTTTTCAACTGCCTCTACGGCTGCATCAATGTTTTTAACGACAAAGCCGTTTATGCCGCTTTCTATAATTTCGGGAACAGAACCATTTCCATAAGCTATTACAGGTGTACCGCACGCCAGCGATTCGATCATAACCAATCCGAATGGTTCAGGCCAATCAATAGGAAACAGGAGAGCCATAGCATTTCCCAAAAATTCTTGTTTCTCTTTTTCACCTATCTCACCGATAAATTCTACCATAGGTTCATTCAGCAAGGGTTTGATCGTATTTCTAAAATATTCCCTATCTGATTTATCAACCTTTGCCGCTATCTTAAGTTTTATACCGGCCTTTTTTGCAATCTCAATCGCCCTATCAGGTCTTTTCTCAATTGAAATACGCCCGATAAAAGCAAGGTATTTACCGGGCTTTTTGTTAAAGTTGTATAAATCCTCCGGAAGCCCATGATAAACCGTACCCTGCCAATTGGCAAAAGGAAGCGGAATTCTCTGGGCATTTGAAATGGAAACAACGGGTATGTCATTAAATTCTTTGTAAAACGGTATGAGATCGGGAAAATCCAGTCTGCCATGCAACGTTGTTATATGCGCAGTAGCGAGCCTCCTTGCAACGGTAAAATGAATACAATCTATACTGAAGTGAATTATATCAAACAATTGGCTTCTTTTGATAAGTTCTTCCAGCAAAAGTATATGATAAACTACAGCGTCCCTTCCACTCCTCCGTGTAGCCTCCGGAACTATATTCACAAGTTTAGCTCTTGTAACTGAATCTCCGCTTGCAAACAATGTAACATCATGTCCCATATTTACCAGTTCTTCAGTAAGATAAGATACGACTCTTTCAGTTCCTCCGTAGCATTTCGGAGGAACGCTTTCATACAATGGTGCAATCTGCGCAATTCTCATATTACTTCTCCTGTAAAATTTTTTCGAGATACCGTAGAAGCAGCGTCTTGTATTCAATATAAACATTGTGAGACGCCGCAGTAAGGGGGGCAGATCAGTCTCCCTCTTCTCTTATGTCAACTATTCACGAATCGAAAAATCATAGTTCAATATTTCTAAGCACCCTGTACGGGGGAAGCCATTGAAGAGCTATGCATAAATATCAAATAGATATTCATGCAAATTACAATAGAAGGTATCTCTGAATTTGTCAAATGAATCATCCGTTATGGCCAACCTTATGCCCTGCATAAGATTATGCATATATTGCAAGTTGTGTACTGTTGATAGAGTATAATATAAAAGCTCGTGAGTATGAAATAGATGATTCAGATGGCTTAGAGTAAAATTTCTACAGCAGTAGCAATTGCAGTCGTTTTCTATTGGATTTATATTTTCTATAAAACGAGCATTTTTTATGGAGATTATACCATATTTCGTAAAAAGCTGTCCGTTTCTTGCATTTCGTGTCGGCATTACGCAATTGAAAATATCGATCCCTTCTTTTACGGATTCAACTATATCAGACGGTTTTCCTACGCCTATTAGATAATGAGGTTTATTATCAGGAAGCATGCGGCAGGTCTCACTCATAATTTTTAGAAAATCAGCTTTATTCTCGCCGACTGAGAGCCCTCCAACTGCTATACCGTCAAAATTCATGCCGCATATCTGCTCAGCAGACTGTTCCCGCAAATCTTTAAAAATTCAAGCCCTAAACAATACCAAACAAAAGGTCATCGCTTTGCCCATTTTGTTGTAATATTTACGGCATTCTCCGCTTCTAAATACGATCCGACCGATGGGCAGACATCAAAAGCCATCATTATATCGCTTCTCAATGTTTCCTGTATTCGTATTGAGTCCTCAGGTCTTATAAAATGAGAGTCTCTCCGCTGAATATAGATGAAAAGTAAGCCCCGTCATCGGTTATATGCATAGATTTCAGACTGAATATCTGAAATTCTCCTAAATCTGTTAAAATCGGTTTTCCCCAACCGCGGAATTTGTGCAGTCCTCCTGCTTTCTCAATAATTGCTTCACCCGGCCTCAGATAAAGATGATAGCTGTTTGATAAAATAATCTGGGTTCCGATCTCGGTAAGTAATTTCGGAGTAACCGCTTTAACTGTTGCCTGAGTTCCCACAGGCATAAACTCAGGTGTCATAAGTGGTCTCATAGCGGAAATCTTTCTGCAAGAAAACTTTTCACCGCAGTATCCGTTATATAGTCTTGAAATTCTGTCTGCACAATTCCGGGCTCAATAGTTGTAACCCTTATTTTATCTTAGGCTGCTAGTTCGGCTCTTAAATCATCACCGAATGCTCTCACGGCAATATTAGTTTTGCTACGGCAGATATGTTTATTCCACCGTGCTCTCTATTTTTATTTACTAAAATTTGTATCTCTACTAAAAGTCAAATTAATGAAACAATAACATCGGTTGAATACAGCGAATGCTTAAACTACCTCGACGATAGGTGCAAATCCAAGTACTTCTGCATCAAGCTCGTGAGACAATACCGTTACCTCATGTCTTATGCCAAGTCCATTATCAAAATATACACCCGGTTCAATTGTAAAAACCATATTAGGTTTAATAGCCTGCTTACTTGCCGGTGAGATCCATGGCAGTTCGTGTATTGCAAGTCCGACTCCGTGGCCTGTGCTATGAATAAACTGCTTTTCCAATCCTTCTTTTCTAAGCCGTTTTCTTGCAAACTCGTCTATCTCGCAAGCTTTCATTCCTTCCCTTATCGACTCTATTGCATCATATTGGGCAAGAATTACCGTATTGTATAATAGCTTAGTATGGTTATCGGCTTTTCCAATAATAAATGTATATGTTTGATCAGCGTGATATCCGTTTACCATAGCTCCAAAATCAATCAGCACAACATCATTTTCTTCAACTTTTGTAAATGAAGGTAAAGCATGCGGATTATAGGCATTCTTTTTTGTAGCAACTATTGTTGGAAATGAGAGTCCGTCGGATCCGAATTTTCTCATTTGATATTCCAATTCTCCTGCTATATCTTTCTCTGTTATACCAGGTTTTATCAATTTATAGACAGCCATCATAGCATTACGATTTATTATAGCTGCATGCCTTAGCTGTTTTATCTCATAGTCATCCTTAACCATTCTTACCGTTTCGGATAGATGCGGGTGAGTATTTAATGAGACGGGAAGCGATTTCATCTGCAGCATAAGTGAACAATTAACGGTTTCAGGCTGATAACTTATGCTTTTTATTTTTTTCTCTTCGATTATCTGATTTATGGCTTCAAACGGTTTACTTGTTTTAATTACAGTTGCAATCTTGTCAACCGACTTAAATGCAGGATAACTTAAAGGATTTGCAGCCAAATATATATTCTCATTTACAAGAAGCAGCACGGAGTCTCCGTTGGCGCCCGTTAGATATCTAATAGTTTCTTCTTGGGTAGAAATATATGCGTCAGAAGTCAACAGTTTTAGAAATTTATTTTTTCTCTCTTTTAACAATTTATTCATATCGGTTCCTTTATCTAAACATAAAATAGACTATATCTCCATCTTCCATAATATAGTCTTTTCCCACTATGCTCATTAATCCTTTTTCTTTAACTGCCTGCTCACTTTTGAGACGAATAAAATCATCGTATTTTGTTATCTGAGCCTTAATAAATCCTTTTTCGATGTCTGTGTGTATGGCTCCTGCCGCCATTTTAGCGGTTAAACCTTTTCTAATAGTCCAGCCTCTGACCTCTTTTGGACCTGCGGTGTAGAATGTTATAAGCCCAAGCGTATCGTAACTTATTTTTATCAATCTGTTTAATGCCGGCTGATCAACTTTGAGTTCATCCAAAAAGAGCTGCTTTTCATCATCTTCCATTTGGGATATTTCAGATTCGATTTTCCCGGACATAATAATCAGCTTTGCATTTTCCTCTTTCGCTCTATTTTTCATCTCGCTTATCTTAGTATCTTCGCTATAATCATCATCAACATTTATAACATAGATTACCGGTTTAGCCGAGAGCAGCGATAATTCATCCGCAAGCTCTAAAATCTCATCGCTTGCCATTCGCATAGGTTGTCCTTTTTCAAGCATGTTTCTCATCTCGCTTAACCTAACAGCCTTTTCCTTAGTATCCTTGCTGCCGGCTTTGACAGACTTTTCAGCTTTGCCAATCTGCTTTTCTACAGTCGAAAGGTCGGCAAGAATAAGTTCCGCATCGACAACTTCTTTATCGCGAATAAGGTCAACTGCCCCACTATGAACGACATTGCTATCAGAAAATGCCCTTAACACATGGATTATTACATTTACTTCTCTTATGTGGCTTAGGAATTGATTTCCAAGTCCTTCTCCGTCAGCGGCTCCTTTTACAAGACCTGCAATATCAACAATTTTTACAATAGGATATGTTATTTTTTTAGGATTAACAATTGTCGAAAGCGTATCAACCCGATAGTCAGGCACTTTAGCTATACCTATATTGGGCTCTATCGTACAGAACGGATAGTTTTCAACGGTTGCTCCTGCGTTAGAAAGTGCATTAAAAATTGTGGATTTACCAACATTAGGCAGACCGATTATACCGCATTCCAAAGACATCCTATCGCCTTATCAGATCTTCTCTTTCCTGACCCGTTGCTACAATACTTATTTTTGTTTGAAGTTCATCCTCAAGTTGTTTAACATAATTTTTTGCTTGTTTTGGTAATGAATTGAATTCTCTAATTCCCCCTATATCATCGTTCCATCCATCAATCTCTTTATAAACAGGTATCGCTTTTTCAAGCAGATCTGCTCTTGATGGAAAAATTTCCGTATTAGTGCCATCTATCTCATAAGCAATGCAGACTGGAATTTTTTCTAATCCGCTCAATACATCAAGTTTTGTTAACGCTATATCGCTAAGTCCGTTTATTATGCAACTGTATTTGGCACCTACCATATCAAAAAATCCGCATCTGCGCGGTCTTCCGGTTGTGGAACCAAATTCTGCGCCTCTTTTTCTTAAAAATTCACCGATCTTTCCTATCTGCTCGCTCGGAAACGGTCCGCTTCCCACTCGTGTGCAATACGCTTTAAATACGCCCACACATTTGTCAAGAAAAAACGGATTAAACCCTGAGCCTGTGAATAAACCTCCTATGGAAGTGTTAGATGATGTAACAAACGGGTATGTTCCAAAGTCAATATCAAGCAGCGTTGCTTGAGCACCTTCTAACAAAAACGACGCTTTTTCTTTTTCCAGTCTGCTTATCAAAGTCATACTGTCGGTTACATAAGGTTTGATAAAATCAGCATCGGAATTAAGCGAATCTAACATATCCGCTGCAAGGCTATCATCGCCATATATTGCGTTGATCCGATTATTCAACTTTTCTTTTAGTAACGATTTATTATAAAGATCGGCTACCCTTACGCCTACCCGTGCCGCTTTGTCCATATATGTAGGACCTATGCCTCTGCCTGTTGTTCCAATCTTATTTTTTCCGGAAAGTTTTTCTGCTTGCCGATCTGTAAACTTATGAAACGGAAAGGTAACATGAGCTCTATCGCTTATAAAAAGCCTTCCGGCTGTATCTATACCGCTATTATTTAAAAATTCTATTTCTTCCCTAAGTTCGGCTATATCAAGCACCATACCGTTACCTATCACAGCTTTAACATTTTTATGAATTATGCCTGAAGGCACAAGGTGAAAAATATATTTTTTGCCGTTGACTATTACGGTATGACCGGCGTTAGCACCGCCTTGTGCTCTTACAACAACATCCGCAACTTCCGAGAGGTAATCAACAATCTTTCCTTTACCTTCATCACCCCATTGTCCGCCTATGACAGCAATATTCATTTTTCCTCCGATTTATTACAATGTTTGGCAAGAAAATTCAAGGTTTTGAGCATATAGAAAAGGCAAAATACATTCCTTAGCTTTTCTTGTCCGCAAACCAAAACCCAATTTTTTCCTTAAAAATTTAAAACTTTCTTAAAACTTCTTTTTATTCTTTATCGCCACAAACAGATTGTCCAGATTTACCGCAATGCCAACCGAACTGGCAGGTTTTCCGAACATACCCATCAAGTTCCTATACTGTCCGCCTGTTGCGATGGATAATCCGTTCTCGCCATAAAATGAAAATGCGAAGCCATCATGATAGAAAAATGTTCCGATATCAGATCCATCAAAGACAATTTCAGTATCAGTAAACCGTTTAGATAAATCATTGATGATATCTTTTATCTGATTAGCTTCAGGGTCGTAACTTGATATAATATTTTCAATCTCAACAACCTGACTTTTATCGTATAAATTTAACTGTTTATCGATAATTTCAAATTGATTGCGGTCAAGCAGCTTTGCTAATTTCGCCCTATCTTTTGTTCTTATAGCCTTTGCAATAGCTTTTTTGTTATTTGAAGTTGCTATTACACTATTTAAAGCACCATCGCCTAACGAAATGAGCCTAACCGGAATTGAAAATTGTTCGGAAATGCTTTTTACAAAGTTGAATAGATCGCACGGATTATCTGACCCAAAAAACTCTGCTCCAACCTGCTTTTGCTCAATAGGCCGACCATGATGTGTTTGATCTCTGAACACTTTTCCCGAATAGCATATTTTGTAAGGAAACTTAATATCAGGTATTACGGAAATAATTTTCGCCACTTGAAGCGTTATATCAGGTCGTATCAGCATTGTCCTTCCGGACATTCGGTCTGTAAGTCTATAAGATCTTTCAAATATTGATCTTGACAGTACTTTTTCAAACTGGTCTGCATAGTAAAAAGCTGATGTTGAAATCTCATTATAGCCAAGTTTTTCGAGCATATTTATGAGTTTGTTTTCAACGGCTCTTCTTTCGGCAGCGTATGGAGGAAGTAAAAATGCTCCCCCCTCAGGAAATGATCGCTTTCTCATCTATCTTTTTGAATATATCTCAATAAATTTTTCAATAGGGCTTTTCTTAATACTGATATAGTTTGAACAAACCATCTCAAATGCGCCGAGAAATCCAATCATATCAACAGCATCAAAATATCCCATGTGGGCTATTCTGATAATTTTACCTTTTAATATCCCTTGTCCGCCTGCCATGAGTATTCCAAATTGATTTACCAAATCGCTTCTAATCTGTTCAAAATCTACACCGTTTTTTGTGATAACCGAAAGTGCATCAGACGGATGCTCTGGAAATATAGAAAAACCCATAGTTACAAGAGCTGCTCGCATAGCTTTTGCCATCCTATTGTGTCTGCCAAACAAAACATCTTTTCCTTCATCAAAAATTTTTTCAAGCGTTAAATCAAGAGCCGCAACTTGAGCAGTTGCAGGAGTATAAAGAGTTGAACCGGTCTTCTGTTTTTCCATTTCTTTGATAATGCTAAAATAATAACAGCTTATATTGGACTTACGGGCACAATCTACAGCTTTGTTGCTAACAGTCAAAAACGAAAGTCCGGGTGGTATCATTAGAGCCTTTTGCGACCCCCACACGAGAAGATCAATATGCCATGCGTCCGTCTTAACGGGAACTGCTGCCATGGTTGATATGGCATCAACAACATAAAGACAGGACGGGTCAATATCATTTATCACTTCTCCTATTTTATCTATAGGATTAAGCGCACCAGTAGAAGTTTCGGTCGCTTGAATAAAGACAGCCTTAGGTAATTTATCT
>CAZAPZ010000045.1:0-11877 GCA_964487285.1 uncultured Campylobacterales bacterium | reverse complement strand
TGCTAATCCGACAGAATAGTCTTGCGCCATATCTACTATAACAGCAGCTGTTTTGGCATGAAGAGTGTTATAAACATATTCAGCCGCTACTTTTCCCTGAAACGGATCTATGAAACAAACACGAGAAATATACTTCCTGCCTTTTGTCACAAGCGGATTTGTAGATGCAGCCGTTAGCATGGCAACATGTGCTTTTTCCGCAATTGGAGCGCCTGCCAAGGTATTGCCGCTGGCAACTGCGCCTATTATAGCTCTCACCTTGTTTTGATAAATAAGTCTGCTCACAGCATTAGCAGTTCCTACTTTACCTCCTTTGTTATCAAGCAATATAAGCTTAATCTTCCTGCCATTTAAAACGGTTGGTTCCATAGACTCTGCAACTCCGATTCCTTTCCAGGCGCTTTGGCCAAACGAAGCGATAGGACCTGTCATTGGCAACACAAGCCCAATTTTTACATCTTTTGCAAAGCTGTTACTGGACGCCATTGCCCCGAAAAGCAACACAATAGCAAAAAATGTTAACCTACGTAAAAAACGTACCATAAATATACCCCCAACAAAATTTTCTTTATGATAACCATACCTTTTTGTTTGTCAAGAGTTATAAACTAAAAAATATTTTAATTATACTTAACAAATATGCCTACAGAGTTCATCTCTGCGCAAACTAATTGGTAAAAAACTAAAATTTTAAACTTATCGTCTTATCACTTGCGAAGCTGTCGTCAACTTTCATATTAAATGCCAAACCTTAAATTTAATCCCTGAAATTGCCGTATTTGCCAGCAATGGCAAAAGGAATTGTTATTATATTTTAGGAAGATGCCACTTAAAGTATATTGCAAGAATTCTCGTTACAAGAACAACAAGAAACGTTGTATATATCGCTATGCTCATACTAAATCCTATATTAATCGTTATATAAAACCAAATAGCACCTACAATAGAACAACTTGCGTAAAAACCTTCTTTTAAAACCATGGGAACTCTATTTGTTAATATGTCGCTTATCAAACCTCCGCCGACAGCGGTACTAAATGACAAAAGTATGATTCCGGCAGCATTAAAATGAGAATGATATGCCACAACTGCGCCTGTCACCGTAAAAGCAGCGAGACCTACAGCGTCCGATATTTTGATAACCAAATTTTCGCTTAAATCCTTAAGTGTCAGCTTATAGAAAAAGATACCGACCGTAATACCTATAAAAGTAATACCGATATCATTGTATCCTGCTAATGCTGCCGGAGGTCTATTTGCTAGAATATCTCTTGTTATTCCACCACCCAAGGCTGTAACAAATCCGGTAACTGCAATACCAAGGAGATCCAATCCTACATTTACGCCTTTATAAACTCCAGATATTGCAAATGCTAAAAGACCTATAACATTTGTTATATAATAAGCAAAAAAACTTACATTGTTCATTTCAGTTCATGCTTTTTACTTTCGAGTCTGAAAATAGTTTTTTCATCTTGTTTGTATACTATTCCTTCTTTTTGTGTTTAAACATATTTATTAACTCACAACAAGCATATACCTTTCATCTGATATGTTCTCTCTATGTTGAGAGCTTGTGTTGGGTTCGCAAGATTCAGATTCTAAAAATCAGAAAAACCTATTTTTATAAACCGTTAAATGCTGCCAATCTAATCGATTAACAAAGATAGGCAGCACTTAAACCGGTTTTCAAGATTCAGTATCTTGTTATTTTATTTCTTTTAGATCACCATACATACTCAGAATATATGATGTGGTTTTATCGAAATCAAAAGAATGCCAGCTTTTTATTGCTTTATTAAAATTTTCATCAGCTTTTCTAAAACTTGCCGGCTCAGCTGTATGACTTGTTTTATAATCAGCAGCATATCTATTGATAAGCAACCTGCCTTCACTAAGCATCAGCAGCATCATTTCTGCTTTTTTAGGAACCGAAGGGTCTATTGCCAATCTATAATTATGGCAATTTTTGCATGTATTTGCAATATTACCAGGGTGTAATACATGGGTTGCCATAGCACCATGGCATGTTATACAGTCTGGTCCATTACCTATTTCTTCCAGATGTTTGTAATGATAACTTTGTTTGAATGATTGAAACTCATCTACATGGCATTTACCGCATGTAGATGGAATATTTTTGTAATATACCGTACTCTTAGGATTACCCGGCTTAAAAACTCCTATATGTGCTTCTGCCTTCGTAAATTTTGACGGATTACCGCCATGACACGCTTGACAGTCAACTCCCGCCTTTCGGTGAATAGAATCTTCCCAGTTATGCGCATTAAGGTTTATCAACGAATTTCCTTTGTTCTTTAAGGTCAAGTGACATTTCACGCAGCTGTTGCTAACGCCTCCGTAAGCAGCATCCACAGCAAATATACTGAAAACCGAAATTACACAGATCATTACTACATTAGTTAAAATCCTCATAACCCCTCCTTATAATGCATAAATCTCGTAATATATCCTTTTATCAAATACTGCAAAACCCTTGAATTTATCATATTATACTTTTAGTTATTAAGTCTGTCAATGCAGACGGTAAAAAATTACAAGGATGATCAATGTTACAGAGAAGACAAATTTTGTAGTAACGCACAAAAAAAAGGGCACAAAAGATAAGCTCTTTTGTGCCCTTTTTTAAATTTTAAAATGAGTTTAGTACATTCCTCCGCCCATACCGCCCATACCTTGAGGAGGCATGCCGGGAGCCGGTTCTTTTTCAGGAAGATCTGTTACCATAACTTCAGTTGTAAGAAGCAGACTTGCTACAGATGCAGCATTCTGAAGTGCTGTTCTCTCAACTTTTGCAGGATCTATGATACCCGCTTCGGAAAGATCCTCATATTTTCCAGTCGCAGCATTGAATCCTATATTGCCCTGAGAATTTTTTACTTTATTCACCACTACAGAACCTTCAAAACCTGCATTTGAGGCAATTGTTCTTATAGGTGATTCAAGTGCATTTCTTACTATTCTAACACCAACTTTTTGGTTATCTTCAACAACAAGATTATCAAGAGATTTTTGAGCCCTTAAAAGTGTCACGCCGCCGCCGACTACAACACCCTCTTCAACTGCAGCTTTTGTAGCGTTTAAAGCATCCTCAACACGAGCTTTTTTCTCCTTCATCTCTGTCTCTGTTGCCGCACCTACTTTAATTACAGCAACTCCGCCGGCAAGTTTTGCCTTTCTCTCTTTTAGTTTTTCTTTATCATAGCTTGAAGTTGATGCCTCAAATTGAGCATCAATCTGTCTAATTCTAGCTTTAATGTCCTCTGTGGAACCACCGCCGTCAACAAGCGTTGTGTTATCCTTGTCAATTACGATTTTTTTACATGTACCAAAATCTGCAACATCGGCATTTTCAAGCTTTATACCTGCTTCCGAAGAAAGTACTTTTCCGCCTGTTAAAACCGCAAGATCAGCTAACATCTCTTTTCTTCTGTCGCCAAATCCTGGAGCTTTGACCGCTGCGCAGTTTATTGTTCCTCTTATTTTGTTCACAACGAGTGTTGCAAGTGCCTCACCTTCAATATCCTCGGCAATCGCTAAAAATGATTTTCCAGCTTTTGCGATTTTCTCAACTGCAGGAAGCAGCTCTTTCATATTTGAAAGTTTTTTATCCGTTATAATTATATATGGATTCTCAAGTTCAACGCTCATCTTATCTGCATTCGTAACAAAATATGGAGATAAATAACCTCTATCAAACTGCATACCTTCTACAACCTCAAGATCCGTCTTCATGCCCTTTGCTTCCTCAACGGTTATAACTCCATCTTCACCGACCTTTTCCATCGCATCAGAAATAATCTGTCCTATCTCTTTGTCATTGTTGGCTGAAACAGTGCCTATCTCGGCAATTCTTTTTTTGTCCTTAACCTCTTGAGAATTATTTTTAATAAATTCAACAATTTTGCTGACAGCCTTATCTATTCCGCGTTTTATGTCAACTGGATTAGCTCCTGCAGCAACATTCTTCAAACCTTCTTTATAAATTGCCGTTGTTAGCACGGTAGCTGTTGTTGTTCCGTCGCCTGCAACATCTGATGTTTTGGATGCAACCTCTTTAACCAATTGCGCACCCATATTTTCAAATTTGTCTTCAAGTTCTATTTCTCTTGCAACAGTTACGCCATCTTTAGTAATACTTGGGCTGCCAAACTTTTTGTCTATCAGAACATTTCTTCCGCGGGGGCCCATTGTGATAGCAACAGCTTCAGAAAGTTGTTCAACCCCTTTTAATATTTTGTTTCTTGCTTCATCAGCAAACAACATTTGTTTTGCCATATTATATCCTCCTAATATTATCTATTATTATTCAAAAACGCCTAAAATATCGTCAATCTTCAAAATAATGAAATCATCATCATCAATTTTGATCTCGTTGCCGCTGTACTTAGCAAATAGTACGGTATCGCCAACTTTTACATCTTCAACTTCCTTTCCTATTGCTTGGACAACAGCTTTCTGCGGCTTTTCCTTTGCAGTATCGGGAATAAATAGTCCGCTTTCTGTCTTTTCTTCTCCGCTCACAACTTTTGCATAAACACGGTCAGCTAATGGTCTGAAACCCATATCTATACCTCCTTAAATTTTTTTAGCACTTGATGCTCTTGAGTGCTAATATATGCGATGTATAAACCTTGTCAAGAGGGATTTTATTATTTTTTTAAATAATTTAAAAAATTGCACCCTTGAACTAAACAAAATCTTCTATATACTGTCAAATCGTTAGGATGCTTTATAAATTGCAAAAAAGATGCGAACCTAAAAGTTCTAAAGATATAGTAATTGGGGAGAAAAAAGATTGTTGGTAGATAAAGATGTTGAAAAAATTAAACTTGTAAAAACTGCGAATTTGGAGACGATTAAATCTATGATAAACGACATGTTGTATATGAACGGCTTAAAGTTGTATCATATTAGATGGATTACGAGCTACGGATCAAAGCTGCTTCAGATCTTTCTATCGGGAAAAGACCGAGCTGTTTCCGCTAATGATTGCGCAAAAGTTAATAGATTTATTATCAATGGCTTAGAAGAGGCAGATGAGATTAGAGATTTCGCTGTTGAAGTTGGAACAATCGGTATTGAAAGACAGCTTTTTACACCTGTTCATTTCAATAACGCGATAGGTAAAGAAATTTTAATTAAAACACAAAGTAAGATAGACGGAAGAAAACAATTTAAGGGTATTATGAGAAAAGTTGAAGATAACAATATAATCATAAAATCAGAGACAAAAGAATGGGCTATTCCTTTTGATATAATAAGCAATGCCCATATTGTGTATGATTCCTCAAAGATTCCTCTATCTTAAATTATGGAGAATTAAGTGCTTAAAATATTTAAATTAATAAAAGGTATTGCCGAAGAACATGGTATGTCTCACAAAGATATTTCCAATCTTTTGCAGCAGGCAATAGAAGAAGCAATAATTTCAAATTATCCATCTACTACTAAAATTGAAGTTATAGTGGATATTGACCGGGAAATGCTATCTGCAAACGTGCGAAAGAAGGTGTCAAGCAATTCTTCTAACGGCTATTATATCCCGATTGACAAGGCTTCGGAATATAAAAGTGATGTTGAGATTGGGGATTGGATATGGATACCCATAAACCTTAAAGAGTTAGGCAGAATCTCTTCAAGTATTGTGAAAAAAACAATATCACGTGAGTTTGAGAATCAGGACAGCCAAAAGATATACGAAGAGTTTAACGGAAAAAAAAGTAAGATAGTGGCAGGTGTTGTTCTAACTGAAAATAGTCACGGAGAGATATTAGTTGATCTAAAAGCTGCAACAGGCATCATGCCGAAACGCGAACAGATACCCCACGAGACGATAGTTGCGGGTGATGTCGTTAAAGCATATGTTATAGGAGTGGAAAGAAGAAGATCGCGAATAAAGGTTTTCCTTTCTCGAAGCCATCCCGGAATGCTGAAAAAACTTATGGAAATTAATATTCCGGAATTAAGAAGCGGCGCAATAGAAATTAAGGCTATAGCGCGAGATCTCGGACAAAGAGCAAAAGTTGCCGTTAGTTCCAATAGGCCCAATATAGATCCAGTAGGTGTATGTGTGGGTATAAAAGGGATAAGAATTGATGCCATAGTTAATGAATTAAATGGCGAGCGAATTGATGTTATAAAATGGTCGCCTGATATAGCTCAATTTATAGCTAATTCTGCCAAACCGGCCAAGATAGATCAGATAGATATAGATGAGGAAGACAAAGACGCAACTCTTTTTGCCGATAGAGATAATATAGCACTTGCAATAGGAAAAAAAGGCCAAAATGTGCGGTTGATCAGTAAACTGACCGGCTACAAAATATCTATAGAGAGGGTGGAGGATATGAAAGTTGAGCCATCCGAAGAAACGGAGGCTGAGAATGTCTAAAATGCAAATCTTCAGAATATCAAAGATACATAATATACCTGCTAAAGATATTATGGCACTTCTTAAACTCCATCGCGTTGAGTTTAAGACAAGTTTCAGCAGCGTAGATAAAGAGCTTGCCGAGAGAATACTTGCGAGAAAATATCATATCAAGCTTGTTGTGCCGAAACCGCCTGTGGTCAAGCCTAAAGCACCGGTTGGCAGGATATTTAAACGCAAGCCTCTTGTTAAAGAGACGCTCAAAGATAAAATTGATAAACCGGTCTTTACACCTGCAGCAGAAACAGTTGACGTAAAGAGAAAGGCAAAACGAAGCGTAAAAATAGAGCATACCGATAGAAAAAAATCGGACACACGATACAAAGCTAAGCGAGTTCCTATTGTTAAAATTGGAATGGCAGGCAGATTTAAAAAAAGGAGCAAACGCAAGAGCAGCAAGATAGAAAAAACAATTGATAAAATCAAGATCGAATCATCAAATAAACTCATAATTTACGGACAAAATAGTGTTGCAGAATTAGCTTCAAATTTATCTATCACACCGGCAGTATTGATTAAAGAACTACTGGACTTAGGCATAATGGCTACGAAGAATGATATTCTGGATAAAGAAACGATGATTGTTCTATCTGATGAATATGAATATGAATATAAAGATAAAGATAGATCTGATCTGTTTAAGAAGTTAGTCGTTCAAAAAGCTGATCTGCCTGAAGATAAAAAACCGAGACCGCCCGTTGTAACTGTTATGGGCCATGTAGATCATGGGAAAACCACCCTGCTTGATACAATAAGAAACACTCGCATTGCCGATAAGGAAGCAGGCGGAATAACACAAGATATCGGTGCATCCGTTGTTGAAATAAAAGGTAAAAAAATAGTATTTATTGATACACCCGGACACAAAGCCTTTACGCAGATGAGAGCAAGAGGCGCTCAGGTGACAGATCTTGTCGTGCTCGTAGTAGCTGCAGATGATGGAATAATGCCTCAGAGCATAGAAGCTATCAACCATGCAAAATCAGCAGGCGTGCCTATATTGGTTGCAATAAATAAAATTGACAAACCTAATGCCAACTCCGAAATAGTTAAGAAACAACTTTCCGAACATGGCTTGGTATGGGAAAAATGGGGCGGCGACACTGTAATAGTTGAGATCTCAGCTAAAAAGAATATCGGGGTGGATAAACTGCTTGAAATGATAATTCTCATATCCGAGATGGCCGAACTCAAGTCAAATCCCGATAAACCCGCTAAGGGAATTGTGATTGAATCAAAGATAGACAGCAGGCAGGGAACATCATGCACTGTCTTAATAAAAGAAGGCACGCTTAATTATAGGGATTATTTTGTAGCGGGTAAACAATGGGGGCGTGTTAGAAGACTCCTTTCCGCAACAGGTAAACAAATTAAAGTTGCAGGACCATCAACACCGGTAATGCTGCTTGGCATAACAGGGCTGCCTGAAGCCGGTGATATTCTAAATGTAGTTCCAAGCGACAAGATTGCAAAAACAATTGCCGCCAGCCGGCAAAATCGATCCGTTTTAATAAATAAGCCTGCAAAACATAAAACTCTTGAAAGCCTCATGGAAGATATGAATAAAAGTGAAGAGAAAAGCCTAAAAATCATAATAAAATCAGATACCGTTGGAGCTTCGGATGCATTTACTCAATCGATAGATGAAATAACCGGCGAAATAAAGGTTCAAATTATACACAGTGCGGTTGGAGCAATATCCGAAACAGATCTCGACCTTGCAGATGCAACAGGTGCTACAATTTTAGGGTTTAATGTTTCAATGACACAGATGGCAAATAGATCGGAAAAAAAGCAAACGGTTGACATAAAATTATATAAAGTGATCTATGAAGCCATAGATGATATAAAAAATGCACTTGCAGGCATGCTTACACCAGTCGAAATAGAAAAACAGATTGGCGTTGCCGAGGTACGGCAGATATTCAAGATTTCCAAAATTGGAACTATTGCCGGCAGCTATGTTACAGATGGAAAAATTATGCGAGGCGGTCTTGTGCATCTTGTACGTAATGGAGTGATTATATATACAGGTAAAATCTCAAATCTCAAACGGTTTAAGGAAGATGCCAAAGAGGTTGGCAAAGGTTATGAATGCGGAATCTCAATAGCCGGATATAATGACATAAAGGTAGAAGATAGTATAGAAGCATATATTTTATCGGATAAATCAGCTAAAAAAGAATAAAAATGGCGACGGAAATAAGACGTAAACGCATTAGCCGTGAAATTCAGCGTATATTGATGGACGAACTATCAAAAACAGTATTTGGCGTAAGCTCGACGGATCATAAATTCTTGCCTTGTATAAGCTATGTGGAAATGTCCAAAGACTTGAGAAATGCAAGGGTATTTGTATCCGGCAACGATACTTTGATAAAAGCTCTCAATAAAGATCAAGGGCATTACAGAAATATAGTAGCACAGTTGGTAACTATGAAATATGCGCCTGCAATACAATTTAAAAAGGATACCGTTGAAGAGGGAGCAATAAAATTTGAGAAGTTGCTGTCTAAAATAAAAAAGGAAGATAAGGCAGCTGAGTTTAATATACTGCGAAATGAAGTGGTTGAAAAACTGCTATCCGCAGAAAATATACTGATTGTGAGTCATGTAAACCCTGACGGCGATAATATTGGATCGACAATAGGATTGGCACGCTCATTAAATCAGAGCGGCAAAAAAGCTATCGTTGCAAATAAGACAGGCATACCTGATAATTTCTTATTTCTAAAAGGAACTGAAGCGGTTGTGTCAATAGAAGACTTATTACCCGAATACGATACTATAGTATTTGCCGATTGCGGCAGTATAGAGAGACCTGGATTGTCTAATAACATTATAGAGGCTGCTGCGGTAACAATAAATTTTGATCACCATACTACAAATACAAGATTTGCCGATTATAATTTAATCGATCGGGATGCACCTTCTACAGGATCGGTGATATACGATATGCTTAAAGATAAAAATCTGCCTATTGATATAGATACGGCAACAGCATTATACACTGCTCTTCTTACGGATACGGGTTCTTTCAGATATTCCTCAACTTCATCATCGGCATTTAACATGGCATCGGATCTATTATCTATAGGTGTAAAACCATGGTATGTAGCCTCAAATATATATGAGAGCAAGAAACCGTCTCAAGTAAAACTACTTGGAAGACTGCTTAAAGGCATGGAATTCTTTTTTGATAATAGAGTTGCACTGATAACCGTTACGGAAAAAGATTTCCATGAAACTGAAACCACCGCAGCGGATACCGAAGGCGCGGTAAATTATGCAAGAGGTGTAAAAGGTGTTGAGATAGGTGTATTAATTAGAATAGATCATGATAACAGCTACAAAGTCAGCTTGAGATCAAAAAATTTTGACATAACACCGGTTGCACTTGAATTTGGAGGAGGAGGTCACAAGAACGCAAGCGGCTTTCATATTGAAGGACCGTTAGAAAAAGCCAAAAGCATGCTCATAGCTGCAATTAGAAAGTTGTTCTATGAAAAATAAACTCAGCATCTGCAAATTTTGCAGTTGTAACCGGTATTTTATATATAAAAAATTTCTCTGAATATTGTATGTTATCAGGAATTATTAATATTGATAAGATAAGCGGCTTCTCATCTTTATGGCATGATAAGTTTATAAAGAAAGTAACAGGAGTAAAAAAGGCCGGTCACACAGGGACATTAGATCCGTTTGCAACAGGCTTGCTGACAATCTGCATCGGTAAAGCAACTCGTTTGGCAAAATATTTATCAGGCGATAAAACATATATTGCCGAAGCATTATGGGGTGTAGAAACAGATACATCGGATATCACTGGAAATGTTATTTTACACTCTAAAATCCAAATCATTGATGATAATTTGGTTGAAAGAGTATTAGGAAATTTTACGGGAAGCATTGTTCAACTGCCTCCTATATATTCGGCAATAAAGGTTAAGGGCGTCCCTCTTTACAAATATGCACGAAATAATAAAACCGTTGACATTCCATCAAGAAATGTTGAGGTATATAGTATAAATCTATTGAAAAATTTCGGCAGACATTCAATGCTTGAAATATCCTGCTCGAAAGGCACGTATATCCGATCAATTATTAGAGATATCGGAAGGCAAATCGGATGCTACGGCACGACACTGTCACTTAGACGAATCTCATCTGATCATTTTAGTATTGATGATGCATTTAACCTGGATAAAATAGCAGACAAAGCCAAAGGGGGAAATATAAGAGATGTTATTATTCCTATGGCACAGGCTGTTTCGTTTTACCCGACAATTACAGTTGGTAGGAAAGATGAAGAGCTTATCAAGAATGGAATGCCTTTACAAGGCGATTTTCCCGAACAGAAAGTTGCTATTGTAAATACAGTAGGTGAGCTAATAGCTATGGGAAAATCGGGAACAGGAATAAAACCCAAAATAGTATTGTAAAATCAAGCTAAAAATTAATTGTGATATACTTGACAAAATTATAATACGACATATTGTTGTAAGTGATACGAATTAGTTATAATACTTTATAGGAGGAAAAAATTATTATGGTAACAATGGCGACAAAAGAAAAAGAGTACAAAATTGATAGCTGGTGCAAGGATTACCCCGGTAATAGACCGCCCAGATTTCTTCAACCGTTTCTATTGGTTTTTTTAAAAAAAGGATCTGCACACGGTTATCAGCTTATTAATAACTTAGCAAAACTGGGTGTAAAACATGAGAATTACGAAGTTGGATATATTTACAAAACATTAAGAACGATGGAAAAAGACGGCTACATTGCAAGTGTGTGGAACACAGAAGCAAAAGGAGCTGCAAAGAGAATTTATACCATAACAGAAAATGGTACGGCGCAATTGCAAAGATGGATAATATCTATAAAGCAAATACGAAAAAGCTTAAAATCTCTGCTTGATATGTGCGAAGATACTTGTAAAGAAACTTAACTTACAGTAAATACAAACCATGATGCCAATAGGGGTTGATGAAGCCGGACGAGGTTCATGGGCAGGTCCTGTTGTAGTAGGTATAACAAATCTTAACGGACATATAATAGATGGAATTACAGATTCCAAGATTATTCCCGAAGAAAAACGGGAGAGACTTTTTGACAGCATAACAAATTTATGCACATATTCTATAGGTAGTGCAAGTAGTGCTGAAATAGATAGTTTGGGTATTATAAAAGCCGAAAACTTGGCTATAAATAGGGCCATTGATAACTTTCCATCGAAAATAAATTTTTTAATTATAGATGGCAAGGACAAATGGGATCTTTCCATCCCTTATAAAACTATAGTAAGAGGCGATAAAACGATTTCGTCAATCTCAGCGGCATCTATCATAGCCAAGGTATGGCGCGACAGATATATGAGGCTATCATCATTGATGTATCCGGTATATCTATTTGAAAAGAAC